>NZ_LXKR01000018.1:0-175 GCF_001692375.1 Serratia sp. 14-2641 | reverse complement strand
AAAAAAAAAAATAAAAAAATAAATAAAAAAAAAAAAAAATTAAAACAAAGAACATCATGGCAACCTAAAAACCAAACACCAAGAACAAATTACAACTCACCAACTCCACGTTAGAATATATGATAACACCAACTACCTAATAATCATTTATACAACTGTTCATGATACCTTCTGT
>NZ_LXKR01000017.1:0-651 GCF_001692375.1 Serratia sp. 14-2641 | reverse complement strand
GGGGAAAGGTTTCACGGCCGTGCTGGCACTCAGCAACGGCAACCAGGTTACGGTGCAGTCAGGGGATCGCATTCCGGGTACGGAATACGTTGTTAAACGTATCAACCTCAATGAGGTCGTTGTCTCCGGGAAGAGCCCAACGCTGGTGTCTCTTTCCTTTGCGGGGTAACCAATATGTATGAGAAACGTGGCTCAACCTATATCTATTTAGATCTGGTCAATTCTGACGCCCCGACCTTGTATGTGTCTGACGCGCACAATAACAGTCTGGCCGTCACGTCAGAGATTGCCGGCGCGTTTAAGCAATACCCCAGGCTACAGGTTAAGCGGGTCCAGCTCGACAAACTGAAGGAATTGCAGCAAAGCCAGGTAACAGACAATCCCGAAGCTAACGATTATTCCGCTCAACAGGCGAAAATCATCGGTTTTTTTCGGGAAGCCAAGAAGAAAGGGGCCAGCGATATTCATCTGATGATCGGGATGAACAATGTGACCGTGGTGCAATTTCGCGTGCATGGCGACCTCGAAACGGTGATGCAACTGGATAGTGCAGAAGGAATGACGCTGGCGTCGACGATTGTGATGTCGATGTGCGATGTGGCCGAGAAGAGCTTTAACCCCAATCGCGCCCAGGATGGGCGGGTGCGCAAA
>NZ_LXKR01000016.1:0-651 GCF_001692375.1 Serratia sp. 14-2641 | reverse complement strand
GGGGAAAGGTTTCACGGCCGTGCTGGCACTCAGCAACGGCAACCAGGTTACGGTGCAGTCAGGGGATCGCATTCCGGGTACGGAATACGTTGTTAAACGGATCAACCTCAATGAGGTCGTTGTCTCCGGGAAGAACTCAATGCAGGTGTCTCTTTCCTTTGCGGGGTAACCAATATGTATGAGAAACGTGGTTCAACCTATATCCATTTAGATCTGGCCAATTCTGACGCCCCGACCTTGTATGTGTCTGACGCGCACAATACCAGTCTGGCCGTCACGTCAGAGATTGCTGGCGCGTTTAAGCAATACCCCAGGCTGAAGGTTAAGCGGGTCCAGCTCGACAAACTGAAAGCATTGCAACAAAGCCAGGTCACAGACAACCCCGATGCTAACGATTACTCCGCTCAACAGGCGAAAATCATCGGTTTTTTTCGGGAAGCCAAGAAGAAAGGGGCCAGCGATATTCATCTGCTGATCGGGATGAATAATGTGACCGTGGTGCAATTTCGCGTGCATGGCGACCTCGAAACCGTGATTCAACTGGATCGCGCCGAAGGAATGACGCTGGCGTCGACGATTGTGATGTCGATGTGCGATGTGGCCGAGAAGAGCTTTAACCCCAATCGCGCCCAGGATGGGCGGGTGCGCAAA
>NZ_LXKR01000015.1:0-143287 GCF_001692375.1 Serratia sp. 14-2641 | reverse complement strand
TACGTAATGACATGGCAGATCTCTCATTCCACGGCATAAGCAGCTCCACTCAGAAGTACTCATACCTATGTTGTAAGTGTCTACCATGTCCCCGAACAAGTGTTCATGATGTCCTCGGTCTGTACAGGGAGAGGGGTGGGGGTGAGGGGGCTCAGCGCTGGATCAGGTAGCGAATGGTTGGCCCATCCTGCTGAATATCCAGCACCTTGTAGCCGTGGTTACGGGCATCGAGCGGGATATTATTGATCGACTGCGGACAGTCGCTGATCACTTCCAGTATTTCACCCGGTTTCAGCTGCGGCATCGCTTCTAACGTGGCTACCGCCGGATAAGGACAAGGCTCTCCCACCATATCCAACCGGTAATCCGGCACGATCTCGGTCTGTTTCATACTTCACTCCTTAAGTTCACCACCTGCGCATCTGGCTTGGCACGGAAAAAGCGTTTCTCCCACCACAGCATCGCGGCAAAGGCGATGGCCAGTAACAGATAAGTCACCAGCAAACCACCGATCGGCCCGAAGGTGTCCAGCAGGTTAATCTTGTCGTAGTTGGTCGCCAAGGCTGGCGCCAGATCGTCCCAGTAGTAGGCTAACAGCGTGGCACCGATAATGTTGCCCAACCCCACCCACCAGTAATGGACCTGTCCTTCCACCGCACGATACATCCAACCGGTTTCACAGCCGCCAGCCAGCACAATACCGAAGCCAAACAGCAGGCCACCCAGTACCGCGTTGGGTCCGGCCCACATGATCTTCGGCGAGACGCCCAGTTGCACGTAGCTGAAAATGCCGATGGCGCTGACCGCCATACCGATAATAATCGCTTTAGCCATATGCGTACGGCCAGTGATCCACAGATCGCGGAACGCCGAGGTAAAGCAGATCTGCGCCCGTTCAATCAGCAGGCCAAAACCGATACCAAACAGCATGGCGATACCGAGTTTCGGCGCATCAAACAGCGTCCATAATGACCAGGCCACCGTGAGGCAGAAAACCCCCATTCCCAAACGGAAACGACGGCGTGCCTGCTCGGGTTTTTGCGTCAATGGTGAGGCCGCTTTCACTCTTTGCAGCTTGACCGGAATACGGAACATCGGCAGCAAGGTAAATTTGGCACCGAAGTAAGAGCCGGCCGCCGTTGCCAGCGCAAAAAACCAGGCATGCAGCGAGAACTGTGGAATGCCGGTAAAGAAGGCCGCCAGGTTACACCCCATCGCTAAACGCGCGCCAAAACCGGCAATAATGCCGCCCAGCAATGCCTGTGCAATGCGGATGCGGTGCTGCGGCATACGTAATTTGATGTTGTTGGCCCACAGCGCAGCGGCGATGCAACCCGCAAACATACCAATAATCATGCGCCCATCAATACGATCGAGTGGTGTGCCCTGTAGGCCGATCACCTTAAAGTAACCCCACTGCTCGGGATGAAAGCCAAACCACTGCAAGATATGGCCCCCCCAGCGGGTAAATTCGCCGGTTACCGCCCAGAAGGTGCCGGTCATGCCGAAATAGTAGGTCGAGAGGATCCCGGCTGCGATCACCGCCGGTAAGGGTGCCCAAAAGCGCACCAGGTATTGAGATTTGAATTGTTGCCAGTTCACGGCAGCTCCTGTGCATCCGTAAGATAAACCTTGCGGATGATACGCCCTTTAGCAGTATTAACTGAGATATCAGGCAAAAAAAAACCAGTCCGAAGACTGGTTTTTAAGCTGATTAACCGTAAACGGTCAAATCAACGGTTATGCATCACCGAAACGGCGACGTGGTGCGGCAGGAGCTGCTGCATCGTCACGGCGTGGTGCTGGCTTGTCACGGTTGAAGTTACCGCCACGGCGTTCGCCACCGGCAGCATTACCGCCTTCACGACGCTCACCGAAAGAACGACGTGGTGCTGGTGCACCTTCGCGACGCTCACCGTTGAATGGACGGGCACCACCACGGCGCTCACCACCGTTACCACCGGCAGGACGCTCACGACGTTCATGCGGCTGTGCATCGCCCAGCAGTTGCATGTTCATCGGCTTGTTCAGAATGCGGGTGCGAGTGAAGTGATTCAGGATCTCGCCCGGCATGCCTTTTGGCAGCTCGATGGTGGAGTGGGAAGCAAACAGCTTGATGTTACCGATGTAACGGCTGCTGATGTCACCTTCGTTAGCGATCGCACCAACGATATGACGAACTTCCACGCCGTCATCACGGCCAACTTCAATGCGGTACAGCTGCATTTCACCCACGTCACGGCGTTCGCGACGTGGACGCTCAGCACCAGCTTCACGGCTGTCTGGACGTGCGTCACGACGACGGTCGCTACCACGTTCGTCACGATCGTTGAACTCACGACGTTGACGCGGTTTGAACACTGGATCTGGTGGCAGGATCAGAGGACGCTCGCCCTGTGCCATTTTCAGCAGTGCAGCAGCCAGCGTTTCCATATCCAGATCTTCACCCGGCTGCAGCTTAGCCAGCAGCGCACGGTACATATCCAGATCGCTGCTTTCCAGCTGCTGCTGAACTTTAGCGGCAAACTTGGCCAGGCGGCGCTCACCCAGCAGATCTGCGTTTGGCAGCTCGACTTCAGGGATGGTCAGCTTCATGGTGCGTTCGATGTTGCGCAGCAGGCGGCGTTCGCGGTTTTCTACGAACAGCAGCGCACGGCCAGCACGGCCAGCACGACCGGTACGGCCGATACGGTGAACGTAAGACTCTGAATCCATAGGGATATCATAGTTTACCACCAGGCTGATACGCTCAACGTCCAGACCACGAGCGGCAACGTCGGTGGCGATCAGAATATCCAGACGGCCACTTTTCAGACGCTCCAGGGTCTGCTCACGCAGCGCCTGGTTCATGTCACCGTTCAGTGCGGCACTGTTGTAACCGCTGCGCTCCAGCGCTTCGGCCACTTCCAGGGTCGCATTTTTGGTACGTACGAAGATGATCGCCGCGTCAAAATCTTCAGCTTCCAGGAAACGCACCAGCGCTTCGTTTTTACGCATGCCCTGCACGGTCCAGTAGCTCTGGCTAATGTCCGGACGAGTGGTGATGCTGGACTGAATGCGCACTTCCTGTGGATCTTTCATGAAGCGACGGGTAATACGACGGATCGCTTCCGGCATGGTCGCAGAGAACAGCGCGGTCTGATGTTCAGCCGGGATCTCCGCCATGATGGTTTCTACGTCTTCGATAAAGCCCATGCGCAGCATTTCGTCGGCTTCGTCCAGAACCAGGCCTTTCAGGCCAGAAAGGTTCAGGGTGCCACGTTTCAGGTGGTCCAGCAGACGGCCCGGGGTCCCTACTACGATTTGCGGGCCCTGACGCAGAGCGCGCAGCTGCACGTCATAACGTTGGCCACCGTACAGGGCCACCACGTTAACGCCATGCATGTGCTTGGAGAAATCGGTCATGGCTTCAGCGACCTGAACCGCCAGTTCGCGGGTTGGAGCCAGTACCAGGATTTGTGGTGCTTTCAGGGCTGCATCGAGGTTGTGCAGCAGGGGCAGCGAGAACGCCGCAGTTTTACCACTACCGGTCTGCGCCATGCCCAGCACGTCGCGGCCGTTCAACAGGTGAGGAATACACTCAGCCTGGATCGGTGATGGTTTTTCGTAGCCCAGATCGGTCAGGGCAGCAATGATCGGAGCAGACAGCCCCAGGTCAGCAAAAGAGGTTTCAAGCTCAGTAGTCATGTACACGTGCCTCATTAATAATGGCAGCCAGTCTACATAACTCGTCGAGAAAATTTTCAGTCATTTTCATTGAAAAGTGTGAACCGGCTCAAATTAGATTATAAAACAGACAAAAAAGCCCTCGCCCGTTAAGGCGATTACTTTGGTCAAAAAAACCAATGTAAATCAGGCTGATAAGTGTCCGTCAGCTATTGCTGGTCCGATTCCGATAGGTCGTCTTGTTCTTGGCCCAACAGCGCCAATTCCAACAATGCATAGCGGTGCTCAACAAAGTTATGAACATTGTTAGCCACCGTCAGTTTGAACAGCGCCGAAGCGGTGTCCTTGTCCCCCAGACTTAGGTAGTGCTTACCTAAATAGAAGTCAGTTTCACTGAGATGCTCAGCGAGCGAAGTGTTATCCGTTGCATCTGCCTTGAGGCGTTCCATCAGCGTTTTTTCGCTGATTTTGCCCAGGTAGAATTCGACAATATTCCATCCCCATTGCCCTCTGTCCGATTTGTCATAACGCTGCTGGAGCGATACGGTAGCCATCTTGGGATCGATTTCTCTCTCCACCAGATAAAGCCACAGCGAACGGAAGGGATCGTTTGGGTCGTCTTGATAAAACGCCTGCAGATCATCCTGCGCCAACGGGAAGCGGCCGCCATAATACAGTGCGATGCCCCGGTTTAAACGCGCGTAATTGTAAGTTGGATCAAGCTCTAGTACAGAATCAAACGCTTCATAGGCAGCATCAAAATTGCCTGCCTGCGTTAAGTAAATGCCCAGGTAGTTGAAAACTTCTGGCATATCAGGACGTATCGCTAGCGCTTGTGAAAAGTCATTGCGCGCTAGAGCACGTAAACCTAGGCTATCATACAGCACACCGCGCTCATATAAAAGCTGTGCTCGCTCATCGTCCGTTAATGCCCGGCTGGCAAGTATTTGTTCCATGCGCGCCAGGATCACTTCCTGCTGCAGCGTAGGCTGCAACGGAATAGCCAGAACTTCGTCTTTACGCCAATCATGGTTGCTGCATCCTGCCAGCAATAGTGCTGTCGCAACGTAACACCAGCGCAAGAAAGGCTTCATTTCCCACTCCCGAAGACAAACATTGGATGAACGTCCTGTCCTCCGCTTGCTAATACGCGAGTATCCTACCCACGCGATAAGGACAGCCCCCAACCCTAACGGCAGGGAGCTGTAAAACTGCTGATACAGTTATTCTGCTTCTGGTGCAGGAGCCGCAGCGGATTCTGGCGCTGTAGCTTCTTTGATGCTCAGACGCACACGGCCCTGGCGATCAACTTCCATTACCTTAACCGGTACTTCCTGACCCATCTGCAGATAGTCGGTCACTTTCTCAACGCGCTTGTCGGCGATTTGAGAGATGTGCACCAGGCCTTCTTTACCGCCGCCGATGGCCACGAAGGCACCAAAATCAACGATACGGGTTACTTTACCCTGATACACACGGCCAACTTCGATCTCAGCGGTGATCTCTTCGATGCGGCGGATAGCGAACTTCGCTTTGTCGCCATCGGTCGCAGCAATCTTCACTGTACCGTCATCTTCAATTTCGATCGTGGTGCCAGTTTCTTCGGTCAACGCACGGATGACTGAGCCACCTTTACCGATCACATCTTTGATCTTGTCTGGATTGATCTTGATGGTGTGAATACGTGGTGCGAACTCAGAGATATCGCCACGCGGCGTGCTGATAGCCTGTTCCATCACGCCCAGAATGTGCAGACGCGCACCCTTGGCCTGGTTCAGAGCCACCTGCATGATTTCGCGGGTGATACCTTCAATTTTAATGTCCATCTGCAGCGCGGTGATACCATCGCGGCTACCGGCCACTTTGAAGTCCATGTCGCCCAGGTGATCTTCGTCACCCAGAATATCAGACAGTACAACAAAGTTTTCTTCTTCTTTCACCAGGCCCATTGCGATACCCGCAACGGCGGCCTTGATTGGCACACCTGCGTCCATCAGTGCCAGAGAAGCACCACAAACGGAAGCCATTGAAGAAGAACCGTTGGATTCGGTGATTTCAGACACCACACGTACGGTGTACGGGAAATCTTCTGGTTTAGGCATCATAGCTAAAACGCCACGTTTTGCCAGACGACCATGGCCGATTTCACGACGCTTCGGTGAACCTACCATGCCGGTTTCACCAACAGAGTACGGAGGGAAGTTGTAGTGGAACAGGAAGCTGTCGGTTTTCTCGCCCATCAGCTCGTCGATGTTCTGTGCGTCACGCGCGGTACCCAGAGTGGCGGTAACCAGCGCCTGAGTTTCACCACGGGTGAACAGTGCGGAACCGTGGGTACGTGGCAGAACGCCAGTGCGCACGTCCAGACCACGGATCATGTCTTTCTCACGGCCATCGATACGCGGCTCGCCACGCAGCACACGGCTACGTACGACGTTTTTCTCAACGGTGCCCAGGATGTCCTGAATTTCAGACGCGTCCAGAGTTTCGTCTTGCGCCAGCAGAGTTTCCACTACGCTGTCTTTGATCGCATCAACCTGAGCGTAACGCTCTTGTTTTTCGGTGATGTGGTAAGCATCGCCCAGACGGCTTTCGGCCAGCTCGGCTACGCGCGCATGCAGCGCTTCGTTAACCGCTGGTGCCTGCCAATCCCACTTCGGCTTGCCAGCTTCGGCAACCAGAGCGTTAATGTTTTCGATAACGATTTGCTGTTGGTCATGGCCAAACACGACTGCGCCCAGCATCTGATCTTCGCTCAGCACGTCCGCTTCGGATTCCACCATCAGCACTGCGCCTGCGGTACCGGCAACCACCAGGTCCAGACGGCTTTCTTTCAGCTCGTCGGTGGTTGGGTTCAGTACGTACTGATCGTTGATGTAACCCACGCGTGCAGAACCGATTGGGCCATTGAACGGAATACCGGACAGGCTCAGGGCAGCAGAGGCACCGATCATCGCTACGATGTCTGGGTTTACCTGTGGGTTCACAGAAACCACGGTGGCGATCACTTGCACTTCGTTCAGGAAGCTATCTGGGAACAGTGGGCGGATCGGACGGTCGATCAGACGGGAAGTCAGGGTTTCGCCTTCGCTCGGACGGCCTTCACGACGGAAGAAGCTACCCGGGATACGGCCAGCAGCGTAGGTACGCTCCTGATAGTTCACGGTCAGAGGGAAGAAGCTCTGGCCTGGTTTGGCTTTCTTCTGGCCTACTACGGTGACGAATACTGCGGTGTCATCCATGCTCACCATCACGGCGGCAGTGGCTTGACGTGCCATCATACCGGTTTCAAGCGTCACGGTGTGTTGGCCATATTGGAATTTGCGAATAATCGGAGTCAGCAAAATTTAATCCTTAATTGGTGGCGCGCAATCGTTCTTCGACTCGACACGCCTGTGGTTCACTGACCTTCTCACTACATCCTCGCGACTAATGACAATCCTTATCTCTCATGAGATAAAGCCTCTCATTAGCCGCGCGAACCTCTGTAACGGAAGATCCTCAGTAATACATTAACCTGATTTGCTTATGCTTCCTAGAAGAAAGGGGCCAAATTTGGCCCCTTTCTACTGAAACTTGCTCGATTAGCGACGCAGACCCAGACGCTCGATCAGGCTGGTGTAACGTGCTACATCTTTACGCTTCAGGTAGTCCAGCAGCTTACGACGCTGAGAAACCATACGCAGCAGACCACGACGGCTGTGGTGATCTTTTTTGTGCTCTGAGAAGTGGCCTTGCAGATGGTTGATCTGCGCAGTCAACAGGGCAACCTGAACTTCGGTAGAACCGCTGTCGTTAGTACCACGACCGAAGTCAGCTACGATTTTAGCTTTAGCTTCAACACTTAGAGACATTGTCATACTCCAAAATTATATATAATAAATACAGGCGCCGATCTCTAATTCAGCAACCCAATGCATAAGCTGCGCCATTCTACTCTTAGCGCAGGGCGATCGCAAGGCGGGCAGGTCAGTCGAAATATTCGACAACCAGGCGGCGCGGCGCGACTCGGCCATCATCGGCAATCTCGCCAATGCCGATAAATTTACGTTCTTCGCCTTCGGTAATGCGCACCAGACCCGAGGCCGGAGCCCCTGCGGCCTGCACCGGCTGCCCTTGCTTGACGTAACCCGCTACCGCTGGCAACAGGTTCACTTCAGGAAAGTCTTCAGCCGGGCTATCCATCGGCATCAGCAATGGATCGAGCAGTTCGCTCGGCGCAATGCTCTGCTCCTGTGCCTGCTCCACTAACGCATTCAGCTGTTCCAACGTGACCATGCGGGCGATCGGGTACTTCGCCACCTGCAGGCGGCGCAGATAAATCACGTGTGCGCCACAGCCCAGCAACTCACCGAGGTCATCCGTGATGGTGCGGATGTAGGTGCCTTTTGAGCAGTGAATTTCCAGCTCAAGCTCATCCCCTTCCCAGCGGATAAACTGCAACTCATACACGGTGATGCTGCGTGCTTCACGCGGGACTTCGATACCCTGGCGAGCATATTCATACAGCTTTTTGCCCTGGTATTTCAGTGCGGAATACATCGAAGGCACCTGCTGGATGTTACCCCTGAAGGTGTCCAGCGCGGTATCAAGCTGCGCTTGGGTGAAGTTTACCGGCCGCTCCTGCACGATCTGACCATCGGCATCCGAGGTATCCGTGCGCTGGCCCAAACGGGCAATCACGCGGTAACGCTTGTCGGAATCGAGCAGGTACTGGGAGAACTTGGTGGCCTCACCCAGACAGATTGGCAGCATACCGGTCGCCAGTGGATCGAGCGCGCCGGTGTGGCCCGCGCGGTTGGCATTGTAGATACGCTTTACTTTTTGCAGGGCATCGTTAGACGACAGGCCCTGCGGTTTGTCCAGCAGCAGTACGCCGTGAATGTCACGGCCGCGACGGCGAGGGCGACTCATTAAGCCTCCTCTTCATCGCCTGATGCATTGCGACGTTCGGCATCGTTCTTCACTACGTTGGTCACCAGGTTGGACATACGCATGCCTTCAACCAGTGAGTTATCGTAAGAGAAGGTCAGTTCCGGCACTACGCGCAGGCGCATCGCTTTGCCCAGCAGCGTACGGATATAGCCAGAAGCATCCTGCAACGCTTTAATGCCGTTGGTCACCAGATCCGGATCGTGGTTTTCGGTCAGCACGTTCAGGAAGGTGACGTAAACTTTGGCGTAAGCCAGATCGCGAGACACTTCAACACCTGAAACGGTAGCCATGCCGACACGCGGATCTTTGACTTCACGCTGCAAGATCATCGCAATCTCTTTTTGCATTTCTTGTGCCACGCGTTGACCGCGGCTGAATTCTTTTGCCATTTGGAAACCCTCCAGACAAATCGGGGGGCACAAGGCCCCCCTAAAACAGATTTAAGCGTTTTTCGAGGCTTAAGCGATGGTACGCTGGATCTCGATGATTTCGAACACTTCGATCATGTCGCCAACGCGCACGTCGTTGTAGTTCTTAACGCCGATACCACATTCCATACCGTTACGGACTTCGTTAACGTCATCTTTGAAGCGGCGCAGGGATTCCAGCTCACCTTCATAGATAACCACGTTGTCACGCAGTACGCGAATTGGGTTGTGACGCTTGATGTTGCCTTCGGTCACCATACAGCCGGCAACAGCGCCGAACTTAGGTGATTTGAACACATCACGTACTTCAGCCAGACCGATGATCTGCTGTTTGTACTCAGGCGCCAACATACCGCTCATCGCCTGCTTCACTTCGTCGATCAGGTTATAGATCACGGAGTAGTAACGCAGATCCAGGCTTTCTGACTCGATCACGCGGCGGGCAGAAGCATCCGCACGCACGTTGAAGCCCAGGATGATGGCGTTGGATGCCGCAGCCAGGGTCGCGTCGGTTTCGGTGATACCACCGACGCCAGAACCCACAATCTTCACCTTCACTTCGTCGGTGGAGAGTTTCTGCAGTGAATCGGAGATCGCTTCACAGGTACCCTGTACGTCGGTTTTCAGCACGATGTTCAGTTCAGAAACTTCACCTTCGGTCATGTTCGCGAACATGTTCTCCAGTTTAGATTTCTGCTGGCGAGCCAGTTTAACTTCGCGGAACTTGCCTTGACGGTACAGCGCAACTTCACGCGCTTTCTTCTCGTCACGCACGACGGTCGCTTCGTCACCCGCAGCAGGAACGCTGGACAGGCCCAGGATCTCAACTGGGATAGAAGGACCCGCAGAGGTCACTTCACGGCCCAATTCGTCACGCATCGCACGAACACGGCCATACTCGAAGCCGCACAGGACGATATCGCCCTTGTTCAGCGTCCCTTCCTGTACCAGTACGGTAGCCACTGGGCCACGGCCTTTATCCAGGAAGGATTCGATTACCACACCACTCGCCATGCCGCTACGAACCGCTTTCAGTTCAAGAACTTCGGCCTGCAGCAGGATAGCATTCAACAGTTCGTCGATACCGGTACCGGCTTTCGCAGATACGTGGACGAACTGAGCTTCACCGCCCCACTCTTCTGGCATAACGCCATACTGAGACAGCTCTTGCTTAACGCGGTCCGGATCGGCTTCTGGTTTGTCAATTTTGTTAACCGCAACCACCAATGGCACTTTAGCCGCCTGAGCATGCTGAATGGCTTCGATGGTTTGTGGCATCACGCCGTCGTCTGCTGCTACGACCAGAACCACGATATCGGTCGCCTGAGCACCACGAGCACGCATTGAGGTAAACGCTGCGTGGCCTGGGGTATCCAGGAAGGTGATCATGCCGTTTTCGGTTTCTACGTGGTAAGCACCGATGTGCTGGGTAATACCACCTGCTTCGCCAACCGCCACCTTGGTGGAGCGGATGTAGTCGAGCAGAGAGGTTTTACCATGGTCAACGTGGCCCATGATGGTCACGACTGGGGCACGAGACTCGGCACCGGCGCCGGTATCACGGTCGCTCATCAGCGCTTCTTCCAGCTCGTTCTCACGACGCAGGATAACTTTGTGGCCCATCTCTTCGGCAACCAGCTGTGCGGTTTCCTGGTCGATGACCTGGTTGATGGTGGCCATGGCGCCCAGCTTCATCATCGCTTTGATGACCTGAGAACCTTTTACCGCCATCTTGTTAGCCAGTTCGGCAACGGTGATGGTCTCGCCGATCACCACGTCACGGTTCACCACCTGAGCTGGCTTGTTAAAGCCCTGCTGCAGGGTGCTTGGCTTACGCTTGCCTTTACCGCCACGGGTCATGGTGCGAGCTTCTTCGCGGTCTGCTTTAGACTCGGAGAGCTTGTTGCCTTTCTTCTGTTTGGTCGCTTTGCCACCGCGAGTACGGCTACGGCGCTCACCTTCAACTTTGGCGTCGTTTTCGTCTTCGGCAGCACGAGCGTGCTCGGAGGTGGTTACGTGGTAGTCGGCTGTTTCAACCGCAGCGCTTGCTGCTTCGGCTTCGGCCCACTTCTCACCGTTTTCTTCGGCCATACGGCGCGCTTCTTCCGCTACGCGTTTGGCATCTTCTTCCACCTTACGGCGTACTTCTTCTTCCGCTTTACGTTTCAGTTCGGCGGCTTCGGCTTCACGGCGTGCTTTTTCTGCCTGAGCTGGCTTGGTCATTTCGTCGGTATGTTGATTGGTCACTTTTTCTTTTTCCGCTGAATTACGCTTAGCAATCTCCGCGGCCTCACGTTTGGCTTGCTCTTCGGCTGCGCGCTTAGCTTCTGCTTCGCGTTTCGCTAGCTCTTCCGCTTCGCGCCTTGCCTGCTCTTCCGCTTCACGCTGTGCCTGCTCAGCCGCTTCAGCCTGTTGGGCTTCCTGCGGATCGCGATTTACATAAGTGCGTTTCTTGCGGACCTCAATTTGCACCGATTTACTCTTACCGCCGGTGCTCGGAATATTCAAGGTGCTGCGCGTTTTGCGCTGCAACGTGAGTTTGCTTGGCGCACTACCGTGTTCACGGTTCAGGTGCGCCAGTAAGGTTTCTTTCTCATGCTGTGTCACAGAGTCGGTCTCAGACTTGTTAATCCCTGCATCAGCAAATTGCTGTACCAGGCGATCAACCGGTGTCTGTATCTCTGCTGCCAGCGATTTTACGGTTACATCTGTCGTCATGCTGTTCCTTCCTGCTACAGTTATTACGCGTTGTCGCCAAACCAACAGATATTACGTGCGGCCATAATCAGCTCGCCGGCTTGCTCATCGCTAAGCCCTTCAATATCAGCCAGATCGTCAACACCCTGCTCGGCAAGATCTTCCAGCGTACAAACCCCACGCGCGGCCAGTTTAAAGGCCATGCTGCGCTCAAGACCCGGAAGGTTGAGCAAATCATCAGCAGGTTTTTGGTCGCCCAGGCTTTCTTCCTGTGCCAGGGCCAGCGTGGTCAATGCAGCTTTGGCGCGATCGCGCAACGCTTCAACCATATCTTCATCCAGACCGTCGATTTCCAGCAGCTCTTTGATTGGCACGTAAGCCAGTTCTTCCAGCGTAGAGAAGCCTTCTTCGACCAGAACGGTGGCGAAATCTTCGTCGATATCAAGATACTTGGTGAAGGTATCAATGGCGGCATGAGCCTCGGCCTGATGCTTGGCCTGCAGATCGTCCGCCGTCATCACGTTCAGTTCCCAGCGATCATCATCACGATGCTGTTTCAACAGTTGGGAAGCTAAACGCACGTTTTGGCCATTACGGCCGATCGCCTGTGCCAGGTTGCTGGCTTCAACGGCGATATCCATCGTGCACCGATCTTCATCTACCACGATCGAGGCAACATCTGCCGGGGCCATGGCGTTAATGACGAACTGTGCAGGGTTATCATCCCACAGGATGATATCAATACGTTCCCCGCCAAGCTCGCTCGAAACGGCCTGGACGCGGGCACCGCGCATACCGACACAGGCACCGACCGGGTCGATACGCTTGTCGTTGGTTTTCACGGCAATTTTTGCACGGGAGCCAGGATCGCGGGCTGCCGCTTTAATCTCTATCACTTCTTCGCCAATTTCCGGCACTTCGATGCGGAACAGCTCTTTGAGCATATCCGGGCTGGAACGGCTAACGAACAGTTGCGCACCGCGCGCTTCCGGACGTACTGCGTACAGTACACCGCGGATGCGGTCACCCGGGCGGAAGTTTTCGCGTGGCAGCATATCTTCACGGCCAATGACCGCTTCAGCGTTGCTACCCAGATCCAGCGCAATGCTGTCACGGTTCACTTTTTTCACCACGCCGGTGACGATTTCACCTTCGTGTTGGCGGAAGGCGTCAACCACCATCGCGCGCTCGGCTTCACGTACTTTCTGTACGATAACCTGCTTCGCGGTCTGAGTGGTGATACGGTCGAAGGTCACAGATTCGATCTGATCTTCGATATAGCCGCCCAGTTCCATGGACGGGTCTTCATACTGTGCAGCTTCCAGCGTGATCTCACGCGTTGGCTGGGTCACTTCATCAACGGCAACCCAACGGCGGAAGGTGTCGAAATCGCCAGTCTTACGGTCAATGCTGACACGGACCTCGATTTCCTGCTCATATTTTTTCTTGGTGGCGGTGGCTAAAGCGGTTTCCAGGGCTTCGAAAATCTTCTCACGTGGTAGGGATTTTTCATTGGAAACTGCTTCAACAACAGCCAGAATCTCTTTGTTCATCCTAGTTGCCTCATCCAAACTTTAAAAGTGGGGTACCAGGTTCGCTTTCTGAATATTACTCAGCGCGAACACTTCATCTTTCCCATCCACAGTAACCGTGATCATCTCGCCTTCTACAGACTTGATGATGCCCTGCCATTTGCGGCGGTTTTGTATCGCCATACGCAGAACAACGCTGACTTCTTCACCGAGAAAACGTTGATAGTGTTCCGCGGTAAACATAGGGCGCTCAAGGCCAGGAGAGGAAACTTCCAGGTTGTAAGCGACCGTGATCGGATCTTCGACGTCCAGTACAGCGCTGACCTGGTGGCTGACATCAGCGCAATCATCAACATTGATTCCGTTGTCACTATCAATATAGATGCGTAGTGTCGATTGGCGCGCCCGAATAAATTCGATGCCTACGAGCTCAAAGCCCAACGCCTCTACCGGTGCGGAAAGCATCTCTGTTAATTTTTGCTCTAATGTGGACAAGCCCACCCCCAAGACATAAAAAAAGGGCCTAATAGCCCAGTGATTCTGTTGCCAAATAACAAAAAACCCCGAAAATTCGGGGCTTTATGCAACTGGACCCTGTTTGCCGCAAAGCGGCTTCGGTGCAACTTTCTAGCAAGTGCCATTTTCAAATGTTGATCGAGAAAAGCGGAATTCAATCGAAAAGTGTATTTGAAAATAAACACTTAAAGGAAAGTGGTTGCGGGGGCCGGATTTGAACCGACGACCTTCGGGTTATGAGCCCGACGAGCTACCAGGCTGCTCCACCCCGCGTCCGAAAACGTGGCAAATATTACGCCGATAATTGCAAAAACGCAAGTTATCTCTGGGATTTGGTACCGAGGATGGGACTCGAACCCACAAGCCCGTTAGGGCACTACCACCTCAAGGTAGCGTGTCTACCAATTCCACCACCTCGGTACTGATTTTTACTGCTAACGGCTGTTTCTGTTGAGGTCGAAAACAACCGTGTTCAAACTTTTCAGCGGCTTACTGCGGGATATCACTGACCGGTTTAGCTGGTGCTGCCGGAGTGCTAGTCTGCTCAGTTTGCGCTGGCTGACCCAGGTTTTCCCACTCGCTGCCTTTCTTGCCCTGATTGGTGCTCAGGTTGCCCAGGATCAGACTGATGACGAAGAACAACGTCGCCAGGACAGCCGTCATGCGGGTCATAAAGTTGCCTGAACCGGTCGATCCGAAGAATGTGCCAGAAGCACCTGCTCCGAATGAGGCTCCCATATCAGCGCCTTTACCTTGCTGTAGCATGATCAGAGCGACTAGCCCGATCGATATCAGCAAGAAAATTACCAGAAGAGCTTCGTACATAGTGGTACCTGTATCCTTGCGGGTTCACCGCGTGCCAAATGCTTCTCACCCCAGATGCTTCCAAACTAAAGAAGGCGTGGCGTGTCACTAAAACAGCCCACTGAAGCGGGTGTGAATACTAACCAAAGCCATCAAAGCGCGCAAGGGCAATTTGCAACCGCCGATGCGTTTGCGGAAAAAAACAGCAAAAACAGGGCTGATCGGGAAATTACGCAGGCACTGACAACGTACCTGCGTAAAAACAGCGTGTTAACCTGCCAGCTTGACCGCATCGGCGATACGGTGCGCCAGCGCGATAACCTGCTGCTCATCTTCGCCTTCCACCATTACGCGGATCAATGGCTCAGTGCCCGACTTACGCAGCAGCACACGGCCACGACCGGCCAATTCTGCTTCGACCTGCTCAGCGACCTTCAACACCGCCTCTGACTCCAGTGGGTTATGCTCACCGACAAAGCGCACGTTGACCAGGACCTGTGGCAGTAATTTCATACCGCTGCACAGGTCGTGCAGGCTCATGTTATTACGCACAATTGCCGTCAACACTTGCAGGCCAGCGACGATACCGTCCCCGGTGGTAGTTTTGTCCAGCAGGATCACGTGGCCGGAGTTTTCCGCCCCAATGCGCCAGCCCAACTCTTGCAGTTTTTCCAGTACGTAGCGGTCACCCACCTTGGCACGGGCAAACGGGATGCCGAGCTGCTTCAGTGCCAGCTCCAGGCCCATATTGCTCATCAGGGTACCCACGGCACCGCCGCGCAGTTGCCCCTGGCGCAGGCCTTCACGAGCAATGATGTAGAGGATCTGATCGCCGTCGACCTTGTTACCCAGGTGATCCACCATCATCACGCGGTCGCCATCGCCATCAAAGGCCAGGCCAACGTGTGCTTGCTCTTCCAGCACGCGTGCTTGCAGTTGGCGAACATCGGTAGCGCCACATTCCTCGTTGATATTCATACCATTCGGCTCACAGCCGATGGCGATCACTGTAGCACCCAACTCGCGCAAGACGCTTGGGGCAATGTGATAGGTAGCTCCGTTGGCGCAGTCCACCACGATCTTCAGCCCGTTCAGGCTAAGTTCGCTCGGGAAGGTGCCTTTACAGAATTCGATATAGCGCCCTGCGGCATCGACAATGCGGCTGGCTTTACCCAGCTCGGCAGATTCGACACAGGTCAGTGGTTTTTCCATTTCCGCTTCTATGGCCTCTTCCACATCGTCTGGCAGTTTGGCGCCATCGATAGAGAAGAACTTGATGCCGTTATCATAGAACGGGTTATGCGAGGCAGAAATTACGATCCCGGCTTCCGCACGGAACGTTCGGGTCAGATAAGCCACCGCCGGCGTTGGCATCGGGCCAGTAAACGAAGCGGATAGCCCCGCAGCTGCCAGCCCAGCTTCCAGCGCCGACTCCAGCATATAGCCAGAAATGCGGGTGTCTTTGCCGATGATGATCTTACGGGAGCCGTGACGCGCCAATACTTTGCCAGCCGCCCAGCCAAGCTTGAGGACGAATTCTGGGGTAATTGGATTGTCACCGACTTTGCCACGAATACCGTCGGTACCAAAATATTTGCGTTCGCTCATGTTTCTACTATCCCTTAGCTGAAAGTGTTGCCTCGACGACACGCATCGCCTCGACGGTTTCTTTGACATCATGCACTCTGACTATCTGCGCCCCCTGCATCGCGGCAATCACCGCACAGGCCACGCTGCCGATAACCCGCTGTTCGGGTGGGACATTCAATAGCTGCCCAATCATAGATTTACGCGACATCCCCACCAACAGTGGCAAGCCAAAGTGATGAAATTCCGCCAATCGGGCCAGAAGCTGATAATTATGCGCTAAATTCTTACCGAAACCGAAGCCTGGGTCGAGTAACAATTTCTGTTTTGCTATGCCGCCTGCAATACAGAGGTCAATATGCTGCTGGAAAAACGCATTAACGTCCGCCATCAGGTCATCGTAATGCGGTGCTTGCTGCATGGTACGCGGCTCGCCTTGCATATGCATCAGGCACACTGGCAGACCGCTTTCAGCGGCTGCCTGCAACGCACCAGGCTCCTGCAGCGAGCGAACGTCGTTGATCAGATGCGCACCGGCTTTAGCGGATTCGCGGATCACACCGGCTTTTGAGGTATCCACCGAGATAAAAATCTCAAACCGCTGCGCCAAGGCTTCCACTACTGGCACAACGCGCTCAATCTCTTCCTCTTCACTGACCTCGGCAGCGCCCGGGCGCGTGGACTCGCCCCCCACATCGATCATCGTTGCACCTGCCGAAATCAGCGCATGCGCATGCAGCAGAGCATCATTCAGCGAATTATGCCGCCCGCCGTCAGAGAAGGAGTCTGGGGTAACGTTGAGGATCCCCATCACCCGAGGATGGTTGAGATCGAGGATTTGGTCGCGCACGGTTAACTGCATGATTAATCTACCTTGGAGTCAATACTACTCAGTTGCCTGGAGTGGATCCCGCCCCTCTCACCCAAGGAGAGGCAGCAATTTTCAGCCAGCAATAAAAAACCCCGGCTGGCCGGGGTTTTATTTTACGCTACAGCCGATGTTACTTGTCGAGCTGTTCAGACATGGTGTTGCCTGGGTTTGGTGTACGCGGCTCATCTACCGGCGTTGGCGCTTTTGGTGTGCCACCGTTGTCGGAGTTGTTGCTTTTCGCCACGTCGTCCCAACCTGCTGGCGGACGCACATCTTTACGGTTCATCAGGTCGTCGATCTGCGGTGCATCGATGGTTTCATATTTCATCAGTGCATCTTTCATCGAATGCAGGATGTCCATGTTTTCCATCAGCAACGCACGTGCGCGAATGTAGTTGCGCTCAATCAGGGATTTGACTTCCTGGTCGATGATACGTGCGGTTTCGTCCGACATGTGTTTCGCCTTGGCCACAGAACGGCCCAGGAATACCTCGCCCTCTTCTTCCGCATACAGCAATGGCCCCAGCTTCTCAGAGAAGCCCCATTGGGTCACCATGTTGCGGGCGATCGAGGTAGCGACTTTAATGTCGTTCGATGCACCGGTAGAGACTTTTTCCGGCCCGTAAATAATTTCTTCTGCCAGACGGCCACCGTACAGGGTGGAGATTTGGCTTTCCAGCTTCTGACGGCTGGCGCTGATCGCATCCCCTTCCGGCAGGAAGAAGGTCACGCCGAGCGCACGGCCACGAGGAATAATCGTGACTTTATGCACCGGGTCATGCTCAGGAACCAGGCGGCCAATGATGGCGTGGCCCGCTTCGTGATAGGCGGTAGATTCTTTCTGCGCTTCCGTCATCACCATGGAGCGACGTTCCGCACCCATCATGATCTTGTCCTTGGCTTTTTCGAACTCCACCATCGACACCACGCGCTTGTTGCCACGTGCTGCGAACAGGGCAGCTTCGTTGACCAGGTTGGCCAAGTCCGCACCGGAGAAGCCCGGAGTACCACGTGCAAGCACAGAAGCATCAACATCTGGCGCCAACGGCACACGACGGGAGTGCACCTTCAGGATTTGCTCACGGCCACGCACGTCTGGCAGCCCAACCACCACTTGGCGGTCGAAACGGCCTGGACGCAGTAACGCAGGGTCCAGTACGTCAGGACGGTTGGTTGCCGCGATGACGATAATGCCTTCGTTGCCTTCAAAACCGTCCATCTCAACCAGCATCTGGTTCAGCGTTTGCTCACGTTCATCGTGACCACCGCCCAGACCTGCGCCACGTTGGCGGCCTACGGCGTCGATTTCATCGATAAAGATGATGCACGGTGCCGCTTTCTTGGCCTGTTCGAACATGTCACGGACGCGGGATGCACCCACACCGACGAACATTTCGACGAAGTCAGAACCCGAAATGGTGAAGAACGGGACTTTCGCCTCGCCGGCAATCGCTTTCGCCAGCAGGGTTTTACCGGTACCCGGAGGGCCAACCATCAGCACGCCTTTCGGGATCTTGCCGCCCAGCTTCTGGAAACGGCTCGGTTCGCGCAGGTAGTCTACCAGTTCACTCACTTCTTCTTTTGCTTCGTCACAGCCTGCAACGTCGGCAAAAGTGGTTTTAATCTGGTCTTCCGTCAGCATACGGGCCTTGCTCTTGCCGAAGGACATCGCGCCCTTGCCGCCGCCGCCCTGCATTTGCCGCATGAAGAAGATCCAGACCCCAATCAACAACAGCATTGGGAACCAGGAAATAAAGATGGAAGCCAGCAAACTTGGCTCTTCCGGTGGCTCACCAACAACTTTCACGTTTTTGGTTAACAACGTATCCAGTAACTTAGGATCGTTGACCGGGATGTAAGTGGTGTACTTGTTGCTGTCTTTACGGACAACGTTGATTTCACGCCCATTAATGCGCGCTTCACGGATCTGATCTTGGGTCAGTTCGGTCATGAAGGTAGAGTAATCTACCCTACGGCCATTAGACTCGCTGGGCCCAAAGCTCTGGAATACCGACATCAAAACGACCGCGATGACTAGCCAGAGAATTAGGTTTTTCGCCATGTCACTCAAGGGATTAACCTCATATTACAACTGTGTTAACAAACAGCGTTAGGGTACTACAGTTTCCGCCCTGTCGCTACAATGTACACTTCACGCGAACGTGCGCGAGAAGCGTCTGGCTTACGAATCTTAACCTTCGTAAACAGGGAGCGAATTTCCCGTAGGTACTCGTCAAAACCATCTCCCTGGAACACCTTCACCAGGAAACTACCGCCTGGTGCGAGAACATCACGACACATTTCCAGTGCTAATTCCACCAGATACATCGATTTTGGGATATCGACCGCCGGGGTGCCGCTCATATTCGGGGCCATGTCAGACATGACTACCTGAACCTTACTATCACCTACACGTTCCAACAGTGCTTTGAGGACCAGTTCATCACGAAAATCGCCCTGAAGGAAATCGACGCCAACGATAGGATCCATTGGCAAAATATCACAGGCAATGATACGCCCGTTACCACCAATCTGGGTTACCACATATTGCGACCAACCGCCCGGTGCAGCCCCCAAATCAACGACCGTCATACCCGGCTTGAACAGTTTGTCACTTTGCTGGATTTCATCAAGTTTAAACCAGGCACGCGAACGCAGCCCTTTTTTCTGCGCCTGCAGCACATATTTATCGCTAAAGTGTTCTTGGAGCCAGCGACTGGAACTGGCCGAACGCTTTTTATTTGCCATCGAGTATTCCAACTATCCTAAAAAGAGTCTCATGCCAGGTTCGCTTCTCACGTAAACTCAATTCGGTGCAGACCGATTTGGTGATACACATGAGATGGCGGTAGAATGTACCGTTTTCAATCCCAACTTAAGCAAAAAAGACAATGAATCTGAATAATAAACAAAAACAACACCTGAAAGGCCTGGCACATCCGTTAAAACCGGTGGTCATGCTGGGTAATAACGGTCTCACCGAAGGGGTGTTGGCTGAAATTGAGCTGGCTCTGGAGCATCACGAGCTGATCAAAGTAAAAATTGCAGCCGAAGATCGCGAAACCAAAACCCTGATCGCCGACGCTATTGTGCGTGAAACGGGTGCCTGCAATGTGCAAGTGATCGGCAGTACGCTTATTCTTTACCGCCCGTCGAAAGAGCGCAAGATCACTTTGCCGCGCTAATCCGCAATCTGTTTGCTGAGACGGTGCCATGCGCCGGGCTCAGATAAAAGGCCGCTTGCGGCCTTTTTCCTTTCTTTACAAAACCCTGCTGAACTTTTAACCAACTCGGGCGAAATTAAAGATATTCCACTTTCAGAATTTCGTATTCTACATCACCACCCGGGGTTTTGATGACAACAACATCATCTTGCTCTTTGCCAATCAGGCCACGAGCCATCGGTGAGTTGACAGAAATAAGATTTTTCTTAAAGTCTGCTTCATCATCACCCACGATGCGGTAAGTCACCTGATCTTCGCTATCCAGGTTCATCACCGAGACGGTAGCACCAAAAATCACGCGGCCAGTCTGAGGCATTTTGGTGATGTCGATCACCTGCGCATTGGACAGTTTGGCCTCGATTTCCTGGATACGTCCTTCACAGAAACCCTGCTGTTCACGAGCGGCATGGTACTCGGCGTTTTCTTTCAGGTCACCGTGTTCGCGTGCGGTGGCGATGTCGGCAATGATTTTCGGGCGACGCACACCTTTCAAATATTCTAGTTCTTCACGCAGCTGTTCTGCGCCAAACAAGGTCATCGGGATCTGTTTCATCGTTAAATACCTCTAAATCTATCCTGTTCAAATATACCCGTGGTGTTGCAAGCTAACCGCAGCTCAACATCCCCAGGGCATTAACGTCATCCTGACGTGTTCGTATGAAATTACGGCAGGCGTTGCGCCTTCCGTCTCCAGGCGATAAACAAAAGAAACCGAGCTCGGAGGTTTGCTCCAAGTCAGCGTCGATTTTGCATTTTGATACGCATTTTAGCCTAGAGTTCCTTAAGGGTCATCGTTTACTTTATCCCTTGATGCACCGTAGTATGACAGCACGTTATCCAGCTGTTACCCCGAGATTATGCGTTTTTCACGAATTGTCAGTGTATTGGCCTGCGCATTTGCTGTTAATGCCCATGCGGCCCCGGTTGAAGATTACACACAATATTTGCCTGATGGGGCGAACCTGGCCCTGATAGTTCAGAAGATTGGCGCGACCACGCCAACCATCGACTATCACTCACAGCAAATGGCACTCCCGGCCAGCACCCAGAAGGTGCTTACTGCGCTGGCGGCTTTGTTGCAGCTCGGGCCGGATTATCGCTTCACCACGACACTGGAAAGTCAGGGCAACATCACGGATGGCGTGTTGCGTGGCAACCTTATCGCCCGTTTCAGCGGAGATCCCACCTTCAAGCGGCAGAATCTGCGCAATATGGTGGCGGAACTGAAAAAACAGGGAGTGCGCGAAATCAGCGGCGATGTGCTGGTCGATACCTCGGTATTTGCCAGCCATGACAAAGCGCCCGGCTGGCCCTGGAACGATATGACCCAATGTTTCAGCGCCCCGCCAGCGGCGGCAATTGTCGATCGCAACTGTTTCTCGGTTTCCCTTTACAGCGCCCCTAACCCCGGTGAGATGGCGTTTATTCGCGTGGCCTCATTCTACCCGGTCAATATGTTCAGCCAGGTAAGAACACTGGCGAAAGGCTCTCCGGATGCCCAATATTGTGAACTGGATGTGGTGCCGGGCGAATTGAACCGCTTTACACTGACGGGATGCCTGACCCAGCGTAGTGAACCACTGCCGTTGGCATTCGCCATTCAAGATGGAGCCAGCTATGCCGGTGCCATCCTGAAAGATGAGCTGGTCAAGTCAGGGATCCAGATTGGCGGCCATTTGAAACGCCAAACCCAGCCAGGCATGACGGGCACGGTGATCGCCCAGACACAGTCTGCACCGTTGCATGACCTGCTGAAAATCATGCTGAAGAAGTCGGACAACATGATTGCCGATACCGTGTTTCGCACCATCGGCCATGAACGCTTTGGCGTACCGGGCACCTGGCGCGCGGGAGCAGATGCAGTTCGCCAGGTTCTGCGCCAGAAGGCCGGGGTAGACCTAGGTAACAGCATCGTGGTGGACGGCTCTGGCCTGTCGCGCCACAACCTGCTGGCACCTGCAACCATGATGCAGGCGTTGCAATATATTGCTCAGCACGACAGCGAGCTCAACTTTATCTCGATGCTGCCGCTGTCCGGTTATGATGGCACGCTGCGCTATCGCGGTGGCCTGCACGAAGCCGGGGTCGACGGTAAGGTTTCTGCCAAAACCGGGGCGTTGCAAGGGGTCTATAACTTGGCCGGCTTTATCACTACGGCCAGCGGTCAGCGCCTTGCCTTTGTCCAATATCTATCGGGTTACGCGGTGCCACCAGAAGATCAAAAACAGCGCCGAGCGCCGCTGGTGCGGTTCGAAAGCCGGCTGTATCGGGATATCTATCAGAACAATTGAGGCCCAAGGGCATGAAGCTACTGATTGTTGAGGATGATGAGTTATTGCAGCAAGGCGTGGCGTTGGCAATGTCCAATGAAGGCTACGCCTGTGATTGTGCGGCCAGTGCTGCGCAGGCCAATAGCCTGATCGTCACCAGCCAGTACAGTATGGTGATCCTTGACCTCGGCCTGCCAGATATTGACGGTGCCACCCTGCTGCGGCAATGGCGTCGTCAACACATCAGCATCCCGGTGTTGATCCTCACCGCACGCGACGCGTTGCAAGACCGTGTCGATGGCCTGGACGCCGGTGCCGATGACTATCTGGTCAAACCCTTTGCGCTGATTGAGCTGCAAGCCCGGGTACGGGCACTGCTCCGCCGCTATCAGGGCCACAGCGATAACCTGCTGCAACAGGACGATCTGACGCTCAACCTGTCCAGCCAGCAGGTGTATCTGCAGCAGCAGGCGATAGACGTCACGCCGAAAGAGTTTGCCATTCTGTCGCGTCTGATAATGCGGGCCGGGCAAACCGTCAACCGTGAGCTGTTGCAACAGGATCTCTATACCTGGAACGACGATCTGGGCTCGAATACCCTCGAAGTCCATATGCACAACTTGCGCCGTAAACTGGGCAAAGATCGTATCCGTACCGTTCGTGGCATCGGTTACCGTCTGGAGCCCGCATCTTGATCAGCATGCGCCGTCGTTTGCTGCTGATGTTGGCCCTGATCCTGCTGGTCACCCAGCTCATCAGCGCGTTTTGGCTATGGCATGAAAGCCAGGAGCAGATCAGTTTCCTGGTGGATGAAACCCTGTCGGCCAAAGTTCGCAACGAGCGGGTCGATACCGAGATTGCCGAAGCGATCGCTTCCCTGCTTGCCCCTTCGCTGATCATGATGGTGGTGACCCTGCTAGCCTCCTTCTGGGCCATCAGTTGGATTATCCGGCCGCTGAATCAACTGCAGGAAAAGCTGGAGAAACGTTCCGCAGATAATCTGACTCCTTTGCCAGTATCCAACGACAGTCTGGAGATGATGGCGGTTACCAAGGCATTGAATCAGCTTTTTTCACGCCTTGACCATACCATCCAGCAAGAGCGGCTGTTCACTGCCGATGCAGCCCACGAATTACGTACGCCGCTGGCGGGGATCCGGCTGCATCTGGAACTGATGGAGCAACAGGGGATTGCGGGCAGTAAACAGTTGATCGCCCGCATTGACCAACTGATGCACGTGGTCGAGCAATTGCTGATGCTGTCACGGGCCGGGCAGGATTTCGCCAGTGGCCATTACCAGCAGTTTGACTGGGTAACCAACGTTGTTCAGCCATTGCAGGAAGAGTTGAAAGAGCTAGCCGCTCTGCGCGGGCAAAAGATTGTCTGGCAACTGCCAGCCAATGCCCCGACCCATGGCGATCCGGTGCTGCTGCGTCTGATGCTGCGTAATCTGGTTGAAAATGCGCACCGCTATGGCCCCGAGAAGAGTGTCATCCGTGTTCAGCTCACCCCCGAGAATAATGGGCAACGATTACAGGTGCTCGATGAGGGGCCGGGTATCAAGCAAGAAATGGCGGGAGAGTTGACTCAGGCCTTCCGCCGGATGGATCAGCGTTATGGCGGCAGCGGGCTGGGATTGAATATCGTGATCCGTATCGTTCAGTTGCACCGTGGCTGTCTACGCCTGGAAAACCGCACCGATGCCAACGGCCTGGATGCACAGTGCTGGTTACCCGATAATATTTTGAATCACTAACGTCGCATCATCGATTGAGGTTTCAGCAACCTCAACAAACAACAAGGGCCCGGTCCACTGAACCGAGCCCTTGTTTTATTACGCAGAATTACTTCTGGTAGACGATTTCGACGCCTTCGTCGTCATCTTCATCCCAGTCATCATCCCAATCGTCATCCGCTTCAGCTTCCACTTCAGCGATCTGCTCACGGTGGTAATCATCCCACATGAACTCGACTTTTTCCGGCGCGCTTTCTTCGATCGCCATGGCTTTAGGTTGCGTATTGATGAAGTTCATCACGTCCCAGCACAGCGCGTTAACGCCTTCGCGGTTCGCAGCGGAGATCATGTAGTACTTACCTTCCCACCCCATGCCTTCTACGATCGCCTTGGCACGCTCGGCAGCCTCTTCCTCGTCCAGCAGGTCAACTTTGTTGAACACCAGCCAGCGTGGCTTGTGTGACAGATTCTCGCTGTACTGGTTGAGCTCGTTGATGATGACCTTGGCATTCTCTACCGGATCGGACTCATCGATCGGAGCAATGTCCACCAGATGCAGCAACACGCGGCAGCGCTCCAGGTGTTTCAGGAAACGGATCCCCAGGCCAGCACCTTCATGTGCACCTTCGATCAGGCCAGGAATGTCCGCCACCACGAAGCTTTGTTCATGGTCCATACGTACCACGCCCAGGCTCGGTACCAGCGTGGTGAACGGGTAATCCGCCACTTTTGGCTTGGCGGCAGAAACCGCGCGAATGAAGGTCGACTTACCAGCGTTCGGCAGACCCAACATGCCCACATCCGCCAGCAGCAGCAGCTCCAGCAGGATATCGCGCATCTCGCCCTTGGTACCCAACGTTTTTTGGCGCGGAGCACGGTTTACCGAGGATTTGAAACGGGTGTTACCCAGGCCGTGCCAACCGCCCTTCGCCACCATCAGACGCTGTTGATGGCGGGTCATATCGCCGAGGATCTCACCGGTGCCCTGATCCTGCACACGGGTACCGACCGGAACTTTGATTTCGACGTCTTTACCGCGTTTACCGGTACAGTCACGGCTCTGACCATTCTGGCCACGTTCGGCACGGAAGGATTTTTCAAAGCGGTAATCGATCAGGGTATTCAGGTTTTCGTCTGCCACCAGGTAGACGTCACCGCCGTCACCGCCGTCACCGCCATCTGGCCCACCGTTCGGGATGTATTTTTCGCGGCGGAAGCTGACGCAACCATTACCGCCATCACCTGCCACGACCAGGATCGCTGCTTCATCTACAAACTTCATTTACCGTCTCCGTAACTCATTCACCGGGCCGCTTCAAAGAAGCAACCAGGTTGGTTTCTGCCCGTCGCGGCCACCAACGGTGACCAATTGCGGAAAACATGGCGCCTGCAACCACCACAAAAGCACCTACGTAGCCAACGACATTCAATGCCGGGGCCGTAAATACCTGTGGCCAGGCCAGCGCCAATAAATCTGAAAACAGCAGGGTAAACAGGGGAGTCAGCGTGATTAACGCACTCACCTGGGCCGCCTGCCAGCGCGCCATCGCTTCCGCCAGCGCACCATAACCAATCAGCGTGTTAGCGCCACAGAACAGCAGACAGGCCAATTGCCAGCCGCTGAGCTGGAAAATCACCGCTGGCTTCGCAAGCGGAAATAACGCGATCGCACATAAAGTGTACAACAAGACCAGGATCTGCGGTGAGGCCAATCGACGCAGTAATACTTTCTGCGCCACGCCATAGGTCACCCAAACCATGGCTGCACACACGCCCAACAACACACCGAGCGTGTAGTCTGTGAACTGAGTGAAGATCTCAATCAGGCTGACGTTGAAAAACAGCATCAGCCCGCAGATCAGCATCAGAGCGCCAATCACCTGAGTGATACGCATCCTTTCTTTCAGGATCAATACGCTGGCGAACATCATGCCCACCGGCGAGAGTTGGCCGATAACCTGCGAGGCTGTCGGACTCAAATATTGCAGCGAAGAGCTGAAGAAGACAAAGTTGCCCAACAACCCGGCAGTGGCGATCGCCAGCAACAGCAACCAGCGGGGTTGACGGAACATTTTCACCGGAGGTAAACGCCCGCGCACTGCCAGGATCATCCCCAGGCCGATGGCGGCAATCGTAAAGCGATACCAGACGATGGTAAACGGCTCCATCACTTCCAGCACTTCTTTCATTGCGATAGGCAGGGCGCCCCAGCAAACCGCTGTGGTGACCGCCAGAAAAATACCAACGCCAGCCTGCTGTTTTTTTTCCATCTTCTCACTGTCTGTGCGTTGTGCCGCCAAGCACAAGCAATCTATAAATGTAAAAAGCCCCGCAACGAATTGCGGGGCTTAACATCTATTTCGTAAGGCTCGAAAAATTATTCAGCTTCGATGCTGATAAATTTACGATTGCTCGGGCCTTTAACTTCGAATTTGACTTTACCGTCTTTCAAAGCAAACAGAGTGTGGTCTTTGCCGCAACCCACGTTGGTACCAGCGTGGAATTTGGTGCCGCGCTGACGAACGATGATGCTGCCTGCCAGTACTGCTTCGCCGCCAAAGCGTTTTACGCCCAGACGTTTAGCTTCTGAATCGCGACCGTTACGAGTCGAGCCGCCAGCCTTTTTGTGTGCCATTAATCCGCTCTCCTAACTTAAGCGCTGATGCCGGTGATTTTAACATCAGTGAACCACTGACGGTGACCTTGCTGCTTACGATAGTGCTTACGACGACGAAACTTAACAATCTTGATCTTTTCGCCACGACCGTGAGCAACCACTTCAGCTTTGATCTTACCGCCATCGACGAAAGGAACGCCGATTTTGATATCTTCGCCATTAGCGATCATCAGAATCTGGTCAAACTCAACCGCTTCACCAGTTGCGATGTCCAGCTTTTCCAAGCGAACGGTCTGACCTTCGCTTACTCGGTGTTGTTTACCACCACTTTGGAAAACCGCGTACATATAAAACTCCGCTTTCCGCGTGCCCAACTGTTCAGTACAGAGCGCGCTATAAATATTCACAATAGGGCGCGAATTCTACGCAATAATCCCGCATATGACAAGAGCAGATTAGGGCCAGAAGGTGAAAAAAGAAGAAAAAAAACACAGTTTCTCTCACAACGTTTATCTGGGCCGATTTTCAAGTACAATCAACAGGACAGTTACCGCCATGTACCGATGTGAGCAGCGTTCTCATCGCGGTCAACAGAAACACAGCTGAAAAAAATACAATGAACCTAGAACAAATTACTGAGTTAACCGCGCAAGATATGGCGGCCGTGAACGCAACAATTCTCGAACAGTTGAATTCCGATGTCACGCTCATCAATCAACTTGGCTATTACATTATCAGCGGTGGCGGTAAGCGCATTCGCCCGATGATCGCCGTTCTGGCGGCGCGGGCCTTGCACTATCAAGGTGATAAACACATTGCCGTCGCTGCCCTGATAGAGTTCATCCATACCGCTACCCTGTTGCACGATGACGTGGTGGATGAGTCCGACATGCGCCGTGGCAAGGCGACTGCCAACGCGGCGTTTGGCAATGCTGCCAGCGTGTTGGTGGGTGATTTCATTTATACGCGTGCTTTCCAGATGATGACCAGCCTGGAATCGCTGCGCGTGCTGGCAGTCATGTCCGAAGCGGTCAACGTAATCGCCGAAGGTGAAGTGCTGCAGTTGATGAACGTCAACGATCCGAATATCAGTGAAGAAAACTATATGCGGGTCATCTACAGCAAAACCGCTCGTCTGTTTGAGGCAGCAGCCCAGTCATCAGCCATCCTCTCCGAGGCTAACCCGGCCGAAGAGCAGGCGCTGCAAGACTATGGCCGCTATCTTGGCACGGCATTCCAACTGATCGACGATCTGCTGGACTACAGTGCAGACGGCGTGACCCTGGGTAAAAATACCGGCGATGACTTGAACGAGGGCAAGCCGACGCTGCCGTTGTTGCATGCGATGCATAATGGCAATGCCGAGCAGTCTGCGATGATCCGTGGCGCGATTGAACAGGGGAATGGCCGCCATCTGCTGGAGCCGGTTCTGGCTACCATGCAGGAGTGTGGTTCACTCACCTATACACGTCAGCGCGCGGAAGAAGAAGCGGACAAGGCGATCGCCGCATTGCAGATTTTGCCCGACTCTCCTTATCGAACCGCACTGGAAGGATTAGCGCATCTGGCGGTTCAACGAGACTTTTAAGAAATTTAAGTTTCTTAATATTCAAATAGGCCTGTTTTGCAGGCCTATTTATTTGCCTTGCTAATGAGATCCAGCAGCCCCGCAGCCCCATTCTCCGCCAGAAAACTCAATAAAACCGCGTATTCATCAGATTTCATACCTGCCAGATAGCTCTGCAAACGTGCCCAAGGAACGCCATCACAGGAGACGGTATAAGCCGCCGGTTTCTCTGCGGCAAGGGGATATCGCTGGGGATTCAACTCGTTTTGAGTCGAGAGGGGTAGGCTGCTGATATGATACTCCTTAGTCACCCCCTGCTTGCCAAAACGCCGCTGCCATCGCCAGTTTTGCTCACGTGCTCGCTGATTGATCCCTTGTGGGGAGCAGCCCAATTCGCCCTTCTCTTTCAGTTCGTTGGCGGTAAACCACTCCTTGTTCATTCCCCCTCCTTGATCTCGGCGTTGCCCCTAACTGACTTATCAGGCTTTTCAGTTGCATGAACAACTAATGCCAATAAGTTAGTTATAACATTAACCAGGCCGTTGCCAAAAACCAAAAACCGGGCGAAACACTCAAGAAACATTTATCAAATAAGGAGCAAAAAACACGGAAGCTATGCAGAAAGGAGCTTGGCGGGAGCAACATATGGCTAATCGGACGCAGCATGCAGCGCCCCTATGTAGCGCAGGTCAGTTGAGGAATGACTCACTGCTTATTTTTTTCAGCAATCCAGGTCAGCAGGCTATCCATACCTTCGCGCATCAAAAACGCCATCACTTTGCCACGCTCACTGTCTGAAAGTTGGTAATAGTATTCAACCCACACTGCAAGTGGATCCTGACGCCCGGCCTCGTAGATCGCAGGCTCTTCGCGCAATACCAGCAGATTTTTGACGCCGGTTGGCAAGCTGTCGATATGATATTCCAGCGCCTTGCCTTGCACGCCTTTGCGGCGACGGCTGAGCCAATTTTCGCGCCGGGCCATCAGATTGATTCCCTGTGTAGAGGACGGTAATCCTGCGATGCCTATCAGTTCCTTGGCAGCAAACCACTCGTTTTTCATAGCCATGATCTCGGGACAATAGTGTGGCAAGACAAATTTTTCAGAAACCATAAGGTATTTTTGGGAAACTTGGTGGTATCCTAGTTTCTGAATAAACGCTTCACGTTGTTCAAACGATTAATACTGACCTGTTAGTTATACCACTAACAGAACTTTCTCTAATCAAAAAAGGAATGAAAATATGAATTCACGGGACCCAGATTGGCATCCAGCAGACGTCATCGCGGCTTTGAAGAAGAGAGGTACCACTCTGGCAGCGGTTTCACGGGGGGCAGGGTTAAGTTCATCGACGTTGGCCAACGCACTGTCACGTCCTTGGCCCAAGGGAGAGTGGTTGATTGCTGATGCACTGAACGTACATCCGGCAGAGATCTGGCCGAGCAGGTATTTTGATCCGCTTACCCATCATCTGCGAGATCGGAAAAGTCGAATCAAATCATGATAAACATAAGAAAGCCGCCGGATTCGGCCCGGCGGCTTATCAAAACATCACATACTGAGGGATCAGTTGTTGATAAACTTCTCGCCCAGTTCGATATCTTTGTGCAGTACGTCCAGCATTTCGCTCAGCGCTTTTTGCTCGAAGGCGCTCAGGGTACCGATGTCTTTACGCTCTTCGATACCGTTTTTGCCCAGCAGCAGTGGCTGTGCAAAGAAGCGGGCATATTTGCCATCCCCTTCAACATAGGCACATTCCACTACGCCTTTCTCACCGCTCAACGCACGCACCAGAGACAGGCCAAAACGTGCAGCAGCCTGGCCCATAGATAAGGTTGCAGAGCCGCCACCGGCTTTGGCTTCAACCACTTCGGTACCCGCGTTCTGGATACGTTTGGTCAAATCAGCCACTTCCTGATCGCTAAAGCTTACGCCTGGGATCTGCGATAGTAGAGGCAAGATGGTCACGCCTGAGTGGCCGCCAATCACCGGTACGTTCAGTTCTTCCGGTTGTTTGCCTTTCAGTTCAGCAACGAAGGTGTTTGAACGGATAATATCCAGCGATGTGATGCCAAACAGTTTGTTTTTGTCGTACACACCCGCTTTCTTCAACACTTCTGCCGCAATGGCCACCGTGGTATTCACCGGGTTGGTGATGATACCGATGCAGGCTTTCGGGCAGGTTTTAGCCACTTGCTCAATCAGGTTGCGTACGATGCCAGCGTTAACGTTGAACAGATCGGAACGATCCATCCCTGGTTTACGCGCAACGCCAGCAGAAATCAGCACCACGTCCGCACCGTGCAGCGCAGGGGTTGCATCTTCGCCACTGAAGCCTTTGATTTTAACTGCGGTTGGGATGTGGCTTAAGTCAACGGCAACGCCTGGGGTAACAGGGGCAATGTCGTAGAGGGAGAGTTCAGAACCTGAAGGAAGCTGGGTCTTGAGTAGAAGGGCGAGGGCCTGGCCAATACCGCCAGCAGCACCGAGAACTGCAACTTTCATCCTATACTCCTTTATTGTCTTAAATATAAAAGCGCCGTGAATTCTTTGGTCACGGACCTTAATTTATCACGCCTTTAAAAACAACCTCTTAACAGTCGGTTTTAGATCTGGCGCAATAAAATGGCCGATGTTGCGAGCATTTTAAAGTAAATAGCTTATGCATTAAGGGCATAGCGCACACTAATCGAAAATAGTGCCAAGCTTTTCACGATCGCGTTAACCGGCGGTTACATTACACCCTTACGTAACATCAGAACAACATCATTTTAATAACATTTTCTTTACCGGAGAGCTGACTCGCTTCCCGCACCGAAAGGGCATATTCATGAGCAACGGATTTTGTTAAAATCGCGCTCTTGCCTTTCTGTCTGGGCATTTTTGATTTTCCAGACGGCCCCCATATTGCATAAAAATGCATTTATATGCATAATAATCAGCTCTATTACCAACATTCCACGGTGCAAAATGCGTAATCCCGCAAAGCAGGAAGATCTGATCAAGGCGTTTAAGGCGTTATTGAAAGAAGAAAAATTCAGTTCTCAAGGCGAGATCGTTTTGGCGCTGCAAGAAGAAGGCTTCGAGAACATTAACCAGTCCAAGGTATCACGCATGCTGACCAAGTTCGGGGCGGTACGCACGCGTAATGCAAAAATGGAGATGGTGTACTGCCTCCCGGCCGAACTCGGAGTCCCAACCACCACCAGCCCGCTCAAGAATCTGGTGCTGGATGTGGACCATAACGACGCGGTGGTGGTGATCCATACCAGCCCAGGTGCGGCGCAGCTGATTGCCCGCCTGTTGGACTCACTGGGCAAATCCGAAGGGATCCTGGGTACCATTGCCGGTGACGACACCATTTTTGTCACTCCGGCCAGTTCATTTACCGCACGCCAACTGTTTGAAGCCATTCTCTCCTTGTTCGAACAGGAACTTTGATGCATTCAGCGCAGCCTGCGGCTCTCCGTCGCGGGCCGCTCATCCTTTATTAACCCTTCATTTACTTCTTCCGCACTGCCTACCACGTTTAAAACTGCCAATAAGCCGACTTGCAGCACATTTCAGTGACATTTCTGGGTGACTGGTGATAGTGACTGGAAGCTTCCGCACTTTTAGTCAAAAGCACTTAGCTCATTGAAATTACAAAAATTTAACATCAAAAGTGTATTTTATCGCCGTTTTTTATTCCATTAGGTTATTAAAAGTCACGGCCACCCCAATAAAGTTTCACTAGAAACTGTTAGTCAGCTATTAATTTTTGCCGTTACTAGATGTATACTCATTTTCGTGACGTAAATCACAGTTCATTGGAACTGATAAAAGAATACGAAGAGGATAAATCATGAAAATTAAAACTACCGTAGCAACAATGAGCCTGCTATCCATGCTGTCTTTCGGTGCATTTGCAGCACAATCCATTGATGCTTCACAGGCTGAAAAACTGCAGTCTGCCGGTACCATCACCGTGAGCGGCGTCGGTGCAGCACCTTCTGATATCCGTCAGGCGCTGTCTGCCAAAGCCGATGCTCAAGGCGCTACCGCTTACCGCGTGATCGAAGCTCGTAACGAAGGCAACTACCACGCTACCGCCGAGATTTACAAATAAGTACAAGATGTGATGTGAGCATTGCACGACAACTCTCTGGTAAAAAACAAGCAGATAACCGCCTTCAAGTATAAAAAACGCTGTAAAGCCCTTCCAGGCCGTTATCTCTGAACGATTAAGGATCGAAGTATCATGAACATGAAAACTACTCTCGTTGCACTTAGCCTGCTGTCTGCCGTTTCTTTCGGTGCTTCTGCGGCTAACCTGGTCACTGATGCCCAAGCCAGCAATCTGCAGTCCGTCGGCACCATTACCGCTAGCGGCGTGGGTGGCGCACCTTCTGATATCCGTCAGGCTCTGTCTGATAAAGCGGACCAGCAAGGGGCCAAAGCCTACCGTGTGATCGAAGCCTATGAAAATGGCAACTGGCACGCAACAGCTGAAATCTACAAGTAAAAAACCGAGGCCGCGTTTACTGAACTGACTACCCTCGTCACTGCCACTGCCGAGTTCTCAGGTAAACGCTAGTATCTTGGAAATTATCGTCGTCCTATCCGACGAACCCCATTGCCCTCGCTCGCGAGGGCTTTTTTATGGGCGTAAAAAAGGCCGCATCAGCGGCCTCATATTGGTAGGGTCGCCGCATGCGGCGCCCGTTTAGCTAAACGTCAGTAGGTTTCTTTCGGTTCGGCCTTGTTAGCCAGCCCTGCCAGCAGTTTGTCATGAATGCCGCCAAACCCGCCGTTGCTCATCACCAGAATATGGTCACCCGGCTGCGCGGTTTTCACAATCATCTCCACCAGCGTATCCAGATCGGCACTCCAGTGCGCGGGCTGGACGCAAGCTTCGGCAACTTCCGCTACCTGCCAAGGGATGTGGTGAGGCTGGAAAAGGAACACTTCATCGGCACGGCCAAGCGAGGGTGCCAGATCGTTTTTGCTGATCCCCATTTTCATGGTGTTTGAGCGAGGCTCCAGCACGGCCAGGATGCGTGCGGTGCCGCCCACTTTGCCACGCAGCGCCGCCAAGGTAGCCAGAATGGCGGTCGGATGATGGGCAAAGTCGTCATACACCGTGACGCCATTGGCTTCACCGCGCAATTCCAGACGGCGGCGGGCATTGATAAAGTCACCCAGCGCTCGGCAGGCATCGGCTGGCTGTACGCCAACATGGCGGGTGGCGGCGATCGCCATCAGGCCGTTATGCATGTTGTGTTCGCCCACCAGCGCCCAGTTAACCTCACCCACCTTCTCGCCGTTGAGGAACACTTCGTAATGGCTGGCATCCGTCGTCAGTTTGTGTGCACGCCACGCGCCCCCTTCCCCGACCCATTCCTGTTCGCTCCAGCATCCCATCGCCATCACCTGTTTCAGATGGGTGTCATTTTCCGGCAGGATAATCTTGCCTTGCCCCGGCACCAGGCGCACCAGGTGGTGGAACTGTTTCTGGATGGCTTTCAGATCGTCAAAAATATCGGCATGATCAAACTCGAGGTTGTTCATGATCAACGTGCGCGGGCAGTAATGAACAAACTTGGAGCGTTTGTCGAAGAAGGCACAGTCATACTCATCGGCTTCGATGACGAAGAACGGGCTACCGCCAAGACGGGCCGAAACATCAAAATTGCCCGGTACGCCACCGATCACAAAGCCCGGCTGATAGCCGCAGGCTTCCAGGATCCAGGTCGCCATCCCGGCGGTGGTGGTTTTACCGTGTGTTCCCGCTACCGCCAGCACCCAGCGATCGCGCAGGACATAATCATGCAGCCACTGAGGGCCAGACATGTAAGGAATGCTCTGTTCCAGCACCGCTTCTACGCAAGGATTACCACGGCTCATGGCATTGCCGATAATCACCAGATCCGGAGCCGGATCCAACTGGGCAGGATCGTAACCCTGGATCAGATCGATCCCCTGCTTTTCCAGCAAGGTGCTCATCGGAGGATAGACGTTGGCATCTGAACCGGTCACCTCGTGCCCCAGTGAACGAGCCAACATGGCTAGCCCACCCATAAAGGTGCCGCAGATCCCAAGAATATGTATGCGCATTAGGTTTCTCATTTTAGTGCATCGATTTACTGCCTATTCTAGCGCTCAGAATCGCTCAGAAGAAATGGATTTGCCTATGAATCGCAAGTTGCTTTGGGCTACACTGCTGACGAAAACGTTGGCGGTATGTTAACAAGCCGCTATCCATCCGTAGATTCAGGGATTGTGTCATGAAAACGTTAGGCGAATTTATCGTCGAGAAACAACACGACTTCTCTCACGCCACCGGTGAGCTGACCTCATTACTTTCTGCCATCAAACTGGGTGCCAAAATCATTCACCGTGATATCAACAAGGCAGGTTTAGTTGATATCTTGGGGACTAACGGCATTTCCAACGTTCAGGGCGAAGTTCAGATGAAGCTGGACCTGTTCGCGAACGAAAAGCTGAAAGCAGCGTTGAAGGCTCGTGGTGAAGTTGCGGGCATCGCTTCGGAAGAAGAAGACGAGATCGTGATTTTCGACGGCGAGCGAGCTGAGAATGGCAAGTATGTGGTGCTAATGGATCCGTTGGACGGTTCGTCCAACATTGATGTGAACGTCTCGGTCGGGACGATCTTCTCTATCTATCGCCGCATCACCCCGATTGGCACGCCAGTCACCGAAGAAGATTTCCTGCAGCCTGGCCATGCACAGGTAGCGGCCGGATATGTGGTTTATGGCTCCTCCACCATGCTGGTATACACCACCGGTTATGGCGTACATGCCTTCACCTACGATCCGTCTCTGGGGGTGTTCTGCCTCTCCCACGAGAAAGTGCGCTTCCCGGAAAAAGCCAATATGTATTCCATCAACGAAGGTAACTACATCAAGTTCCCGCTCGGGGTGAAGAAATACATCAAATACTGCCAAGAGCAGGATGAAGCCACCCAGCGCCCTTATACCTCACGCTATATCGGTTCACTGGTTGCCGACTTCCACCGTAACCTGCTCAAAGGCGGCATCTATATCTACCCAAGCACCGCCAGCCACCCACAGGGCAAGCTGCGTCTGCTGTATGAATGCAACCCGATGGCGTTCCTGGCTGAACAGGCCGGGGGTAAAGCCAGCGATGGCAAAAACCGCATTCTGGATATCGTGCCGCAACAGCTGCACCAGCGTGCGCCATTCTTCGTCGGAACCAAATCGATGGTAGAAGACGCCGAACGCTTTATTGCTGATTTCCCGGACCAGTAACGCTATAAAAGGGGCGGCATGCCGCCCCTTCACATCACAGTTTGAACACAGCCATACTCTGTGCCAATAGCTGCGCCTGCTCTTCCAAAGAGCGCGTTGCCGCCGCAGACTCTTCCACCAGCGCCGCATTCTGCTGTGCCACCTGATCCATTTGCACTACCGCCAGGTTAACCTGCTCGATACCACTGCTTTGTTCGCGAGTGGCCGCCGAGATTTCACGCATCAGCGCCGTGACGCGTCCGACTTCGCCGGTAATTCCGTTCATGGTCTTCGCCGCCGTCGCCGCCATCTGTTCACCTTCCCGTACGCGGTGTTGTGAAACTTCGATCAGCCCTTTGATCTCTTTGGCCGATTGCGCACTGCGTTGGGCCAGGCTGCGTACCTCACCGGCCACCACGGCAAAACCACGGCCTTGCTCACCGGCACGTGCCGCCTCTACCGCCGCGTTGAGCGCCAGGATATTGGTCTGGAAGGAGATACCGTCCATCACGCTGATGATGTCGGCGATGCGTCGGGAGCTGTCGGTAATGGCCTGCATCTTGCTCATCACCTGGCTGACCACGTCACTGCCCTGCTCGGCAATATCGGAAACGCTCAGTGCCAACTGGTTGGCCTGTTCGCAGTTTTCAGCATTCATTTTCACCGTAGAGGTCAACTGCTCCATACTGGCGGCGGTTTGCTCCAGCGAAGCGGCCGATTCCTCCGTACGCTGCGCCAGATGAACGTTACCCGCAGCCAACTCGCGGGAGCCGGTATCGATCTGGCTGCTGGCATCGCGGACTTTACTGACCGACATCACCAGCGATTGTTGCATACGTTGCATAGCGCGTACCAGGCGCCCCATTTCGGTATCTCCCTCACCGCTAATTTCGTGGGTCAGATCCCCGGCGGCGATATGCTCCAATTGGACGATCGACTCATCTAACGGGCGCAGCAAGATCACACGCATAGCAAACCAGGCCAGCGCCGCCAGTAACACGCTGAGCAGCCCAGCCGCAACGATCAGGATAATCTTGGTGCTGGCATTACTTTCTGCCTCATGCGCATGCTGCTGGCCAATATCCATGGCAAACGCGCGGAACTCACTAAGATCGGCTTCAAAAGCAATGCTCAGCTTAGAGATATGATTTTCTTGAATGGCGTAATAGTCATCCAACTTCCCCGCCTTTATCGCTGCCGCCATGGGCGCAATGCCTTGCTCCAGATAGGCGCGATAGCTCTCCTGCATCCGCATTGAAAATTGGCGACCCCGTTCGGTCACCGTTCCCACGTCGACAAAGCGCGCCATTTCCTTCTTCGACTGTTCCAGGTAGCCATAAATACGCCCCACCGAGGCGTCAGCAACCTCTATCTGACCAATCTCGCGTTGGCGTACTGCAAGCGAGGCCGCCGTTCTGGCCCGCAGCGCCAGGTTGGAGCTGTTGGCCAACGAACCCAGTTCTTCCCCCAGGATCTGGTTCAAAGTCTGTAGCGAACGTGTTCCGTCGTTAATGGCTTTAACCCCGATGATGCTGACAACAATCAACAGCAACGTCATCAGGCTCAACAGGGCTATCAGCCCGGCCTTAACGGTGATCTTCTTTAACATGAGTGTTTCCCGGCTTTAGAAAAAAGTAGCTTCAGATGTAGAGGAGGCAAGAAGGCAGGGTCAGCTAGCTGCTGGACCGTTATTATTTGAGGAAGTTATCGGCAGCCGGGGAGTAAACTTCAATCATTGAGGGATTAATCTGGAAAAGTTGCTGTTATCGACCAGGCAGCAGCTCATTGATGAAAAGGGCGGGAAATCGCAAAAGACTCCGCTATAATAGCCGCCACTCCATTTCTGGTTTGATTAAAGGAAACCGACATGAGCTTGAACCTGGTCCCTGCTGGCAAAGACCTGCCAGAAGACATCTACGTAGTTATCGAAATCCCGGCTAACGCCGATCCAATCAAATACGAAATCGACAAGGAAACCGGCTCGCTGTTCGTTGACCGTTTCATGTCCACGGCGATGTTCTACCCGTGCAACTACGGTTACATCAACCATACCCTGTCACTGGATGGTGATCCGGTAGACGTGTTGGTGCCAACCCCATACCCACTGCAACCAGGCTCTGTGATCCGCTGCCGCCCAGTTGGCGTGCTGAAAATGACCGACGAAGCCGGTGAAGATGCAAAACTGATTGCCGTACCGCACAGCAAACTGACCAAAGAGTACGATCACATTAAAGATGTGAACGACCTGCCAGAACTGCTGAAAGCGCAGATCAGCCACTTCTTTGAACACTACAAAGATCTGGAAAAAGGCAAATGGGTGAAAGTGGAAGGTTGGGCAGACGCTGCCGCCGCCAAAGCTGAGATCGTCGCCTCTTTCGAGCGCGCCAAGAAGTAATTCTCGCCCGAACTGATAAAAAAACACCGCCCAGATGAGCGGTGTTTTTTTTTACTGCTTTTCGTCAAGACGCTTCAGCCAGTCACCGCTTTCAATCCGCGGGAAACCGTCCACGCTGTGTCTATACAGGTAGATCCACGCACTGCCATAAGGCGTGCGGATCAGCTCGCGCTTGTAGTCTTTGGTATTACTTTTCAACTCGTCCAGCTCGGCCAGAATCGATGAGTTAATACGATACACTTCGCAGTGTACCGTGCCCTCTCCAGGGATCGCCGCCGGGTAGTGCCCCAGATTATAAAGCTGGTAGCCTTCTAACTCATGTTCACCCAACCATTGGGCGTTGGTCATCCAATGGCTGTTTCCCTGTTTGCGTCGTAAACTGCCGTAGACAATTATTCGCATAGCTAAAACTCAAACTGATAGAGCACATCCAGTGCCTGGTCGAGACCAGACACCGCTTCCAGATACAACCTAGGCATCAGGCGGTATCGCAACGTCAGCGTGGCCAATGAGTCGAAGATCCCCACCCCATATTTTACTTGTAAGCCAGGGAGGACATAGCCGCTCACCACTACCTGAGAGCTGTCGCCAACTCCCTCGGTATCAAGGGCCAGATTACTTACGCCAAACGCCTCGCCGATTTTACCCACAAGTTGACCACTTTGTGCAACCCCCATACCAATTAACATTGAGGTCATGGCATTGCCATCGGCACCGCCAGCCCCTAATCCCTGGCCGCGCAGCAGGTAAGACAGCGCTTCTTGCTGAGACATGGCTGGATCGGAGAACACTTCCAGCCTTGGCGCATCGGCCATGCCGGTCACGCGGACACCGGCGGTCACGTCATTCTCCGTAGCATCCGGATTACGGATCGCCTCAATATTCAGCAGCGGTTGATCCGGTGGCCCAGAGAAGAGCAGTTGCCCTTTACGCACGATCAGATCCTGGCCATAAGCATGGAAACGCCCCGACGGAATATTAATCTGACCATGCACCCCCAGACCATTCTGATCCTGTGCCACACGCAGATCGCCACGCAGTCTGGCTTTCAGGCCAAATGCATCCAGACGCACGTCGTTACCCACGCGGATCGTCAGATTGCTGTTGATTGGGATCCCTGCTGTCGCCGGTTGGATCGGCTTGAGCTGGTTATCCAGCATCACTTCATCAGGAGAAACCCCGACTGCGCTTTCTGGCAGTTCCTGCACCGTGATGCGAGCCCAAGGGATAGCTACGCTACCATTGAGTGAGAACAGCTGCGGTGTGGCTTCGAACACCACATCCGGTGAAACATCAATACGGACCATTGGTGGCAAGGTCACCCGCAACCGATCGCCCTTGGCTGCAATACGTGCACGCCAGGCATTGATATCCCGCCAGTCGGCATCCCCAGACAGATTGAGCTGCCCATGCGTGGTCGCCAGCAATCCTTCCAGGGTCGAGGTCATACCGTTGAAGTTCAGCGCCAGGCGGCCTTCGGTCATATCGAACGGCATCCAGTGGCCAACGATCGCCACCTTATCCAGCGCCAGACGGCCAAACACCAGCGGGTTCTGCGCATTGCCGCCTAATTGCAGATTGGCATTCAGCATCCCCGCGGCTTTCTCGCCCTGCGTCAGTATCGGGTTAAGCAGCGCCAGCGAGACATTGGTGATATTTACATTGCCGCTGATGGTACGACGTACCTGCGGATCGGCGATCTGAACGTTACCGTTAAACTGCCCGTTATTGGTCAGCTTGATCAGCCAGTCTGCCTGGGCCCGGCCATTGTTCAGGCCAGCATTGAGGTTTAGCGTGTCAAAGGCGATCGGCAATGCGGCACCCTGCACCTGCTGCACCACTTTCACCCCTTTGCCCACCAGTGAAACCTTCGCCTGTGGCAATGCGCCCCCTGGTTGCCAACTTACGTCAGCTCGGCCAGTAAAGACCCCGTTCATGGCGGTATCCGGCCCCAGGAACGGTTTGATCATTGCCAGGTCGAAGCGGTTGAGTACTACGCTAGCCTGGCCGCTGGCCCCCGCCTCGATGGTTCTAGGTACGCACAGCTCGGCATTCGGGTTCACCCAGCAATGTGGCCCTACGCTGATCTTCTGTTGCGTATTCAGGTAATCCAACGCGATGGCACGGCTAAGACGCCATTCACCCACCGGTGTATCAAAGCGAGTGTTGTTCAGGTTGCCTCGCCAGCGCTGTTGCTGACGATCAAAGCTGCCCTCCAAGGCCAATTGCCCGGAAACAGGCTTGCCGTCGATATTCACTTGCAGCCGATGTTGGCGCTCGCTGCCTCTGGCATCCAACGTCAACAGATTGACCTGCAACTCATCCTGTTTGAGCTGTTCAACCCGCACCGCCAATTGCCCCTGGATCTGATCGCTGGAACGGACATCACCGTTGACCTTCACCCGATTGATGTGTAGCGCCTGCCATTGCAAGCCCGTCGCGGTAAGGTCTGCCAACAGTTGCGGTGCCTGCAAATTCCCGCGCAGCTTCAACTGCCCGCGGACATTCCCAGCAAGGCCCGGCAAGGCGCCGTCGAGATGCGCTGCATCAACATTGGCATCCAGCACCCAGCTTTTCTCATCCAACTGGCCTTTAACGCTGAGCGTATTGCGCCCTAACGCCAGATCGATACCCGGGATCGTCCACTGCCCGGCCGCATTGCCACGCAAAGAGCCCCGCGCCGATACCTTGTTTTGTTTCACATTGCCGTCGAGCTGCAGCACCGGTACCTGTAATTGCCAACTGCCGCCGTGCAGGCTGCCACGGGTGGTGATTTTCCCTTCCAACCGGGCTGGCCATTCCGGCCATTGCTTGGCGGTATTAATGCCCGACAGCGTCAGTTGTGACGTCCAGCTGATCGCTTTACTCCAGTCCACCAGCGCCGTCAGATCGGTGTTCCCCTCCAGCGCAACCAACCGCAGGCGCTCAAGTCTGAACTGTTCAAGATTACCTTTACCATCCAGCTGTAGCACTGCCGGTGGCAGATCCTGACCTTTGAAATTGGCGCGGGTAGACAACGCATAATCTGCGGCCTTGCCATTAAAACGCAGGCGGAAATCATTAACCTGATACTGTGCCTCGCCGGTCAGCGGCCATTTCAGCTGTTTGCTTTGCAGCGTCAGCGCCAAGGGTAAACCCGCCTCTGCCAACTGGGTTTGCACATCCAACTGCGCACCAACGGGGCCAGACAGGTTAAGCACTACTTTCAGCTCTTCACGCAGCCCACCAGACACATTCAGCTTCACCTTCTCGCCTTTCAGCGGATCGATATTCAGCGTGCTGTTGGCCACCATTTCCACCGGCCAACTGCCGGTCAGCGTTGCCTGTCCTTTGGCGGAAAGCATGCCCTGCGGCGATCTCACGTCAAAGCGATCCAACTGAATATGCTGATCTTTGGTGCTGGCCTGCAACTGCAAGCGGGTGATCGACACCTCGGTATCCCCGGTCAGATGTAGCTGCTCGCCGTTGATTTCCTCAACGGTAATATCCAACGGCAGGCGAATTTCTGGCAGGTCCGGCAGCAGTGGTTTGGCAAACAGCGCTTTCAGGGTTTCGCCCAACGGTTTCTCTTCCACTGGCGGTGGCACCAATGCTGGCGCAACCGTCGTTTTCTCAGCGACCTTGTCCGCCACTTTCTCCGCTGCGGGCTGCAGCGCTTCCGGCAAAGGGTTCACCGGCGTTTTTGGCAACGCGATCAGCAAAGCGCGAACCGTAGTTGGCATCAACGTCAACGCTCGTTCCTGCCACTGTGCGCCAGTGCTGAATTCCCCCAGCGAGATCGCCGTATCGTCCACGGTAACCTTGACGTTGTTCAACGCCAGTTTACGCAGGGTAATGGGATAAGGTGTGCTGAGATCGCCGATCGGCTCGTTGCTTTCCTCAACCGGCGCAGAAGGCGCCATTTCGGCGGTTTTCACCACTACATCTACATCCTGAGCGGTCAGCGCATTGACGCACAATGAACTGCGTTTAAAACAGGAGAGATCGAGCGAGAGATGGAACTGCCCGGCGTTAACCGCCACACCCGGCATCTGATACTTCACGCCTTTCAGGGTCAGATCGCGCCAGCCACCGCTGACCGCCGCAATTTCCAGCCCAGGTACCCAACGGGCAGCGCCGTTGATCAACATATGCAGGCCAGAAGTGGTGCCAAGCAGAAACGCCAACGTGCCGATCAGCAGCAACAGCAGGATCAAAAATCCCAGACAAATCTTTTTTATCAGGCTCATAGTTCAGGCCCCAAACCGATATAAAACTGTAGGCCGTGGGTATCTTGATCCCCAACCGGCGCGGCAATATCCAGTTTCACCGGCCCTACCGGCGACTGCCAGCGCACGCCAACGCCCGCACCGGTCTTGAAATTGCTGTCTTTGAAGTTGTTAACTGCCTGCCCAGAATCGACAAACATCGCCCCCCACCAACGGCCAGTGACGTTATATTGATACTCCAACGACCCCGTCACCATTTTAGAGGCACCGGTCAGCTTGCCGTCATCTCCACGCGGGGAAATGCCCTGGAATTTATAACCACGGATACTGCGATCGCCACCGGCGAAGAAGCGCAAATCCGGCGGCACTTTGTCAAAATCGTTGGTTTCGATCCAGCCGACCTGACCACGGACCACAAAGCGGTTTTTCTCGCCCAAGCTACGGATCCAGACGTTTTGTGCCTGCAACAGCGCAAAGTCCACTCCAGAGCCCCAGGTAGTATCCGACACGTCAATGGAATAGCGTTGGCTATCGCCCCACAAGGGCATCAGGCCTCCCCGTGAACGCGTACGATTCACGGTCACCCCAGGGTAAAGCAGCATAGTGGTATTGGTGACGGACCCCTGGGTAAAGTGGTCCAGACGCCAACTGAGGTTCACCGCATGCTGCCAGCCGCTGGAGAGATCCCAGTTACGCGAAGCCACGACCTTGGTACTGTCAGATTGAGTGTCATTCAGATCGGTACGCTTGAAACCGCCCTGTAACAGGTAATACTGTTCCAGCGGGTTGCGTAGCAATGGGATTTTATAGGTCAGATCCAGCTGCTGCTCCGGCTGAGAGATACTGGCGGCGGTTACCAGGCTGTGGCCACGATCGTTCAGCCAGGGCTTTCTCCAGGTTCCTAGCACCCGTGGACCAATATCGGTAGAAAAACCACCACCTAGCTCCACGATATTGCTGCTACGCGGCGTCACCACCGCATCTAGCGGCAGGATCTTGCTCTCTTTAGAGTCGGTAAAGTCTGGAGAGACCACCACCGAGTTGAACCAGTTGGTGGCGGATAAACGGCGGTTCAGCTCGGCAAGATCGTTCGAACTGTAATAATCCCCCTGATGGAAGGGAAGCAGGTTTTGCAGGTAGTCCTCACGGATTTGCGAGCCCTTGAAAATCACTTTGCCGAAGTGATAGCGCTCACCGCTGTTGAAATCTATGTCCCAGAACGCCTTATGCAACTCTTCCGCCACGCCAAGTTGGCTCTTGAGCATTTGAGCATCAAAATAGCCTTTACGCAGCGCCAGGTTGGTCAGCGAACTTTTAAAACTGTCGAACTGGCCATGGTTGAGGATCTCGCCAATCGTTGGCCGATCGGTTCTGACCAGATTCAGGTAATCTTCGTCGGTTCTGGCCCCGCCTTGCAGCTGGATATCCACACCTGCAATACGCACCGGTTCACCCGGATCGACCTTGGCGATCAATACCGGGCGCGAAAGCTTCGGGTTATCATCAAAGGTGAATTCAATCGTAGGCTGATAATAGCCCAACGGCCGCAACCCCAGGCGGATGGCAGCATCCACCCGAGCGCGAAAACGCCCCTCGGCATTAACCTCTTCCGGCGTGATCGCCGAAAGGCGCACACGAACGTTGCGCTCCAAATCCCCACTCAGGCCGTCAACCTGCAGCCGCACATTCGCTGCTAACACCGACGGCGTAACGAATAGCGCACATAACATGCAAAGGACACGATATCGTGGCACAGGTGCTCCTTAATTGATTTTTCTGTCCTGTCAGTACCTTTGCTCTGGTGCTGGGGCGGTGCTATCAGACTGCCCCCCTTACCTTTAGATCCCAGCCGTTGCCCATACGGCATCGGCCGTTACCGAAAACAAGACGCATTCTTAGCTTTTGGCGCTCAAAATACTGCGTTAAGCTGATACATAAACCTTAGATAGGGCTTATTGTGGGCAAAGAAGCGGCCAGTTACAACTGACACGCGTTCCTATTAGGCTAATTCTTATTATGGCAATGGGAGTCAAACATGGTGCAATCTCTTGATAAGTCTCACAACATCGATAAGGCAAGTGCGCTTCCTGGCCGTACTACGCCGATGCCCGTCGCTACGCTTAACGAGGTGACCGGCCATTCCATGACCTTCGTGCCCGAGGGGATGGCCACAGCCATCTTCGGCATGGGTTGCTTTTGGGGCGTTGAACGCCTGTTTTGGCAGCAGCCGGGGATTTATAGCACTGCCGCAGGTTACAGCGGTGGCTATACGCCAAATCCAACCTATCGCGAAGTATGCAGCGGCCAGACTGGGCATGCCGAAGTGGTACGTGTAGTCTTTGACCCGCAGGTCATCAGCTACCGCCAGCTGTTACAGGTATTCTGGGAAAACCACGATCCTGCGCAGGGCATGCGCCAGGGCGGAGATATCGGTACCCAATACCGTTCTGCTATTTACTACCTGGATGCAGAACAACAGGCCGAAGCGGAGCAAAGCCTGCAAGCTTTCCAGCAGGCGATGGATAAAGCGGGCGATCAGCGCACCATCACCACCGAAATCGCACCGGCACTGCCTTTCTACTATGCAGAAGATGACCACCAGCAATACCTGCATAAGAATCCGGGCGGCTATTGTGGCCTGGGCGGCATCGGGGTGTGTCTGCCTCCACAGGGTTAAGCTGTTAATTCTTAACCACTGGCGGCCCTCACGGGGCAACTGCTATACTGTGTTGGGCCGCGTTTGCGGCCCGCTTTTGTGGGCGCGTGATATAACGGCCCTTGGATCCACCTTTTTAAACGGTATTACCCCTCCGAAAGATCGCCGACATCCCGTCGGTACGAATGGATAGACTATGTTAAACAGTATTTTACTGATTCTTTTTCTGATCGCAGTGAGTGCGTTTTTCTCGCTTTCAGAAATCTCCTTGGCTGCGTCACGCAAGATCAAACTCAAACTGATGGCTGACGAAGGCAACATCAATGCCGCCAGAGTCCTTAAGCTGCAGGAAACCCCAGGCCTCTTCTTTACCGTGGTGCAAATCGGCCTCAACGCCGTAGCCATCCTCGGCGGGATCGTCGGCGATGCCGCCTTCTCCCCTAGTTTCAAATTGATTTTCGACCGCTTCCTGTCACCTGAGATTTCTGAGCAGGTAAGCTTTATGTGCTCGTTCGTGATGGTGACCAGCATGTTCATCCTGTTCGCGGATTTAACCCCGAAGCGCATCGGTATGATTGCACCAGAGACGGTTGCCGTCCGGATCATCAACCCGATGCGTTTCTCGATCATGCTGTTCCGCCCGCTGGTCTGGTTCTTCAACGGCATGGCCAACCTGATTTTCCGCATGTTCAAGCTGCCGATGATGCGTAAAGACGACATCACCTCCGAAGATATTTACGCGGTGGTGGAAGCCGGCGCGCTGGCCGGGGTACTGCGCAAACAGGAACATGAGCTGATTGAAAACGTCTTCGAGTTGGAGTCGCGCACCGTGCCCTCTTCGATGACGTCCCGCGAAAGCGTGATTTACTTCGACCTGCGCGAAAGCGAAGACAGTATTAAAGAAAAGATCTCCACTCATCCGCATTCCAAGTTCCTGGTGTGCGACGGCCATATCGATCAGGTCGTTGGCTATGTTGACTCCAAAGACCTGCTGAACCGCGTTTTGGGCAACCAGAGCCTGGTACTGAGCAGCGGCGTGCAGATCCGCTCGGCGCTGATCGTGCCGGATACGTTGACCCTGTCAGAAGCGCTGGAAAGCTTTAAAACCGCGGGTGAGGACTTTGCGGTGATCCTCAATGAATATGCCTTGGTGGTCGGGATTATTACGCTGAACGATGTGATGACCACGCTGATGGGTGACCTGGTAGGCCAAGGTCAGGAAGAGCAGATCGTGACGCGTGATGAGAACTCGTGGCTGATTGAAGGTGGGACGCCAATCGAAGACGTGATGCGTGTACTGCATATCGATGAGTTCCCACAGGCTGGCAACTACGAAACCATCGGCGGCTTTATGATGTACATGCTGCGCAAAATCCCGAAACGCACCGACTTTGTAAAATATGCCGGGTACAAGTTTGAAGTGGTCGATATCGACAGCTACAAAATTGATCAGCTATTGGTCACCAGGCTGGTCGACAAACCGATCACGGTGCTACCAAAAGCCCCCGACGAAACACCTCAGGCCTAAATCCCCCTACGGTAGAAACATTAGCGGCCCCTTCGGGGCCGCAGTTACTTTTCTTTGCAGGGTACTCCATAGATTGCGCTTTAGCCCATTTCGGCCTGCAGTAACAACACCTGCCGGTTAACTTCTGACATCACGTTGAAGTGGCGTTTGTCACGAACCTTCGGCAACAGGATTTTCCCCTTGTCGAATTCGAACGCCCCCACATCCTTAATGTACAGCCGCCCCCGGAACAGGGTTTTTACATACGTAGCCACTTTCAGTGGGTTATAACGCTGGAAGATTCTCATAGTTGTTACTCTCCTCCCGTTGGATCCATGCGCTCAGCGAGCGGCCAAAGTGGCCACCTCGACATTCGGAACGCAACTTGATTGCTTTCTAGTAGACTGAGTAAAGACCATTTTGTTCAACTCCGCCTGGATTTCTATCCTGGATTTACACTTACTGACAGAATTGTGTATACCTATTTATAACCTTTGCAGTATATCCATTCAAAAACCGCGTGATTACCCCCAGAAGGAAAAACTGCGATCCGGTTAACAGGACAGACCTCGGATGAGCACCTATGCTTTAATCACCTTGAGTCATATTGAGACTTATTTCCCTCTGCAGGAGAACGCATGAAAAATAGCATGCTGATAATATCGCTGCTGTTGGCCCCGATGTTGGCCTCTGCTCACAACCTTCAACTCCACCAGCGCGTGGCACCGATCGGCGTCAGCGATAAAGGCGAGTTGGACTATGTTGATAATAAGTTTAGCTACAAAGGTTGGAATAGCGCGCAGCTTGGTGGAAAAGTGCGAGTAGTGCAGCATATTGCTGGCCGCACTTCGGCCAAAGAGCTCAACGATCCGCTGATTGAAGCTATCAAAGCCGCTAAGCTACCGCACGATCGTTACCAAACGACGACCATCGTCAATACCGACGACGCCATCATCGGCACCGCCATCTTTGTGCGTAACAGTATTGAAGACAGCAAGAAAGAGTTCCCCTGGTCGCAGTTCATTGTCGACAGTAATGGCAACGTCAAAAAAGCTTGGGACCTGCAACCAAAAGGCTCGGCAATTGTGGTGCTCGATAAAGAAGGCAAGATCCAGTTTGCCAAAAATGGCGCACTGACGCCGCAAGAGGTGCAGCAGGTGATGGAGATGCTGCACCAGTTGCTGAAATAGCGCTTAAACGGCGTCCCGCACGGCGATGAGCGGGACGCGGCCTAAAACAGAGAAACCCTAAAGCCAGGGTTCAGGAAAGACTCACGCGGGGTATATAACAGCGGCTTGCCCTGCCAATCGTGGATCTGAGCCCCGGCTGCTACCGCTACCGCGTGCCCTGCCGCCGTATCCCAGATGTTGGTTGGCCCAAACCGTGGGTAAAGCTGCGCCCGCCCTTCCGCCACCAGGCAGAACTTCAGCGATGAGCCTACCGAAATGGTTTGGTGTTCGCCCAACTGTTGCAGGTAATCCTGTAATTCCTCATCGCTATGAGAGCGGCTGACCACCACCAACGGTAGCTCGGCATTACTGACGCTAATCTCACGACGTCGGCCACCTTCTTCCTTCCAGGCCTTGCCTCGTTCGGCCAGATACAGCACGTCCATCGCCGGGGCATAGACCACTCCCATTACCGCCTCACCCTCTTCGATCAGCGCGATATTGACCGTGAACTCACCGTTACGGTTTAAAAACTCTTTGGTACCGTCCAGCGGATCGACTAGCCAGTAACGCGTCCAGTTGCGGCGGACTTCCCAGGCGGGAGGGTCTTCCTCTGACAGCAGTGGGATCTCCGGCGTCAGTGCCGCCAGACCCTGTTTGATAATATGGTGCGCGGCCAAATCCGCGGCGGTCACCGGTGAATCATCTTTTTTCTGTGCCACATCAAGCGGTTGTTCACCATGATATACCGCCATGATCGCCGTACCCGCCTCGCGGGACAGCTGGCAAATCTGCTCCAACATAGTGCACCTCAGACATTAAGTTCCGTGGGACATTTCCCCTTTCTATAGCTTGCAGCCTAGTTTTTTTTGGGCGGAATATCCATCTCAACTCGCTAAGCTGCGGTATTTATTCAAGTCTTCTCCGTCACAACTTTGCATATCTGTCCGTTACATTCGGCCAGTTTATGCCAGACTTCACAGTTTCCTGAGAGAGGTAGTGGTAATTACATACCCCTTTGAGATGCCCCTCGAAGAATAATCCAATGGAGATAACCATGATCAAGCGCCCTTTGGGACTGTCTGTCCTGGCCCTGCTGGTCTGCGCCTCAACGCAGGCAGCCACGGTTGACCTGCGCGTGCTGGAAACCAGCGACCTACACGGCAATATGATGGACTTCGACTATTACAAGGATAAGCCCACCGACAAATTTGGCCTGGTGCGTACCGCCAGCCTGATCCAACACGCTCGCCAGCAGGTGACCAACAGCGTACTGGTCGATAACGGTGACATCATCCAGGGTAGCCCAATGGCTGACTATATGGCCGCCAAGGGCTTGAAACCTGGCGACATGCACCCGGTCTACAAGGCGATGAATACCCTGGATTATGTGGTAGGCAATATCGGTAATCACGAGTTCAACTACGGGCTCGACTATCTGAAGAATGCCCTGGCTGGCGCCAAATTCCCCTACGTCAACGCCAACGTTATTGATACCACCACGCAAAAACCGTTGTTCACTCCCTACATTATTGTCGATACCCCGGTAAAAGACCGTGATGGCAAAGCTCATACTTTACGTATCGGCTATATCGGCTTTGTGCCGCCGCAGATCCTGGTATGGGATAAAGCCAACCTTCAGGGGAAAGTGACCGTAAACGACATCACCGAAACGGCCAAACGCTACGTACCGGAAATGCGCAAACAAGGGGCCGATCTGGTCGTCGCGATCCCCCACTCTGGACTTTCCAGCGACCCCTATAAGGCCATGGCGGAAAACTCGGTGTACTACCTCAGCCAGGTTCCAGGCATCGACGCCATCATGTTCGGCCATGCGCATGCGGTATTCCCCAGCAAGGATTTCGCCAATATCAAAGGCGTGGATATCGATAAAGGCCTGCTGAACGGCGTGCCTGCGGTGATGCCCGGCCAATGGGGCGATCATCTCGGCATCGTGGATCTGCAATTGAACAACGATGAGGGAAATTGGAAGGTTACCGCAGCGAAGGCACAGGCCAGACCGGTTTATGACAAAGAGAACAAGCGCTCGTTGGCAGCGGGAGATCCCACACTAGTCAAAGTGTTAGAAGAAGATCATAACGGAACGCGTGAGTTCGTCAGCAAGCCTATCGGCAAGTCCGACGGCAATATGTACAGTTATCTGGCCCTGATCCAGGACGATCCTACCGTGCAGATCGTCAACAATGCGCAAAGAGCCTACGTTGAGCACTATATTCAAGGCGATCCGGATCTGGCCGATCTGCCGGTATTGGCCGCAGCTGCGCCGTTCAAAGTGGGTGGCCGCAAGAACGATCCCGCCAGCTTTGTCGAGGTGGAAAAAGGCCAGCTCACCTTCCGCAATGCCGCCGATCTCTATCTCTACCCCAATACCTTGGTGGTGGTGAAAGCCAGCGGTAAGGAAGTGAAAGAGTGGCTAGAGTGCTCCGCCGGGCAGTTCAACCAAATTGACGTTAACAGCAGAAAACCGCAGGGGCTGATCAATTGGGACGGTTTCCGCACCTATAATTTCGACGTGATCGACGGCGTCAATTATCAGATCGACGTCAGCCAACCGGCACGTTACGACGGAGAATGTACGCTGATCAATGACCAGGCGGAGCGTATCAAGCAGCTGACCTTCAAGGGCAAGCCGATCGATCCTGACGCCCAGTTCCTGGTTGCGACCAACAACTACCGCGCCTACGGCGGCAAGTTTGCCGGAACGGGCGATAAGCATATTGCCTTTGCTTCACCGGATGAGAACCGCGCGGTATTGGCGGCCTATATCAGCGAAGAAACCCAGAAGCACGGCGCGGTGCATCCACAGGCGGACAATAACTGGCGTTTGGCCAGCTTCCACAGCCCACAGCCGCTGGATATCCGCTTTGAGACCTCCCCTAGCGAGAAGGCTGCTGCATTTATTAAGGATAACGCCCAGTATCCTATGAAATCGGCGGGTAACGACAGCATCGGCTTTGAGCTGTATAAGATCGACCTACAAGCCAAATAATTGAGCGTTAGGCGCGTTACGGCGCGCCTTTTAGCCTCTACCCCTTTTTAACCATGGCGCACCCTTTAAATTGCATTTAAAATGCATGTTATAGTTTTCTTCCTTTAAAGGGGCATCATCATGGATTACCGTAACCAATCCCTAGGCGCACTCGCCATCGCAATCCCACGTGCCAGCAAGCTGTTCCGCGACTACGATCTGGACTTCTGCTGCGGGGGTAAACAAACCCTTGAGCGCGCTGCCAGCCGCAAAGAACTGGATCTGGATAAGTTGGAAAGTGAGTTGGCCGCTCTGGCTGCAGACCCGGTGGATACCCGCGATTGGCGCCAGGCTCCGCTGGCTGAGATCATCGATTACATCCTGCCACGCTTCCACCAACGCCACCGTGAACAGCTGTCAGAACTGGTGTTGATGGCGGAAAAGGTTGAACGCGTTCACGGCGACAAGCCCACCTGCCCACGCGGGCTGGCCAAGCAGCTAAACCTGATCCGGCTCGATCTGGAAAATCACATGATGAAGGAAGAACAGATCCTGTTCCCGCTGATTAAACAAGGCATGGGACAACAGGCGGCAGGGCCGATTTCGGTGATGGAACATGAACATGATGAGGCTGGCGAGCAGTTGGAGGTGGTGAAATTCCTCACCAACAACGTCACGCCACCTGATGGGGCATGCAATACCTGGCAGGCGCTGTACAGTGGTATCAATACGTTTATCAGCGATCTGATGGAGCATATCCATCTGGAGAACAACCTGCTGTTTCCACGCGCACTGAGCGGCAAATAAAACCAGGGCGCCGTGAGGCGCCCTTACTGTAACACTAGAAGCCGATTACAGAATTTCGAGCAGCTCAACGTCAAACACCAGCGCGCTGAATGGCGGGATGGATGCGCCTGCACCACGCTCGCCATAGGCCAGGTTGTGAGGGATATACAGCTGCCACTTGGAGCCAACCGGCATCAGCGTCAGGGCTTCGATCCAGCCTGGGATCACACCGCTGACCGGGAACTCGGCAGGTTGACCACGTTCAACGGAGCTGTCGAACACATCACCGTTGATCAGGCGACCGGTGTAATGCACACGCACGCGATCCTGACGTGATGGGATTGGGCCATTGCCCTGCTCCAACACGGAGAACTGCAGGCCAGACTCGGTCAGCGTCACTTCGTCACGCTTGGCGTTATCTTCCAGGAACTTCTGGCCTTCAACGGCCATCTCCTGCTGGCGCTCAAGGCGTACAGCATCCGCACGTTCGTGGATTTCGCGCAGCGCACGATGGACCACATCTACCGGAACCGCCGGGGCATTCCCTTCCAGCGCGTCACGCAGGCCAGCCAGCAGAGCTTCTGGTTGTAAACCTTGCAGGCCGGACTCTTGCAGTTGCTGACCGACCTGTAAACCAATCCCGTAACTTGCTTGCGCTTCAACGCTATCAAAAGAAGGGGTTGTCATGGGGTTTTCCTTTAGTCTGTAAAAAGTCGAAAGCGCAGCATAACAGCGCGGCAAAGCCGGGTAAAATCTTGTGTGGAGAATGATGACTTTTGTCGTAGAAAAAGAAACAATAACCTGCTGTTAACGTTTGGTGTCATTATTCTCTCGGCTACCAATCGCTTCAAACAGTTAGCGATATAGACCCGGTACGGCTCAAGGCTGGCACCGTAGTGGCGCAGTACAGAGACTATTCGCCCCTCAAGGTGCACAAGTGCACTGCGGCTTGAAACCATAGGGTATACTGGGGTCAGCGATACACTTTTTGTAAAGTGACAATTTTACGCAGTTGAAGAGAGGTCACCATGGGCAGAATCGCGCCCAGGAGAAGGAAAACCACCCGTGTCTACCAGCCATTGCTGCGCGCCTGGCTGAACTTGAGCCAACGCCTGAAGCCTGGCCCGGCACCGGAAACGCCAGCAACCACCGATGAGCCGGACTCACCACCGCCACAGCAGAGCGGCAAGGGGCAAAGGCTTAAAGCGTTGTTGCTGAAAATATGGCACCTGCCGGACAGCCTCCACTGGATGGAACCTTTGCCCTATTTTCACCGCCGTTGGGTGATTATTTTTGGTGCTATCCTGCTACTGTCGTTGCTTTGGCCGTATTCCGACGATAACGCACGTCCGTTCCCGGTAACCAGCCAGGAAAACCAGATACCGTTGCAGGCTCAGTTACAAAACGATGGTCAGCAAACGGCAGGCGAAAGCGATAGCTGGCAGCGTTATCAGATCCAGGCTGGCCAAACTCTGGCGCAGCTGTTCCGTGACAACAACCTGCCGGTGAACGAGGTGTTTGCCATGGCGCGAGTTGAAGGCAACGATAAGCCACTCAGCAATCTGAAGGCCGGGCAAGAAGTGCGTGTCGAACGCAATGCCAACGGTGTGATCACCGCGCTCTCAGTCACCACAGTGGATAACAGGGAAGCCCTGTTCCGCCGCCAGAGCGATGGCAGCTACCTGCGCATTCGCTAATCTTTAAGCTGGTCCAGCAAAAAATCACGCAGTACAACCCCCTGGTTGTGCTGTGTGTCCTTGCTGCCATACAGCAGGGTCAACGGCTCACCTTGCTTTAACAACGCCACCAGCGGCTGCCAGGCCTCATTGGCGACCAGCTGTTGGCGATAGAGTGCAACAAACTCATCCCACTGGTCGGTATGCTGATGAAACCACTGGCGTAACGCCGTATCCGGTGCCACCTGCTTAAGCCAGATGACGCCCTGCAACCTTTCCTTACTCACACCGCGCGGCCATAGCCGGTCGGTCAGATAACAGTGCTTCGGTGCCGGGCCGCTGAAATCGTAGACTCGCTGTAAGATAATTTCTGCCATTTTCGCCTCTCCTTGCCAACAGATGGCCTCAGAGTAGCGCGTTTTACCCGGCGCTGAAAAGCAAAACGCCAGCACTAGGCTGGCGTTTTAACTTGGTGTACTAAAGCCGATTAAGCTTCAGCAACCACAACTACATTCAGCTGTGCGAACACGTCGCTGTGTACCTGGAAGTGCACTTCGTGCTCACCAGTGGTACGCAGAACGCCGTTCGGCAGACGAACTTCGCTCTTGGCAACTTCAACGCCTGCCGCAGTAACTGCGTCAGCGATGTCGCGGGTGCCGATAGAGCCGAACAGTTTACCTTCGTCGCCTGATTTAGACGCGATGGTGACTGAACCCAGTTCGTTGATCTTGGTTGCGCGAGCTTCAGCAGCAGCCAGAACGTCAGCCAGTTTGGCTTCCAGTTCAGCACGGCGTGCTTCGAAGAACTCTACGTTTTTCTTGGTAGCAGGAACAGCTTTGCCCTGTGGTACCAGGAAGTTACGGGCATAACCCGCTTTAACGTTAACCTGATCACCCAGGCTGCCCAGGTTTGCTACTTTATCAAGCAGAATAACTTGCATTACCTTATCCTCTCAAAGTCGTTAATGGACAGTGGCCGATTACTGATGACGATCAGTGTACGGCAACAAAGACAGGTAGCGCGCGCGCTTGATAGCACGGGCCAGCTGGCGCTGATATTTTGCACGAGTACCGGTGATACGGCTCGGGACAATTTTACCACTTTCAGTGATGTAGTTTTTCAGCGTAGCGATGTCTTTATAGTCAATCTCTTGAACGCCTTCCGCGGTGAAACGGCAGAACTTGCGACGACGGAAATAACGTGCCATTTGGCTAGTCTCCAGAATCTATCAATTCAATCTGCTCGGCATGCAGGACCAGTTTGTTCAGCCCGTTGCGCCCTTGATGGCAGCTAACGAAGCCTTGAACGGTAACCTGACTGCCGACCGTTAATCTTTGAGTTAAAGCTTGTGACTGTTGTCCGCTGACAACCACGGGCATTCGGCACCATGCTTGCCTGCTGAATCCGGCTTCCATCTGCGACGATCGGTGCTCAAGCACAAATTGGCAGTGGGGTATCCCGGAAGGACTCACTTTTCGCACCGGCGTCTTGCACACTGTGCCAGACAACACCAGACGATTAGCCGTCACGACAGCAATTACTCTTCAGAATCCCCAGCATCTGCATCATCTGCGGTTTCGTTAGCGAAGTCTTCGCGGCGATCGCCACGACGTTCGTCTTTCGCTTTAACCATCGGAGATGCTTCAGTTACCGCGTGCTTAACGCGCATAACCATGCTACGGATAACGGCGTCGTTGAAGCGGAAGTTAGTTTCCAGCTCATCGATCGCTTCCTGCGGAGCTTCAACGTTCAGCAGAACGTAGTGGGCTTTGTGCAGTTTATTGATCGGGTAAGCCAGTTGACGGCGGCCCCAGTCTTCCAGACGGTGAATCTGACCTTGCGCGTTAGTGATGGTAGCACTGTAACGCTCGATCATGCCCGGAACCTGTTCGCTTTGGTCAGGATGGACCATAAAAACGATTTCGTAATGACGCATCGAATTGCTCCTTACGGATTATTCAGCCTCCTGTCAGGGTCAACCGCGGCCCATGGAAGCAAGGAACGTGTGTATGTGTGCGGCTGAAAAATGACGCGTAATCATACCGGCGCAAGGAGGGGAACTCAAGGACTGAGTAGGATTTATTGAGGTTTATGCGTAAGGCCACGAGAAATAGCACGATTTGCTGACAGAAAAAGCGATGTATGCCGATCCATAGGTTTTAAAAATCCTTCAACAAAATCATCGGCCCACTGGAAATCATTATCATTTTATTTGAACAAGGCCATCAAAATCTCCCCCTTTTTAATCCTGACTATCGGACTAGAGTTAAATTATCCGCCGCAGAAAGCGCAGCGATAAAGGGTTGCAGTTATTCAAGATTGATAAATAACTTTTTGCTTAATGAACAGTATATCGGCAGCGAGCCAAGTGACACGCCGCTGTAGCAAAGGGTTAAGAGAGGTGTCTATGAAACGTATCACCATCGCTACCGCTATCGCGTTGCTGCTTTCCGCCAACGCCATGGCCGCCACTGAGATCACCGCACACCAGGCCGCAGAGCGCCAAAGCATTGGCTTCGTCAGCCTGACTCAGGAAGTGGTTTCACCCGACGACGCGACGTCCCAAATCAACAAGATTGCCGATCAACGCGGCGCCAGCGCTTACCGGATTGTTGCGCTACATGAGCCAGGCAGCACCGCGTCTATCCACGTCAGCGCCGAGCTTTATCGCTAACCGAAAAATGCAGCACCAGGGAACCCTGCCGCACCAAGAGGCAGTCGATCAGTAAAAGCCATGCCTTGCCCCCTCCCTCGGGGGCTTTTTACAGTGAATCCTGGAAGAAAGCTGCGGTAGCGTTCAACGCACCAGGGGTAATACGATGGCGTACTTCCGCTTCAGTGAGGTAGGTCAACCTCCGATCCAGGCCGCGCTGGCGTAACTCACCGGCCAAGCGCTCACTCTCCACCGCAGGCACCACATCATCGGTGTCACCATGCCATAACAGCAGTGGCCGCTCGGCAAAACTCTCCCAATGATGTTCAACTTCATAAGCGGCCAGTGGCGCAAGACGTGCCATGAGCGCGGACTGCTCCAGCGGCTGGCCATGCGCATCCAATGGCGGATACAGCGTCTGCGCCAGTGACGTAAAGTAGCCCGACCCCATCAGGCTGGCGGCCGCTTTCACCCAAGGATAACGGGTAAAGGCACCCAAAGTGGTCATGCCCCCCATCGAAGCGCCCGCCACGCCAATGCGATCCCCGGCAATTAACCCACGCTGCTCAAAGTGCGTTTTGAGTGCGGGTAACTCATCGACGTTACTTTTGAGGATTTCCCAGAAATGCGCCAGCCGCCGGGCTTCATCACCATCAAACCGCTCACCGTGCATCGCACAATCGGGCAGCACCACCCGGAAACCGACCTTGGCCAGTGCATAGGCAAAATAGGCGTACACCTCTTTCGATGAGGTATACCCGTGATAGAAAAAGATCGTGGGTAACGGCTGAACATAGCGCCCGGCTGGCACCGCATGGATCACCGCAACGTCACCCACCCGCTCATCATGGATCTCGATCATGTATTCCCCCTGCGCTCAATCTTCTCTATGATGGCAAATATCGGCCCGAAACCGTAGTTCAAACCGTTCTACTCTATGCTAAATAGCGATGAGGCCAGCATGAATCTTTCCCGTTCGTTGATCACCCTATTGCTGTTTGGTTTGTTATCCGGCTGCAGCGTATTTAAAACCACGCCCAAACCCCCACCGCCGCCAACCTCTCAGGCACAAGAGATCACCCGCGCCCAAACCACCGAGTTGGAGAAGATGGGGACGATCAGCGCGCTAGTGCATGGCAGCCCGATGAACGTGGAAGCCGAGATCCAGCGCAAAGCTAACGCCAGCGGGGCACGCTATTACATGATCATCATGAACAGTGAAACCATCGTGCCGGGCCAGTGGTATTCACAGGCGATACTTTATCGGTAGCACCAACTCTGAGATAGAAGTAAAAACGGGTGCCTGATATAAGCACCCGTGAGGGAGTTTGCGCAATTACTCTTTGATTACCGGCCCACTTACATCACCGTTATTGGTGTATCTCCCCGTCAGGTTCAGTTTCACACCTTCCAGGCCGCCAATCACCGCACCACGCCGGTTAGTAAAATTCTGGCTGTTGATCGTGGTGACCTTGTCGGACCATAATTGACCGCTGTTGGTCAACGCCCCGTTGACGCGAATACCCAGCCCTTCACTACCATGGACTAAACCGCTGTTGGTAAAGGCTGAAGTCACTTCTACGCTACTGCTACCTGTTGAAGAAATTGTGCCATTGCCGTTATCCAGGCGGTTAGCCAGCAGCGACAGATAAGCCACACTTGAAAGGGTGCCGCGGTTGTTATCCACGTTGCCAGCATACTGCATGTTCAAGTTGCCGCCGCTGGCAGCAATCAACCCCCGACTGTTGTACACCCGGTTACCGGCCATACTCAGATCGCCCATACTGATAATGCCTCCTTGGGTGTCTTCCGGCATATCGATATGCACCCCCATCACTCGACCAAAATTCTCACCATTACGGTTATAGAGAGTTACCGCCTTTATTTCTGCCGTCTTATCGGCATAAATCAGCCCCTCGTCATTGCGCAATGTGTCGGTATGCACATGAACTTCCTGCCCCCCCAACAAGCCCGCATTGTTGTTGACCGTGCTGGCGTACACCTCCGTGCTACCCAGCGCACTACGGATCACGCCATAGTTGTTATTAAGGGCATTTTGGATGCGAACGTCATTGCCCTTGTCCAGGGTTAACCCACCCGTGCGGTTATCCAGGCTGTTTGCTCGCAGTAACAGCTTACCCTCACCGCTAACACTGCCATCCCGGTTGTCCATGGCGTTGATATTGGCGAGCTGGATATCCCCCATTGCAGAGATCTGCCCCCCCTCGTTGAGCAGGTTACTGCCGTTGGTGTTTACGTTCAGCATCTTGGTCGCTTGCAGACTACCGGTTCTATTGGTCAGTAGCCCACTGTTGATATCCAACGCCCCAGCCGACTCAATCAAGCCGTTGGTGTTATTGAGCGCAGCGTTGTTTGTTGTCAGCTTAAAATCATCACCCGCACTCATTTTGCCGTTAGCGCTATTGTTCAACGTACTGCTGGTAGACAGATTTACGTGATGTTGAGCCGCTATTTCGCCGCCACGGTTATCAAGCGTGCCGCCAACGGTCATCGACAGATCGGACAACGAAGAACCAAAGGCAAAAATCTGCCCATTACGGTTATCCAGCGCACCGCTGATGATAGTGGAGTTACCACTGGTGGTGATCAGGCCATTGTTATTGTTCAACTGACCCGTTTTCAGGGCCATACCCAAGGTGCTGTAAATGCCGGTATCGTTATTGCGGCCAGTATTGGTCAGCAACTGCCCATTGGTATCGATAGTGATCTGTGAACTGGATTGCACCATACCGTTGGTATTGTTCAATTGCCCACTATTGATGCTCACAGAGCCGATGGCGGCTATGTTGCCGTTGGTATTAGTAAGGCGGTTTTTATGGGTATTGATAGTGATACCACCGTTACCACCGGTGATTTTCCCCCTGGTATTATTAATAGTACCTGCGGTGTTCAGTTTGTTGGCGTGGGCGGCGGATAGGGTCCCTGAACGGTTATCCAGCACACCATTAACGTCCATCACCAGATCTGAAGTGGAAGCCGCGATGGTACCGGCATTACGAACGCCTACTCCGCTTTCTGTCCCCACCAAGGTGATCTTGCCGGCATACATCCCCCCCAAAGCAGCAACGTCAATCCCGACACCGGGTCTGCCCAACGCCGAGGCCAGCGCAGTCGCCTGGGTATTATCCGCATTGACGTTATTACGGCCAGTGGTCACTTTCAAATCCTTGGCCCAGACACCGGCATTAATCGCCACCGAGCGGGCAATCAAATCGGTATAATTACTGTCGCCGCTGTTCAGGCCATTGCCATTAATAACAATGCTGCCCCTTTCCGTTTTATATCCCTGTATGGCACCATCGGCAATCTGGGCAGTACCGGTGGTCAGCGTTGCTCTGCCGGCATTAATAAATCCGCAGCCGCTACAGGTAATACCGGCCGGGTTGGCAATAATTACCTGAGCCTGCTGACCTGCAACTTCCACCATGCCATTTAACACGCTGGCCCGATTAGAGTTGACCTCATTAAGGATCACCGAGGCCGCCCCACCGCTTAAATTGACATTACCCGCAAGACTCCCCGCCAGTTGGCTATTCGCACCATCGATGCTGTTATTCAGCACCACACCGTTTTTATCAACGTTGAACTGGTTGAAGATATTATGCGAAACACCCCCTTTACCCGCAGCGTTAATATTCACCACGGTCGAACCATTCGCCCCGGCATTAACCCCAGGGCTAGAGGCCTGCCCAGCGTCGGCAACGATTGCCGCATTAGCCACGGAAACGCAGCCCAAAGCTAGCAGCCCGGCAAAGTAGAGTGGCGAAAGATTCATCCGTAGAGATGAATTGCTCTTTTCCTTACGTGTCGATAAATCGGTTGTGGACGAGTGATTACTATATGTCATGCTGTTAATTCCTTTTACACAATAGGAAAGTCAGTAGATTGCCGCGAACAAGCCGCAATAAAAAAGACTTTCCCAAATAAATAATTAGCACAGATTGGCACTCACGAGCCGTGCTTAATCTCCATTACATTAAAAATGTAACATACAACCCGTTACCCACTCAGCCAATTAGTTAAGCAGAACCCAAAAAAGGGTATATCCCGCGAATTAACGAGAATTACCCTTAAAATAACAGCAGAACACATCTTAGGCGCTCACACGAAATTAATATCATGCGAGATATTTCTATAATTAATCATTCGAGCTGAAATCAGACAGGAAATTATACATCCAATGCCATCAGCATATTATCTGATGGCATTTCCAGCCCCGAGTTCCTGTTTATCCCCCCATAGCCCGCTGGAGCAGCGTATCGCACACCTCCGCGGGCAGCACTCTATCTCCACGATAATCCAGCGTTAAGTGGCACCAGGCTTCCCCAATTGGCGGGCTGGCATGCTGCAGCAGTTGGGCGGCACAGCACAGATCGAATAACTGCTGGGTTAACAAACTCCCCATTTCTTCACGCGGTTGGCGCATACGCTGTTGCCATTGCCGCCAGGCGCGATCGAACAACCGGTTCTGCCCGCGCACCGGCAACAGTTCCTGCTGCAGCAACTCTAGCGCACCAGGCAACTTATGCAGACTACGCATGACGTCCAGGCACATGATGTTGCCCGACCCTTCCCAAATGCTGTTTACCGGTGCTTCTCGATACAGACGCGGCAACTCGCTGTCTTCGCAATAGCCGATCCCTCCCAGCACTTCCATGGCTTCCCCGATAAATGCCGCGCCTTGATGACAGATACTGTATTTTGCCGCCGGGGTCAGTAAGCGGCTGTAGACCACTTCGCCTTCATCCCCCCGGCTTTCCCAGGCTCGCGCCAAACGGAGCAGTAAAGCGGTATACCCTTCAAGCCGTAACGCCATGCGGGCCAATACCTGCCGCATCAATGGCTGTTCAATAAGGCATTTACCAAACGCTTGCCGTTGCAGGGCATGGTACAGCGCCACCGAAAGGCCGCGGCGCATCAGCCCATGGCTACCCAAAGCGCAATCGAAACGGGTCATCCCCCCCATCTTGAGGATTTGCCTGACGCCATCCCCTTCATCGCCCAATAACCAGGCCGTTGCGTCCTGAAACTCGGCTTCGCTACTGGCATTGGAACGGTTGCCCAGCTTGTCTTTAAGCCGCTCCAGGCGGATGGCATTGCGCGTGCCATCAGGTAAGATCCTTGGCAGAAAGAAGCAGGACAGCCCGCCTTCCGTTTGCGCAAGCACCAGATGGGCATCACTCTGTGGCACCGAAAAGAACCATTTATGGCCCACCAGGCGATAGGCCTCCCCATTGCCACGACTGGCGAGCGGTACAGCGGTGGTGGTATTGCTCAGCACGTCCGAACCGCCCTGCTTTTCCGTCATTCCCATGCCGATCAACAGCCCGCGCTTTTGTGCACCGGGCAACAGATGAGGGTCATAACGATCGGAAAGTAACGGGGTTAGCCAGGATTGATACTCCTTTGGCAGGGAACGCTGTAGCAGTGGGATAGCGCCAAAGGTCATGGTGATTGGGCAGAGCGTGCCGGCCTCCACCTGAGCGTGCAACACAAAGCGGGCGGCGCGGGCCACCAAGGAGCCAATACGGGCATCTTCCTGCCACGGCAGGTTATGCACCCGGTTAGCGACCAGCCCCTGCATCAGGATGTGCCAGGCTGGATGAAAGCGCACGTCGTCCAGGCGTTGCCCGGTAGCGTCATAGCGCAGCAACTCCGGTGGGTTGGTATTGGCCAGCCTCCCCAACTCCAGTGACTCCTGCGTGCCTAACTGCTGCCCAAGCGAGGCTAGAACATCGCTATCCCAACCCGCCAACTCGCGCTGCAACGCTTCACGCAACGACGTATCGGACAGGAAGAGGTTGCTGTTGCCCAAGGGCTTGGGTTGGTTAAAGACGGTATGCGTAGTCCAGACCATGAGATTGCTCCCTGATTAACGCTTCAGGGGTAATTATGGTCATTAGCTGTATTTCTGCCGCTGGCGGGATCACAAGATAGGAGATTAGAGGTAGGGATGACAGATTTCACCCCTATTAAATCATCAGCTGCGCTGACGCACCGCTTCAAATAGACAGACACCGGTCGCTACCGAGACGTTCAGCGACGAAACCGTACCGGCCATCGGAATGCTGATCAGTTCGTCGCAATGTTCACGGGTCAAACGACGCATACCTTCACCTTCCGCACCCATTACCAGCGCCATCGGGCCGGTCATTTTGCTTTGATACAGCGTGTGGTCGGCTTCACCCGCCGTGCCCACGATCCAGATGTTCATCTCTTGCAGCAAACGCAGGGTACGAGCCAGGTTGGTGACGGTGATCAGTGGGACATTCTCGGCCGCACCGCAGGCCACTTTCTTCGCCGTCGCATTCAGTTGGGCAGAGCGATCGCGTGGGACGATCACCGCATGGACACCGGCAGCATCGGCACTACGCAGGCAAGCCCCCAGGTTATGGGGATCGGTAACGCCGTCCAACACCAGCAGGAATGGCGTTTCAACGCTTTCCAGCAGCCCAGGCAAATCGTTCTCCTGATATTTCCGCCCTTCACGCACCCGCGCAATAATGCCCTGGTGGACGGCCCCTTCGACCTTCTCATCCAGCCATTGGCGGTTAGCCACCTGGATCACAATACCGGTCGCTTCCAGCTCGGCAATCAAAGGCTGTAAGCGGCGATCGTCACGCCCCTTGAGAATAAACACTTCCAGGAAACGTTGTGGATCGTTGTCTAGCAGGGCTTTGACAGCGTGAATACCGTAGATAATTTCGCTCATGATGCTCTTTTAACTGTGCGGCCGGGATGACCCGGCCGGGGATAATAACGTGCGGCAGGTTAACCCTGCTCGGCACCTTTCTTCTTGCTGGCACGCTTGGCTTTGGTCGCGGCCGCTATCTTTTTGGTTTTATCAGACGCTTTTTTGGCTTTTGCCTTCGGATCGGTTTTCGCTTTCGCCTTAGGGTCTGGCTTCACCTTGTCTGCAGGTTTGGCCTTGGCCACATCTTTTTTACGGAAGGCGCTGTCTGGCTCAAAGTTGGCAGGCGTCTTGCCGCCACGGCGTTTACGTTGAGCCTGACTGCGGCCCGCTCCAGCACCGTCGCGCAGCGTACGCTGGCCACCATTCTTGGCACGTTCGCGCTCGGTTTTGCCTTCACCACGCGGTTTGCGGGTGCTGGAAACCAGGGCGAAGTCGATCTTGCGTTCGTCCATATGCACGGCCTCAACGCGGATCTCCACCGTATCTCCCAGGCGATAGACCATGCCGGAAGATTCGCCGATCAGACGCTGGCCGATATTATCGTAGCGATAGTAATCGTTATCCAGCGTGGACACGTGTACCAGACCATCGATAAACAGATCGCTCAGGCGGACGAAGAAACCAAAGCCGGTGACGCTGGCAATAACGCCGCTAAACACTTCACCGACGTGATCCTGCATAAAGTCGCACTTCAGCCAGTCCGCTACGTTACGCGTAGCTTCATCGGCACGGCGCTCGGTCATCGAGCAGTGCATACCCAGTTGCAGCATCTCTTCCAGATCGCTGTGCCAGCCTCCGGTTGGCGTCCAGCGCTCTTTCTGTTCACCTTGCTCCTTCGCCAACACGTACTTGATGGCGCGGTGCAGCGACAGGTCCGGGTAGCGACGGATCGGCGAAGTAAAGTGGCCATAAGAGGCCAACGCCAGGCCGAAGTGGCCACGGTTTTCCGGATCGTAGATCGCCTGTTTCATCGAACGCAGCAGCATGGTTTGCAGCATTTCACGGTCCGGACGTTCCGATACTTCATCCATCAAAGTGGCGTAATCTTTCGGCTGCGGCTTCAGGCCGCCACCCAGGGTCAGGCCCAGTTCGCTCAACACGCTGCGTAATGCGGAAATGTGATCGTCGCTTGGGCGATCGTGCACACGGAACAGCGCAGGTTCGTTATGCTTCTCAACAAAGCGTGCCGCCGCAACGTTCGCCATGATCATGCACTCTTCGATCAGTTTGTGCGCGTCATTACGTACCGTTGGCTCTACGCGTTCAATACGGCGTTCGGCGTTGAAGATAAACTTGGCTTCTTCGGTTTCGAAGGCGATACCACCGCGTTCGGCACGAGCCTGATCCAGCACTTTATACAGCGCATGCAGCTCCTGCAGGTGTTTGACCAACGGATGATACTGCTCGCGCAGCTCCTGATCGCCCTGCAAGATATGCCAGACCTTGGTGTAGGTTAAGCGCGCATGGGAGCTCATTACCGCTTCGTAGAATTTAAACGAAGACAGACGGCCCGATGCGGAGATGGTCATCTCACTCACCATACACAGGCGGTCAACCTGCGGGTTGAGCGAGCACAGGCCGTTGGAAAGCACTTCCGGTAGCATTGGCACCACTTCCGACGGGAAGTAGACCGAGGTGCCGCGGCTACGGGCTTCGTCATCCAGCGCCGTGCGCGGGCGCACATAGTAGCTGACATCGGCAATCGCGACCCACAGGCGCCAGCCGCCACCGCGTTTTTTCTCGCAGTACACGGCATCATCGAAATCGCGGGCGTCTTCGCCATCAATGGTGACCAGCGGCAGGTGACGCAGATCCACACGCCCTTTCTTGGCGGCTTCCGGCACCTGCTCACTGAGGTCGGCAACCTGCTTCTCCACCTGAGGTGGCCAGGTATGCGGGATCTCATGGGTACGCAATGCGATATCCACCGCCATGCTGGTGCCCATTTTATCGCCCAGGATCTCGACGATCTTGCCCACGGCTTTGGTGCGGCGCGTTGGGCGCTGGGTCAGCTCGACCACCACCATAAAGCCCATCCGCGCCCCGCTGACCGAATCGGCAGGGATCAGAATATCGAAGCTCAGGCGGCCGTCATCCGGCACCACGAAGCCGGTACCGGCATCGGTGAAGTAGCGGCCAACAATCTGGCTGGTTTTGGGCACCAGCACGCGCACGATACGCGCTTCACGGCGGCCTTTGCGATCTTCGCCCAGCGGTTGAGCCAGCACCACATCGCCGTGGATGGCCATTTTCATCTGCTCGGCGGAGAGATAAAGGTCGTCTTTACGCCCTTCAACCCGCAAGAAGCCGAAGCCATCGCGGTGGCCGATCACCGTGCCACGCAGCAGGTCCAGACGCTCCGGCAAGGCATAGCACTGGCGGCGGGTAAAGACCAACTGGCCATCACGCTCCATCGCACGCAGGCGACGGCGCAGGGCTTCCAGCGCTTCTTCGCCGGATAAATTCAGTTCATTGCCCAACTCTTCGCGGCTGGCCGGCGTTTCACGTTTCGCCAAATGGGCCAGAATAAATTCGCGGCTAGGAATTGGGGATTCATATTTTTCTGCTTCTCGTTCCAGGAATGGATCTTGTGACATTGAGGTTCCTCCGTTGTCATCAGCAGGGTGTCGCTGAGCCTTGTCTTCTCAGTAACGCTTTATTCGACAAGCAAAAGCTTGTAGAGCGGTGAATTGTCTTCGACCATGTCGGCCAATGTGTGACTATCCAGCTCCTCAAGGAAATTCTTTACCGCCTGCTGGAGCACTTGCTTCAAACGGCAGGCTGGGGTGATATGACAAAAATCGCTGCTGCAGTTAACCAACGAAAGCGGCTCCAGCGCCCGCACCACGTCGCCAATACGGATGCTCTCAGCCGGTTTACCCAAGCGTATACCGCCGTTTTTACCCCGCACGGCGGTTACAAAGCCTTCACGGCTCAGCTGATTGATAATTTTTACCATATGGTTACGGGAAACCCCGTACACCTCCGTAACCTCAGAGATGCTGGTCATTTTGTCCGCAGGCAATGATGCCATATAGATCAATGCCCGTAGGCCATAGTCAGTAAAACTTGTTAACTGCACGTTTACCTCTGGGTATCTGCCGATTTTCGGCGATTTTCTTTACTATCTTATTGGATGATAAACCAGCCGGAGAGTTCGCAGCTAATTATTTAGTACATAGCCGACTCTCAACCGGAGCAACGAAAGGATTTTGTGAGGTGAAAACGCCATCGGGGAGGATACATGAGGCAAACAAACCGGGACTTGGCCCGGTTTGTTTGGTGACAGTAGGTAAACAGATTATGCGTCGAACGGATCGCGCAGGATCATGGTTTCGCTACGGTCTGGGCCAGTAGAGATAATGTCTACCGGTACATCAGTCAGCTCTTCGATGCGTTTGATGTAGTTCAGCGCTGCCTGTGGCAGTTTGCTGTAGTCTTTCACACCAAACGTCGTTTCGCTCCAGCCCGGCATGGTTTCGTAGATTGGCTCAATACCTTCCCAACCTTCTGCAGCCAGCGGCGTGGTAGTCATTTCGCGGCCGTCCGGCATGCGATAACCCACACAGATCTTCACTTCTTTCAGGCCGTCCAACACGTCCAGCTTGGTCAGGCAGAAGCCAGACAGGGAGTTGATCTGCACGGCACGGCGAACGGCAACCGCATCCAGCCAGCCGGTACGACGGCGACGGCCAGTGGTAGCACCAAACTCATTACCCTGTTTGCACAGGTATTCGCCGGTTTCGTCGAACAGTTCGGTTGGGAACGGGCCTGCACCTACACGGGTAGAATAGGCTTTCACGATGCCCAGCACGTAGTCCACGTAACGCGGGCCAATGCCAGAACCGGTTGCTACGCCACCAGCGGTGGTGTTGGAAGAAGTCACGTACGGATAGGTACCGTGATCGATATCCAGCAACGTACCCTGTGCACCTTCGAACATGATCAGATCGCCACGCTTGCGCGCGCCGTCCAGCAGTTCGGAGACGTCAACTACCATCCCGATCAGGATATCGGCAATCGACAACACATAGTCAAGGGTGGTCTGGTAATCGACGGCTTCTACTTTGTAGTAGTTAACCAGTTGGAAGTTGTGGTAATCGATGATGTCTTTCAGCTTGGTAGCGAAGGTAGCTTTATCGAACAGGTCACCAACGCGCAGACCGCGACGGGCAACTTTGTCTTCGTAAGCCGGGCCGATACCGCGGCCGGTGGTGCCGATGGCTTTGGCGCCACGCGCTTTCTCACGCGCATTATCCAGGGCGACGTGATAAGGCAGGATCAGCGGGCAGGCTTCAGACAGTAACAGACGTTCGCGTACCGGGATGCCGCGCGCTTCGAGTTCACCCATTTCCTTCATCAACGCGTCTGGCGCCAGAACCACACCGTTGCCGATGACGCTGGTCACGTTTTCACGCAGGATACCTGAAGGAATTAAATGAAGAACGGTTTTTTCACCGTTGATAACCAGAGTGTGGCCAGCGTTATGGCCACCTTGGTAGCGCACAACATATTGAGCCCGTTCAGTCAGCAGGTCTACGACCTTACCCTTACCTTCGTCACCCCATTGGGTGCCCAGTACGACGACGTTCTTACCCATTTTAAAATCACCAGGTTGCTTAAAAATGGATTCTACCACCCTAATTCTTCAGTTTCAGCACTTTTAGCATACGATTGCGTACTTTTTCGGCTAAACTTTAAACCCCCGTGTGTGTACGCAACATGTAGTAGATCACACAGCCTGCAACCACTAATCCCCCACCAAAACGCCGCAGCGTAGCATCGGGTAGTTGCGACATTGTCTGAACCATTTTACGCCAAGCCTGTGGGAACAGCATCGGCCCCAGCCCTTCCAGCACCAAAACCAACCCAAGCGCCAGCCAGATTGTCGAATTCATCCTTCCCCCAAAAAAAGAAAGGCCCGCGTTTAAACGGGCCTTGGTTCTACCCCTATTCTTTCAAACCATGGCCTGAAAGCTATCGGGGATCGCCATCATGCTGACGTTATCTGTTGCGCGTAGCAACCGGCGACTTCATGTAGCGGAAGAAATCGCTGTCCGGGCTCAGCACCAACACGTCCTGGTTGCCAGGGCCGAAGCTGGTTTCATAAGCACGCAGGCTACGGATGAAAGCGTAGAAATCCGGATCCTGACTGAAGGCATCGGCAAACAGTTTAGCTGCTTCCGCATCGCCCGCACCGCGGGTGATACGCGCCTGACGCTCGGCTTCCGCGATGGTACGGGTCACTTCGTAGTCGGCGGTGGCTTTAAGCTTCTCAGCCTCTTCCTTACCTTGTGAACGGTGACGACGGGCTACCGCCTCACGCTCTGCACGCATACGCTGGAAGATCGCATCGGACACTTCCGCAGGCAGGTTGATCTGCTTGATACGGACGTCCACCACTTCAATACCCAGTGCTGCCATGCTGTTCGGGTTAACCGCTGGCTGTTTGCCATTGGTTTCACGCTCAACACGGGCTGCCGCAGAAGCAATAGCGTCATCGGCTTCGGTAGCGGCGGCTTCTTCGCCGTCACCCACGGTACCGGTGTTCAGCGCATCACGCACGTCTGCCATCAGACGGCCACGGGAGTCGGTCACGATGTCACGCACGTCCAAACGGCCAATCTCGGAACGCAGACGGTCGTTGAACTTGCGTTTCAGCAGCAGTTCCGCCTGAGAAACGTCACCACCACCGGTGGCCAGGTAGTAGCGGCTGAAATCACTGATACGCCATTTCAGGTAGGAGTCGACGATCAGGTCTTTCTTCTCGCTGGTCACGAAGCGATCGGCCTGGTTGTCCATGGTCTGGATACGGGCATCCAGCATTTTCACGGTTTCAATAAACGGGATCTTGAAGTGCAGACCCGGTGCATAAACCAGCGGTTTGTTTTCGCTGTCGCGCAGTACTTTACTGAAACGCAGCACGATGCCGCGCTCGCCTTCCTGAACCACAAACATTGAGGCGTAAAGGGCTACCAACACCACCGCGAGGATAACTATGAAAGACTTACGCATTGATTATTCTCTCCCTACGCGTGTGTTGTCGCTACGCTGCGCATTCGCCCGGCGTTGGTCCATGATGGAACCACTGCTGGAACTGTTGGTGCTCGCATCCGATGAAGGAGTCGAGGCTGGCGCAGGGGCGAGAAGGTTCTGTCCGGCATCTTTGCTGCCTTCGGTAACCGGCTTACCGGCACCGCGCAGCATTTGATCCAGTGGCAGCACCATCAGACTGTTATTGCCTTTGTTGTCTGCCACCAACACCTTACGGGTGTGGCTCAACACTTTTTCCATGGTTTCGAGGTACAGACGCTCACGGGTAATTTCCGGTGCGGCTTTGTACTCCGGCAACAGCTTGGCGAAACGAGCAACCTCACCCTGGGCTTCCAGAACGGTCTGGGCCTGGTAGGCGCGCGCATTTTCCAGCAGGCGCTGTGCAGCACCGTTGGCACGCGGCTGAACTTCGTTGGCGTAAGCTTCTGCTTCACGAATGGATTGCTGCTCGTTCTCACGTGCGGCGATCGCGTCATCAAACGCGGCTTTCACCTCTTCCGGCGGACGTGCAGCCTGGAAGTTGACGTCCAGCAGAGTGATCCCCATTTTGTATGGACGGATGGTATCTTCCAGTACACGCTGAGTGTCGCTACGGACGATAGTACGGCCTTCGGTCAGGATCTTGTCCATGGTGTATTTACCGATAACACCACGCAATGCGCTGTCTGTCGCCTGTCTCAGGCTGTCGTTGGCATCGGTTACGCTGAACAGATAGGCTGCCGGATCGGAAACGCGATACTGCACGTTCATCTCGACGCGCACCACGTTCTCATCGGAGGTCAGCATCACACCGGACGCGGACAGGTCACGGACCGACTCCACGTTAACCGGGCGAACCTGATCGATAAACGTCGGTTTCCAGTTCAGACCTGGCTGCACCAGATGGCTGAATTTACCAAAGCGAGTGACCACACCACGTTCGGCTTCTTTGATGGTATAGAAACCGCTGGCGGCCCAGATCACCACCACCGCAACCGCAGCGATGCCGACAATCTTGCCACTGAAGCCAGGCCCGATTGAACCCGTTCCACCGCTGTTATTGCCGTTGGAGCCTTTGCCACCGCCGGTCAGGCTGCTCAATTTCTTGCTCAGCTTGCGGAAGATGTCGTCTAAATCCGGTGGCCCTTGATCGCGACCGCCTTTATTGTTACCGCCAGAGTTGCCGCCATTATTATTGCTGCTCCCCCACGGGTCGCGGTCCTGTCCGTTATTACCGGGCTGATTCCACGCCATGTTTTAGCTCCATTATTCTGTGATTGGGTACTTCAGGCTAATGCTTAGCCCACTCTTCTATTGAGCGGGCACACAAATGTAACAGGATATGATCATACGATAAAGTTAATCAGTTCCTGTTCCTGCTTGCAGAGGCGGCGCCACTCCACGATCGGCATACGCACCACCACGCCGATACTGCCGTCCTCTTCATTCCACTCTTTTTCGATCGCCTGAAGCTGGTAGAAACGGCTACGAAGACGGCCTGCCTGTGGCGGTAAGCGCAGCTCATAATGCGCGATTTCCCCCGATAAGCGCTCCGTCAACGCCTGAAATAGCAACGGGATACCTTCACCGCTGGCGGCGGACAGCCACACTCGGATCGGTAAATTTTCCTCGTTGCGATCGATACGCGGGACAAAATCATCCAGCATATCTATTTTGTTCATCACTAACAGTGTAGGTATTTCATCCGACTCAATCTCTGCCAACACGGAGTTCACCGCTTCAATGTTTTCATCCACCCGGGTATCCGCAGCGTCGATCACATGTAACAACAGAGAGGCCTGGCGCGTCTCTTGCAGTGTCGCTTTGAACGCGGCAACAAGATCGTGCGGCAAGTGCCGGATAAAGCCTACGGTATCCGCCAACACGGTATCGCCTACGTCCGCCACGTCAATACGCCGCAGGGTAGGATCCAGGGTGGCAAATAGCTGGTCCGCCACATACACTCCGGCAGACGTAATTCGGTTAAACAGGGTTGATTTGCCTGCGTTGGTGTAACCCACCAGCGATACGGTTGGCACATCGGCACGGGTACGCGCTCGTCTCCCTTGATCGCGCTGCTTCTCTACCCGCTCAAGGCGGCGCAGGATCAGGCTGATGCGATCGCGTAGCAGACGACGGTCAGTCTCTAACTGAGTCTCCCCCGGCCCGCGCAGGCCAATCCCCCCTTTCTGACGTTCAAGGTGAGTCCAACCACGAACCAGACGAGTGGCAATATGGCGCAATTGCGCCAACTCTACCTGCAGCTTACCTTCATGGGTACGGGCACGCTGGGCAAAGATGTCGAGAATCAACCCGGTGCGATCGATCACCCGGCATTCACACAGACGTTCGAGATTTCTCTCCTGCGCTGCGGAAAGGGCGTGATCAAACAGGACAACAGACGCGCCGCTGGCTTTCACCGCATCTGCAATTTCTTCGGCCTTTCCTTCACCGACAAAGTATTTTGGGTGAGGTGCTTTGCGGCTACCAGTAACCACTTGCAAAGCCTCAACGCCCGCAGAGGACACCAGTGATTCGAACTCACTGAGATCTTCTGTATCTTTGTCTTGCGAGAAATAGATATGAACCAGGACGGCCTGCTCACCGGCTTCATAACGGTCAAACAAGCGTGCAACCTCTCAAACGGAACAAAACCGCGAGTTTGGGGGACATAAACAGCACTGCGCTGCTTATGCTCCCCGTCATGGTTGACTCGCAACGCGCTTTATTCAGCGTCATCGCTTTCCTGCTGCGGCTGTTGCGGCGCAGACGGGTTGTTACCATGGTGATAATTGCTGGTGCCGCCGCTGCTCGGGGTGTTGCTGTGGTGCGATACCGGGCGCGATGGAACAACGGTAGAGATAGCGTGCTTATAAACCATCTGGCTCACCGTGTTCTTCAACAGGATGACAAACTGGTCAAAAGACTCAATCTGGCCTTGCAGCTTAATACCATTCACCAAATAAATAGAAACCGGAACACGTTCACGACGCAATGCGTTCAGGAACGGATCTTGCAAAGATTGCCCCTTAGCCATTCTATCTTTTCCTTATTTGTTTGTTGTTTTTAACCAAGAACCTGTCGGCTCAAAATAAACGACCTAAAAAATTTGCGCGCTGAATACTCATCAATTGTACACAATCACTCAACCTATGCACTAACAACCTGTGTTACCGAGTCTAAAGCCTCTCCCGGCTTTTCACTGTCCAACCACCGAACCGACTCCCAACCCCGTAACCAGGTCATCTGGCGTTTGGCCAACTGACGTGTTGCGCAAATACCTCGAAAAACCATCTCATCGTAACTAATCTCGCCAGAAAAATATGACCACATCTGGCGATAACCGACACAGCGAATGGAAGGCAAATCCGTATGCAAATCACCCCGTGCAAAAAGTGCACGCGCTTCCGCCTCAAAACCCGCCGCCAACATCTGATTGAACCGCAGCTCGATACGTTGATGCAACAACTCCCGGCTGACTGGCGCTATCGCAAATTGGTGAACATGATACGGCAACGATTCACCCGAAATTTTAGTCAGTTCAGTTAAAGTTTTACCCGAAATCAAAAAAACTTCCAGTGCTCTGGAGAGTCTCTGTGGATCATTCGGATGAATACGTAAGGCTGCAACCGGGTCTATCGCCTGCAATTGGCGGTGTAAAGCCTCCCAACCCTGCTCCGCCGCCTGCTGCTCAATCTGCTCGCGCACGGCGGGATCGGCAGAGGGTAACGGCGATAAACCTTCCAGTAACGCCTTAAAGTAAAGCATTGTGCCCCCCACCAACAGCGGAATACGCCCGGCGGCAGTAATATCAGCCATTTCCCGCAACGCATCGGCACGAAAATCGGCCGCCGAGTAAGCTTGCGCGGGATCGCGGATATCAATCAAACGGTGTGGTGCCTGGGCCAACTCTTCCGCCGAGGGTTTAGCCGTGCCGATATCCATACCGCGATAAATCAGGGCGGAATCGACACTGATCAGTTCGACGGGCAAGCGCTCACGCAGCGCCATCGCCAAGGCGGTTTTGCCTGAGGCCGTTGGCCCCATGATAAAAATGGCTGGGGGACGAGGGGTCATTTCAATTTCAGTCATGCTTAAGTGCTGCCAATGCAGCCTGCAAATCAACGGGTTGTAAAAGAGCGGCAGGAGGGGATTTGACCAGTTGCGGGCAAAGTCGTTCAACTTCTGTCAACAATTGTATCGCTTGCGAGCTGTTCCACACTTCATGTTCGCTGCCTAATTGGCTGGCGATCCAGATGGATAGCACCGTTGGCGACATCTCCTGATGTTCGGCCAGATAGCCTAACAGCTCGGGTATCAACTTTTGTAAATTTTGTTGGCGTAATGGTAAAGGTACTGCGCGCAAAGTCACACGGCCGTGATCGGATTGCAGCTCCAACCCCATTTTGACCAGCAGCGCCTGATGTTGCACGCAGGCGGCCGCTTCATTTTTATTCAACGTCAGCTTAATCGGGATCAGCAGCGGCTGTGGCCGTAATCCCTCTTCAGGCGGGCAAAGCTGCGCCTGACGCAGCCAACGTTCGGCCATGGTCAGGTTCAGTAACGCCAACTGCTGACGCTGTTCAACCAGCGCATAGCTCGGCGGGCAAATCATCAGAACGCGGCCAAAACTGTGCTGACTACCGGCGAGCGGTGTTTCCTGCACGGCGTTAACCGGCGGGAACAGCGGCTGTTTTACCGTATCTGCTGGCGGCGTAGCCTGCAACAGCTTGCCATACAGCTCGCCTTCACGCTTTTGGTAACCCGCACCGGCCTGATAGGCTGGCTGCGGGGCACGTTCACGGGCAGCGGAGGGTTCAGCAGGTTGACGTTCACGCTGCGGCGCAGGCTGGGAGAAATGGTTGCCACCTGCGGCAACGCGGTTCTCCGGCTGCCAGACGGGAGCCTCCTGCGCAGCGGACTCTTCAGCCAATGGCAGCGCGGCATTACCCGCCTGCTGCAACACCGTGGTAACCGCCTGATAGATAAAATCATGTACCAGCCGAGCCTGATGAAAACGCACCTCATGCTTGGCCGGGTGAACGTTGACATCTACCTGATGCGGATCCACTTCCAGATACAGCACATAGGCAGGCAGTTGATCGTCTTTCAACTGATCCTGATACGCCTGACGAATGGCATGATTAATCAGCCGATCGCGCATCATCCGGCTGTTGACGTAGCAATACTGCATTTCGCCAAGCTGACGCGCTCCTTGCGGATCCGCCACCCAGCCGCGGATGCTGAGATCGCCATGCTGCCAGGAAATCGCCAACGCATGCTGCAAGAAGGCAGGGCCACAAATGCTGGCCAGACGCCGCTCATGCTGGCTTTCTTCTTTTGCCGCGCGATACTGACGCATCAGCTTGCCGTTATGGCTGAGGTTGATCGCCACATCGAAACGCGCCAGCGCAATGCGCCGCACCACTTCGTCGATATGGCCAAATTCGGTTTTTTCGGTGCGCATGAACTTGCGCCGTGCGGGGGTGTTGTAAAATAGATCGAGCACTTCGAGCGTGCTGCCCACCGGATGAGCTGCCGGTTTGACGGTGACCGCCTGATCGCGCCCTTCCGCGTAGGCTTGCCAGGCTTCGCTCTGTTCCGCCGTGCGTGAGGTCAACATCAGACGGGAGACCGAGCTGATACTGGCCAACGCTTCGCCGCGAAAGCCCAGGCTGACTATGGCCTCCAGATCGTCAAGCGTACTGATCTTACTGGTGGCATGTCGCGCCAGGGCCAAGGCCAGGTCGGCTTTGGCAATGCCACAGCCGTTATCACGGATGCAGATCAGTTTGGCCCCGCCGCGTTCGATATCAATATCAATCCGCGTTGCCCCAGCATCCAGGCTATTCTCTACCAGCTCTTTGACTACCGACGCAGGCCGTTCGACCACTTCTCCGGCGGCAATCTGGTTGGCTAGCTGTGGCGGTAACACCTGGATAGGCATGGGGCTCCCTCTGTTGTTGGCATCAAGCCTACGGAATGATCAGCGTCCGATCCAGCGGCGCAACATCCGACTTTAATTTGTTAACCCGTTTAAGCTCGCTGACGCTGACGCCATATCGCGCAGCGATGGATGACAGCGTATCACCGCGAGTCACCTTATGTTTGCTCGGTTTAGCGCTTTTTGCCTTGGCCTTGGCCTGAACCGGTGCTGCCGCCGTTTTCCCAGCGGGGACCTTCAGACGCTGGCCAACCCAGACGCCGTCTTTTTTCAGCTTGTTCAGCTCACGTAGCGCCGCCATGCTGGTGCCATAGCTACCGGCAATGCCGGAAAGCGTTTCCGCCCGCTTCACCACATGGATCTGCGTTTTTCCTACACTGGCGCTGCTTCTAGCCGGGCTGGTCATCGGCTCAGGCTGTCTGAGATCCTCTGTCGTGGAGTTAACCGCCGCTGCGACGTCCAGCGGGCGGTTTTCCACCTTTGGGTCGGCTTGTAGCGGATGCGCCAGGAAATAACTGCGTAGGCCGTTGTGGATCGCCCGTGCAATTTTATCCTGATATGCGCTACTGCCCAGCAGTCGCTCCTCCGTGCTATTACTGATAAACCCGGTTTCCACCAGCAGCGATGGAATATCCGGTGAACGCAGCACTCCCAGGCTGGCGTGTTCCGGACGGCGTTTGTGCAATGAACCTACGACCTGTAACTGTTGCAAGACCTTAACGGCCACGTCATAACCGACGCGCTGCGAATGACCAAACTGCAGATCCAGCACCGCCTGACTCAGATAAGGGTCGGCCTGGCTGTTGGCCAACAGATCGCCCGCGCCGCCCAGCAGCTCGGACTGTTTCTCGTGCTGTTCCAACCAACCGGCCATCTCGCTGTTAGCCCGGCGATTGGACAATACCCAAACCGAAGCCCCTTTGGCGCTGCGATTCGGTGCGGCATCCGCGTGGATAGACACCAACACGTTGGCCCCCTGCTTGCGCGCCACGTCAGAACGGCCCATCACCGAAATAAAGTAATCCCCGTTACGCGTCATCACCGCTTTGAACATCGGATCGGCATCCAACAGCGCACGCAGACGATGCGCGATAGCAATGGTGACGTTTTTCTCCTTCAGGCCGTTTGGCCCGATAGCGCCAGGATCTTGTCCACCATGGCCGGCGTCGATCGCCACCACTACCCGATCGCCAGAACCGGCGGACACCCGGCTGCTACGAGGGGTAATGCTGGTTGCCGTGCCTGATACCGCAGCCGACTTCGGAGTAAATGGATTGGCGCTACTCGACGTGACCGGCGCTTTACGTACTGGCTCACTCACCACCGGCACAGGCACAGGAACCGGCGCCTTACGGACGGTGTTGGTCGTCGTCTTGGCTTCTGAGGTGATGGTGAAGACGACAATGTAACTGTTACCCTCTTGACGCGTCGCCACACGGGTTTTGGCTCGTTGGGTTAAATCAAACACCAAGCGTACGGTTTGCGCATTTTTCGGCTGACTGGAGCGAATTCTTTTTACCAGGTTTTGGCCGCTGAAGTTCAACGGCAGGCCGCCCACCTTGCCCGTTTGGGTAACGTCCAGCACCACCCGATCCGGGCCATGTAACGTAGCGAAGGTATACTCCGGAGGACCGGTAAAGCTCACCGATACCGTGGCTTCACGCTGAGCATTGGTCACTTTGACGTCCGAGAGGGACGATGCCGCCCAGGCACCAAACGGCCCCAGCAACGCAAGCAAGGCAATTACAGCAAATCTTCTTAACCCATACATCATTGCTGCGTCATCCTTGTTGCCTCTGGATACTTTCTAATAATTGTTCGCCATAGGCGGAAACCGCCTGGAGCTTCGCCTGACGCCCTTCGTCTTGGTAACTGAGATGCAGCTCCAGATCGGGATCGGGCAGCACGCCGGTACCCTGCTGCGGCCACTCCACCAGGCAAATCGAGTCCTGGGCAAAATAGTCGCGGATACCCATAAATTCGAGTTCTTCCGGATCGGCCAAGCGATAAAGATCAAAGTGATAGACCGCCAGTGGTTGCAACGCATAAGGTTCCACCAGCGTATAGGTTGGGCTTTTCACATTGCCCTGGTGGCCTAACGCCTGCAAAAAGCCGCGGCTGAAGGTGGTTTTACCGGCACCCAAATCCCCATAAAGATAAATCACGCTGGCACGATCGCACGCCAGGGCCAAGACGGCCCCCAGTGCGACTGTGGCTGCCTCATCCGGCAGCGGTAAAACGAGTTCTTTCATTCGATAATGTCTATTTTGCCAACTCAGGGTTAACGTAATGAGGGATCACCGCCAGCAGATCGGTGGCCAGTAATCCCCTTGTTCCTTGTTTTGCAGCAACATGATCCGCCGCTGCGCCGTGCACTACGCAACCCGCGCAGGCAGCATCATACAGCGGCAGTTTTTGTGCCAACAAACCGCCAATGATACCCGACAGCACATCTCCCATGCCACCGGATGCCATGCCAGCATTGCCAACGTCGGCGATCGCCATCTGTCCATGCTCATCGGCGATCAAGGTGCCTGCGCCTTTCAGCACCACAACGCCGCCGAATTGCGCGACCAACCTGCGGGTTGCAAGTAAGCGATCACTCTCAATATCAGCGGTGCGGCAGCTCAATAATCGCGCGGCTTCACCAGGATGCGGGGTAATAATACGATTCTGACGCTTCTCGGGGTGTAATGCCAGTAAGTTAAGCGCATCTGCGTCCCATAATGTTGGTTTATCACTGGCTTGCAGCTGTTGCAACGCATTGCGGCCCCAATCGCCCTGGCCAAGCCCCGGGCCAATCACGACCACATCGGCCCAGTCCAGCGCCTGTTGCAGGATATCATCACTCAGGCGCTGCACCATCAACTCAGGCCGAGCGGTCAGCAGCGGCCCAATGTTTTCACTGTGAGTAAGCACTCGCACTAGCCCAGCGCCGGTCCGCAGCGCCGCTTCCGCGGCCATGCGGATTGCCCCGCCAAAGCCGTGATCGCCCCCCACCAACAGTAAACGACCATGCTCCCCTTTATGAGAACAAGGGCGGCGAGGCTTCAGCCATCTGCCCAAATCACCAGCCGTAATACGCTCGATCTGCGGGGACTGTATTGCCAGCCAATCCACCAATCCTAGCGTACTGTAATGCAGTTGCCCCACCCAATCACGAGCCTGCCCGGTCAGCAACCCTGGTTTGAGTGCAATAAAAGTCAGCGTATGGGCCGCACGGATCGAGACTCCCGGTACGGATCCGCTTTCAGCCAGCAGGCCAGAAGGAATATCCAGAGCAACCACTGGCGCATCGGCTCGGTTGGCCGCTTCGATCAGGGCATCATAGGGCGCTCTGGGGACCGCCCCCAACCCGGTGCCTAACAATCCATCAATGATGAGATCGACATCCTCTGGCCAACGGCTGGTCGCGGGCAGGACTTCTCCGCCGCTTTCCAACCAGGCTTGCTGGGCGGTAGCGGCCTCTGGCGGCAATGGACGAACGCCTTCGCAGGCAATGAGCGTCACCTTGATGCCCGCCGCACGGGCCAGACAAGCAACCACATAACCATCGCCACCGTTATTGCCATGCCCACATAGCACCAGCCAATGCCTGCTGGCCGGATACCGGTCGCACGCCAGCTCATAAGCCGCCGCACCGGCACGCTCCATTAACGAATACAAGGAGAGGCCCAGCGTTGCGGCAGCAGCAGGTTCAGCCTGGCGGATCCAGTCTGCAGACCAAACAGAGTGTGGTAAACTGGAACAGTATTGTTTCTCACTATGGCCCGTCATGACACACCCCCTCGATCTCGATCAACTCGCCCAACATATCAAGCAATGGGGGCAATCGCTAGGATTCCAGCAAGTAGGGATCTGCGATACCGATCTCAGCGCGGAAGAACCCCGATTGCAGGCATGGCTGGATAAGCAATACCACGGCGAGATGGAGTGGATGGCACGTCACGGCATGATGCGCGCGCGGCCACATGAATTATTGCCCGGCACACTGCGGGTGATTAGCGTGCGCATGAACTATCTACCCGCGAAAGCCGCGTTCGCCAGTACGTTAAAAAACCCGCAGTTGGGCTACGTTAGCCGTTATGCGCTGGGGCGTGATTATCACAAGCTGCTACGCCAACGGCTAAAAAAACTCGGCGATCAAATCCAGGCTTATTGCGGTGAACTGAATTTCCGGCCCTTTGTGGATTCGGCCCCCATCATGGAGCGAGCCTTGGCCTCAAAAGCCGGCATCGGCTGGGTTGGTAAACACTCACTGATCCTCAACCGCGACGCTGGCTCCTGGTTTTTCCTGGGCGAGTTGTTAATCGATCTGCCCCTGCCGGTGGATAAGCCGCAGGAAGAGCAGTGTGGCCGCTGTGTCGCCTGCATCACCACTTGCCCCACCGGTGCGATAGTTGCGCCTTACACCGTCGATGCCCGGCGCTGCATCTCCTACCTGACCATCGAGCTGGAAGGCGCTATTCCAGAAGAATTCCGCCCTCTGATGGGCAATAGAATCTACGGCTGCGACGATTGCCAGCTCATTTGCCCGTGGAACCGCTTCTCGCAGTTGACGGATGAAGACGATTTCAGCCCCCGCGCTGCGCTGCATGCCCCGCAGTTGATCGAGCTGTTTGGCTGGAATGAGGAGAAGTTTCTCCGTATCACCGAAGGCTCTGCCATCCGGCGTATCGGCCATTTGCGCTGGTTACGCAATATCGCGGTAGCACTCGGCAACGCCCCTTATCTGGATCAGATCGTTATCAGCTTGCAGACTCGGCAAGGTCAGGATCCGATGCTGGACGAGCACATCAGTTGGGCACTGGCTCAACAGCTTGCACGCCGTGAAGCCCTGGCGGTTGAGGTGCAGACTATGCAGAAAAAACGTTTAATTCGGGCGGTTGAGAAAGGATTACCGAGGGATGCTTAGAAAACCCTCAGACTCTCCCTGTGGATTTGTGCATAAAAATAAAAATGCGTTGTCTTTCAAGCGTCACAAAAAGAGCAAGTGATCGAGATAACGTTTTATAAGAAATAAATGTTGATTATTATCAATAAGATATAAATTTCATTTGTGAGGCGTTGCAATTTTGCACAGAAGGTATTATGTACAGAATCTGTGGATAACTCTGTTCACAACATATTTTCGGAGTATGTATAACTGAAAGAAAGTCACACCGGAAGCGGCGTAGGATTGAATCTAACTGGAGATAAATTTGGAGCGGGAAACGAGACTCGAACTCGCGACCCCGACCTTGGCAAGGTCGTGCTCTACCAACTGAGCTATTCCCGCATTGATATGCTTGAAGCATCCGGCCAACAATCAACAGCATGGCCTTTGAAATTTTTGGAGCGGGAAACGAGACTCGAACTCGCGACCCCGACCTTGGCAAGGTCGTGCTCTACCAACTGAGCTATTCCCGCGTCGCATGGGTGTTACTTTAACTACTTTTTCTTCATCATGCTACATCAGCAGCATTTTTGAAGTTGGAGCGGGAAACGAGACTCGAACTCGCGACCCCGACCTTGGCAAGGTCGTGCTCTACCAACTGAGCTATTCCCGCCCGGCGTAACGATGGTGTAATAGAACGAAATTCTTCATCGGTACGGGGTGCGCATTATACGAGAAATCCTTTTCGCCGCAAGCCCCTGAAAGCAAAAAAACGCGAATTTTGTTTGATTGCTGCTTTAAGCACCTAAATGGTGAATTTTCATGCCGGGATAGGCAAAAACCTGTTTTGCGGGGCTTTCATCCTGCTGTCCACGGCCCCTTACCTGCACTCAGACTTTGTCATTGATATTGATTTCCAGCATATCGCGCTGATTCAACTGTTACAGGGGTTGGGGCTGACACTGTTTATCATGTCGATAAACGCTATCTTGCTATCCGCTCTCAGGCGGGACGAGATTGTGGCAGGCTCATGGCTGGCCGCACAGATCGCCTTCAATGATATTTCATATGCGTTGGCTGGCGTGTTTCTGCTAGCCATCGTGCTGGTTTGGTTTGCCAAACCGCCCTTCGTCCCTAAAGCCAAACCCTAGAACCCCGCAATAGAAAAGGGGGCGTGGATTAATCCTCCGCCCCCTTTTATGTACTTGATCCCGACTACAGCTGAATAAAATGCTCGCGGTAGTACGCCAGTTCCGCAACGGATTCGCGGATATCATCCAACGCCTGATGGGTGCCCTGCTTCTTGAAGCCTGGCAGGATCTCCGGTTTCCAGCGGCGCGCCAACTCTTTGAGGGTGCTGACATCCAGATAACGGTAATGGAAGTAGGCCTCCAGCAGCGGCATATAGCGGAACAGGAAACGGCGATCCTGGCCAACGCTGTTGCCACAGATTGGTGATTTACCCGCTGGCACCCACGCTTGCAGGAAAGCGATAGTGGCCAGCTCGGCTGCACGATCGTCATGCTGGCTGGCTTTAACGCGCTCCACCAGCCCACTGCCGGTATGCGTGCGCACATTCCAGTCATCCATCCGCGCCAGTTGCTCATCTGATTGATGCACTGCGATCACCGGTCCTTCGGCAAGGATATTCAAATTGGCATCGGTCACCAACGTCGCGATCTCGATAATACGATCGCGTTCAGGGTCCAACCCGGTCATCTCCAGATCGATCCAAATCAGGTTGTTTTCGTTTCCTGTCATGATTTTTCCTGCGTAAAAGCCGAAAGATAAATAAACCACGGGCAAACCCGCGGCTAATGCCAGCGTGCGTGGCGGTCAAGAACGGTTATTTAATATAAAATAGCGTGTATCATAGCCTTTTTGCTCGCCCCGAGCGATAAATGCCGATTCAAGTGAGGCTCAGTGAGTAAGAACAAACTGTCCAAAGGTCAAGAACGCCGCGTACAGGCCAACCATCAGCGTCGCCTGAAGCGTACTGACAACAAGCCGGAGCTGGATGATTCCCAATTGGGCGAACCGCAGGACGGGATCGTCATCAGCCGCTTTGGCATGCATGCAGATGTGGAAGCCGCAGACGGCGTCCAGCATCGCTGCAACATTCGCCGCACCCTACGTTCGCTGGTTACCGGCGATCGCGTGGTCTGGCGCCCTGGTGTAGGCACTCATGCGGGGGTCAAAGGCATCGTAGAAGCGGTGCATGAACGAACCTCGGTGCTGAACCGCCCTGATTTCTACGACGGCGTTAAACCCATCGCCGCCAATATCGATCAGATCGTCATCGTGTCGGCCATTTTGCCCGAACTTTCACTCAATATGATCGATCGCTACCTGGTCGCCTGCGAAACGCTGCAAGTCGAGCCTCTGATCGTGCTCAACAAGATCGACCTGCTGGACGCCGAAGCGCGTAAGGTGGTCGACGGAATGATGGACATCTATCGCCATATTGGCTATCGCGTTCTCGAAGTGTCCAGCCAGACCCGCGAAGGGATGGAAGCCTTTGAACAGGCACTGGTCGACCGTATCAGCATCTTTGCCGGGCAGTCCGGCGTGGGCAAATCCAGCCTGTTGAACGCTCTGCTGCCGCAGACGGAAAAGCAAATTCTGGTAAATCAGGTTTCCGACGTCTCCGGCCTGGGGCAACATACCACCACGGCGGCACGGTTGTATCACTTCCAACATGGCGGTGATGTTATCGACTCCCCTGGCGTGCGTGAATTTGGTCTGTGGCATCTGGAGCCAGAGCAAGTCACCCAGGCCTATGTCGAATTCCGCGACTATTTAGGCGGTTGTAAATTCCGCGACTGCCGCCACGACCCCGATCCGGGCTGCGCCATTCGCGCCGCGATGGAAAGTGGCGCTATAGCCAAAGAGCGTTTCGACAACTATCACCGCATCCTGGAAAGCATGGCGCAGGTTAAAACCCGCAAAAACTTCTCGGACGCAGATAACTGATCCACAGTGCGGGGGTGGCGCTAATCGCCATCCCCGCCCTTATATCCCCTTTCAAGAGGTTAATGTGCTGGATAGCATCAAGATAAAATTACAGTATTGGCTGCCAAAGCTGGCGTTAACCCGCCTGGCGGGCTGGGGCGCAGATAAAAAGGCCGGCTGGCTGACGAAGCTGGTGGTAAAAGCGTTTGCCCGCTATTACCGCGTGCAGATGCAGGAAGCACAGAACCCGGATTTAGCCTCCTATGCCACATTCAATGAATTCTTCGTTCGTCCATTACGTGATGGCGCACGCCCGATCGTAGCAGAGCCTCACGTGCTGGCACTGCCGGCAGATGGTGCCATCAGCCAGCTCGGTGCGATCCGCGACGATCAGATTTTCCAGGCCAAAGGCCATAATTACACGCTGGAAGCCCTGCTGGCTGGCAACTATCTGTTAGCGGAGCCTTTCCGTAACGGCCTGTTCGCCACCACCTATCTGGCCCCAAGCGACTATCACCGTGTCCATATGCCTTGTGACGGCGTACTGCGCGAAATGATCTACGTACCGGGCGATCTGTTCTCGGTTAACCCGCTGACAGCCGCCAACGTGCCGAATCTGTTTGCGCGCAATGAGCGTGTGATCTGCGTATTCGATACCGCCTTTGGGCCGATGGTGCAGATCCTGGTCGGTGCGACTATTGTGGGCAGCATCGAAACCGTCTGGGCCGGTACCGTCACGCCACCCCGCGAAGGCATCATCCGCCGCTGGACCTATCCAGCCGAAGGCATGGAAGGCGCGATCCACCTGGTTAAAGGTGAAGAGATGGGCCGTTTCAAACTCGGTTCCACGGTCATCAACCTGTTCACACCTGGCAGCGTGCAGTTCGCTCCGCACCTGAACAACGGCACCATAACCCGGATGGGCCAGGCTTTTGCTGAAGCCGCAGCCGCGCCAGACGCCACCTTCGAAGGGAATTGATGCTGTGCGCCTGATTATCGCTTTATTGCTCAGCCTGCTACTGATCCAGCCGGTTCTCGCCGCCGCGATCCCCAACGAGTCCCAGTTACGGCAAGAACTGAAACTGGCCGAGGGCAATAAAAACGCGCCTAATCAGGCGGAAACGGTTGAGGCGCTGCAAAGCGCCATCAACTGGCTCACCGAACGCAAAGAGTCGCAGAACAATTCCCAGCAGTATCAACGGGTGATCGACGATTTCCCGAAGATGACGCAGGAACTGCGCCGCCAGCTCACCCTCGAAGAAGCCAAAATCCTGCCCAACGGCGAAAACCTGCCCGCCAGCGATCTGGAACAGTTAATTCTGCAAACCAGCAGCCAACTGCTGGAACAGGCCCGCCTGTTGCAACAGGAGCAGGACCGGACACGCGAGATCAGCGACTCTCTCAGCCAACTGCCACAGCAACAAACCGAAGCCCGGCGAGCGTTAACGGAAGTTCAGCGCCGCCTACAGGCTCAGGGCAATAACCAAACCACGCCATTGGCACTGGCGCAGCTTGCTCTGTTACAGGCAGAGGCAGCGGCACGTAAAGCGAAAGTGGATGAGCTGGACCTGGCTCAACTCTCGGCCAATAACCGGCAGGAACTGGCGCGGATGCGTGCCGATGTCTACAAAACGCGGCATGAAAAAATTGATGTCCAGTTACAGGCGCTACGTAACAACCTCAACAGCCAACGCCAGCGAGAAGCGGAACGGGCACTGGAAAAAACCGAGCAATTGGCCGAACAGAATGGCGATTTACCCGCCAGCCTGCGCAAGCAGCTGCAAATCAACCGTGAACTTTCTGCTGCGCTGAACGATCAGGCGCAACAGATGGATCTGATCTCTTCCCAACAGCGCCAGGCCGCCGCACAAACGCTGCAGGTACGCCAGGCGTTGAGCACCATCATTGAGCAGTCCCAATGGTTGAGCGCCTCTACTGCGCTGGGGGAAACCCTGCGCGCCCAGGTCGCCATCTTGCCAGAAATGCCAAAACCCCGGCAGTTGGACAGCGCCATGGCCGATCTGCGCGTTCAACGCCTGAATTTTGAAAACCAACTGGAAAGCCTGCCACAGCGAGCCAAAGAGTTTAAACAAGATGACGGCAGCCCCCTGACCAGCGCCCAGCAGCGTATCGTCGATGCCCAGCTACGCACCCAGCGTGATCTGTTGAACTCGCTGCTGTCCGGCTGCGATACCCAGATCCTTGAGCTGACCAAGCTGAAGGTGGCCAACACCCAGTTGGTCGATGCGCTGAACGAAATTCAGGATGCAGCGCACCGTTATCTGTTCTGGGTGCCAGACGTCAGCCCTATCACCCTGTCATACCCGCTCAATGTGGCACAGGATCTGACCCGTGTACTGTCACTGGATACCCTGACGCAGCTCAGCGGTGCCTTCGTGATGATGGTCACTAGCCGGGAAACCTTGATCCCGCTGTTTGGTGCGGTGCTGTTGGTGATTTTCAGCATCAGTTCGCGTAAGCATTACCATGCGTTCCTGGCACGGGCCAGCAGCAGAGTAGGTAAGGTCACGCAAGATGAATTCCTGCTGACGTTGCGTACCGTATTTTGGTCGATCCTGGTGGCCTTGCCGCTGCCGGTATTGTGGGCAGCGCTGGGCTTCGGCTTGCAAAATGCCTGGCCATATCCGGTTGCTGTCGCCATCGGTGAGGGCGTCACCGCCACGCTGCCAGTGCTGTGGATCTGTATGATCAGCGCCGCCTTCGCCCATCCGCAAGGGTTGTTCATCGTGCATTTCCGCTGGCCGGTGAAACAGGTTTCCCGCGCCATGCGTTATTACCAGATGTCGATCTGGCTGATCGTGCCGTTGATTATGGCGCTGATCACCTTCGACAATCTCAACGATCGCGAATTCGCCAATACCCTTGGCCGCCTGTGCTTCATTCTGCTCTGTCTGGCGCTGGCGCTGGTCACCAACAGCTTGAAGCGGGCCGGTATTCCACTGTATCTGGATAACAAAGGCTCCGGCGAAAACCTGATTAATACCGCGTTGTGGGGGCTGTTGCTTTCCGCACCGCTGATTGCCGCTCTGGCTTCCACCGTCGGCTATCTGACCACCGCACAGAAACTGCTGGCACGCCTGGAGACCTCGGTTGCCATCTGGTTCCTGCTGTTGGTGATTTACCACATTATCCGCCGCTGGATGCTGATCCAACGCCGCCGCATCGCCTTTGACCGTGCCAAACAGCGCCGTGCCGATATCCTGGCGCAGCGTGCCAAAGGCGAAGAAGAATCTTCACATACCCCTAACAGCATCGAAGGTGCGATTGAGGTGGATGAGACGGAAATCGATCTGGATGCCATCAGCGCCCAGTCGCTGAGGTTGGTGCGTTCGATCCTGACGATGGTGGCGCTGGTCTCGGTGATCGTCCTGTGGTCAGAGATCCATTCGGCCTTCGGCTTCCTGGAAAATATCAAGCTCTGGGATGTCAACTCCACGGTGAATGGCATTGATATCGCTCAGCCAATCACCTTGGGGGCGCTGCTGATCGCCATCCTGGTGCTGATCGTCACCATGCAGCTAGTGCGTAACCTGCCAGCATTACTCGAGTTGGCGGTGTTGCAGCACCTGGATCTGACGCCCGGCACCGGCTACGCCATTACCACCATAACCAAATACCTGTTACTGCTGTTCGGGGCGATCCTCAGCTTTTCCTGGATCGGTATCGAGTGGTCGAAACTGCAATGGGTGGTCACCGCGCTCAGCGTGGGCTTGGGCTTTGGTATGCAGGAGATCTTCTCCAACTTTATTTCAGGCCTGATCATTCTGTTTGAAAAACCGATCCGCATCGGCGATACGGTGACAATCCGTAACCTGACGGGCACCGTCACCAAGATCAATACCCGTGCCACTACTATTTCAGACTGGGATCGCAAAGAGATTATCGTGCCTAACAAGGCCTTTATCACCGAACAGTTTATCAACTGGTCGCTATCGGACACGCTGACCCGTGTGGTACTGACCGTCCCGGCACCGGCAGAAGCGAATACGGAAGAAGTGACCAAGATCCTGATCAACTCGGCCGAACGTTGCTCACTGGTGCTGGATAACCCAACACCGGAAGCCTATCTGGTCGATCTGCAACAGGGTATTCAGATCTTCGAACTGCGCATCTACGCCGCCGAAATGGGCCACCGTATGCCGTTACGCCATGAGATCCATCAGTTGATCCTGGCGGGTTACCGTGAACACGGCATCACGCTGCCATACCCACCGTTCCAGGTTCGCACCGAAACGCTGTCGCGCATGACCAGTAATGGCCGCACGCCGCCTTCAACCCCACCGCGCAACACGCGCCGCGAGTCGGGCGGGCTATAAAAGCAAAAAGGGTTCGGCAAGCCGAACCCTTTTTCATGGAGGCGAAAACGTTATGCCCGGCTGACCGGAAACGCGATCACTTCGCTCAGGCTTTCGGCTCCCAACGCCAGCATCACCAAACGATCGACGCCCAATGCCACGCCAGCACACTCCGGCATACCATGCTTCAAGGCATCCAGCAGGTTGTTATCAATCGGGTGCTCCGGCAAGCCACGCGCCACACGTTTACGATTGTCCTGCGTGAAGCGCTGGCGTTGCTCATCGCCATCGGTCAACTCGCGGAAACCATTCGCTAGCTCAAGGCCTTTGAAATAAACCTCGAACCGCTCTGCGACACGGTGATCTTCGGTGCTGATCTCTGCCAACGAGGCCTGTGATGCCGGGAAGTGGTAAACGAATGCCGGTTTATCACGACCAATATGGGGTTCTACACCCACGGTAAACAGCAGTTGCAGCAAGGTATCGCGGTCTTCTTCCGTATCGGCAATATTGCTCAGATCGAGCTTGGCCGCAGCCTCGCGCAGCTGCGCCTTCTCCGCCGACAGCGGATCGAGATCCAGATGGCGCAGGAACGCCTGCTGATAGGACAGGGTTTCGGCACTGTCGCAATCCAGTACCTGTTGCAGCAGATCGTCCACCTCGTTCATCAGGCGATACATATCATAGTGCGGGCGATACCATTCCAGCATGGTGAATTCAGGGTTGTGATGCCGCCCCGCTTCTTCATTACGGAAGCTGCGCCCCATCTGATAGATCGGGCCGCTCCCTGCCGCCAGCAGGCGCTTCATGTGGTATTCCGGGCTGGTCATCATGTACAGCGTCAGGCCATCTGCCGCGCCCGGGCCGACGAAACGCGTCTGGAAAGGGACCAGGTGGATGTCGGTGACTGTCGCCTGGCTCATCGCCGGGGTCTCAACCTCCAATACGCCACGATCGGCAAAGAAACGCCGGATCTCAGCCAGTATCGCTGCGCGTTTCAACAAATTGGCGATGGGTGCACTTGGCTGCCAGCTTGCCGTTTCGCTCATGGTAATTACTCCGAAATCAAACAGGGGGTGCAGTCTACTCGCATCCTCTCATGCAAACAAATTCTTGGCTATTGTGTGCGCTGGTCTACATTAAAATCATAAAAAACATATAAGCCATATAAACCACCGACAATCCTACTAATCAAAGATAAAGGCGAGGCAACACCTTATTTTTGCAGGAATGCCTCTTGCGTAACGCTTAAAAGGCAAAACAATCGATCACATCAAATTTCTACTACTTAACTTTAGGTATAGTGATAACCCTATATTCGGTAGCAGTTATCTATCCTTAGTGTTTAGTTTAAAAAGTCACTGAATTTAGCTTAGCACCCGAAGCACCTTTATAAATATTAAGCATAGATTAATTAAATTGTCGTTTTAACGAGAACATTGGAGGAGTGCAGTGCAAACCTTTAACGCCGACCTAGCCATCATTGGTGCCGGGGGAGCTGGTTTACGGGCCGCTATAGCCGCCGCGGAAGCCAATCCCCAACTGAAAATCGCGCTGATATCTAAAGTATATCCAATGCGTAGCCACACGGTAGCCGCCGAGGGGGGCTCCGCCGCAGTCACTCAGGATCACGACAGCTACGACTATCACTTCCAGGACACCGTAGCCGGTGGCGATTGGCTGTGTGAGCAGGATGTGGTCGATCACTTTGTTCACAGCTGCCCACGTGAAATGGCCCAGTTGGAGCAATGGGGTTGCCCATGGAGCCGTAAGCCAGACGGTTCGGTCAACGTGCGCCGCTTTGGTGGCATGAAGATTGAACGTACCTGGTTTGCCGCCGATAAAACCGGCTTCCACATGCTGCACACCCTGTTCCAGACTTCGCTGAAGTACCCGCAAATCCAACGTTTCGATGAGCACTTCGTGCTGGACGTGCTGGTGGATGATGGCCAGGCGCGCGGCGTGGTTGCCATGAACATGATGGAAGGTACCCGCGTGCAGATCCGTGCCAACGCGGTCATCATGGCCACCGGCGGTGCAGGCCGTGTTTATCGCTATAACACCAACGGCGGCATCGTCACCGGCGACGGTATGGGGATGGCGTTCCACCACGGCGTACCACTGCGCGACATGGAGTTTGTGCAATATCACCCAACCGGCCTGCCAGGCTCAGGCATCCTGATGACCGAAGGCTGCCGCGGTGAAGGCGGTATTCTGGTTAACAAAGACGGCTACCGCTACCTGCAAGACTACGGTATGGGCCCGGAAACCCCGCTGGGCGAGCCAAGAAACAAATATATGGAGCTGGGCCCGCGTGACAAAGTGTCGCAGGCTTTCTGGCATGAATGGCGTGCTGGCCGCACCATCGCCACCCCGCGCGGCGACGTGGTCTATCTGGATCTGCGCCACCTGGGCGAGAAGAAGCTGCTGGAGCGTCTGCCGTTCATCTGTGAACTGTCGAAAGCTTACGTGGGGGTCGATCCCGTTAAGGATCCAATCCCGGTCCGCCCAACCGCGCACTACACCATGGGCGGTATCGAAACCGACCAGAACTGTGAAACCCGCATTAAAGGCCTGTTCGCCGTCGGCGAATGTTCCTCGGTTGGCCTGCACGGCGCGAACCGCCTGGGTTCCAACTCGCTGGCTGAGCTGGTGGTGTTTGGGCGTGTGGCAGGTGAACACGCAGCCCGCCGCGCGCTGGAAAGTGGCCCGGCCAACGGCAGCGCTTTGGAAGCACAAGGCCGCGACGTGGAAACCCGCCTCAGCAACCTGATGAAGCAGGAAGGTAGCGAGAACTGGTCGAAAATCCGCGATGAAATGGGTCTGTCGATGGAAGAAGGCTGTGGTATCTACCGTACGCCGGAGCTGATGCAGAAAACCATCGATAAGCTGGCGGAGCTGAAAGAGCGCTTCAAGCGCGTCAAGATTACCGACAACTCCAGCGTGTTCAACACCGATCTGCTGTACACCATCGAGCTGGGCTATGGCCTGGACGTTGCCGAATGTATGGCGCACTCGGCCTTCAACCGTAAAGAATCGCGCGGCGCACACCAGCGTCTCGACGAAGGTTGCACCGAGCGTGACGACGTGAACTTCCTGAAACATACGCTGGCGTTCCATAACCCGAACGGTGCACCACGCCTGGAGTACAGCGACGTGAAAATTACCAAACTGCCACCGGCCAAGCGTGTTTATGGCGCCGCAGCCGAAGCGCAGGACAAAGAGAGAAAGGATAAGGAGCAGGCGAATGGCTGAGCTGAAAACCCTGAAAATCGAGGTCATGCGCTATAACCCGGAACGCGACGCCGAGCCGCATTTCGAGACCTTCAGCGTGCCTTACGATGAGCAGACTTCGCTGCTGGATGCACTGGGTTATATCAAAGATAACCTGGCGCCAGACCTGTCCTACCGCTGGTCGTGCCGTATGGCCATCTGTGGCTCTTGCGGCATGATGGTCAACCGCGTGCCTAAGCTGGCCTGTAAAACCTTCCTGCGTGAATATACCGATGGCATGAAGGTTGAGGCGTTGGGCAACTTCCCGATCGAGCGCGATCTGGTGGTGGATATGACCCACTTTATCGAGAGCCTGGAAGCGATTAAGCCGTACATCATCGGCAACGATCGCAAACCGGAAGATGGCCCGAACGTGCAGACCCCGGCGCAAATGGCGAAGTATCACCAATTCTCCGGCTGCATCAACTGTGGCCTGTGCTATGCCGCTTGCCCACAGTTCGGCCTGAATCAGGAGTTCATCGGCCCGGCGGCGATTACGCTGGCGCACCGTTACAACCTGGATAACCGCGACCACGGCAAGAAACAGCGTATGCCGCTGCTTAACGGCCAGAACGGTGTCTGGTCCTGTACGTTTGTTGGCTACTGCTCTGAAGTCTGTCCAAAACACGTCGACCCGGCCGCTGCGATCCAGCAGGGCAAGGTAGAGAGTGCCAAAGACTTCATGATCGCAATGCTGAAACCGCAATAAGGGAGGGGAGACAGCAATGACAACACAACGTAAGCCCTATGTGCGTACCATGACGCCAACCTGGTGGCAAAAGCTGGGTTTCTACCGTTTCTATATGCTGCGTGAAGGCACTTCCGTGCTGGCGGTGTGGTTCAGCATCGTGCTGATCGACGGCGTCTTTGCCCTGAAGGGCGGCCCTGAAAGCTGGGCCGGGTTTGTCGGCTTCCTGCAAAACCCGCTGGTGTTGCTGATTAACATCATCGCCCTGCTGGCCGCAGCGCTGCATACCAAAACCTGGTTCGATCTGGCACCGAAAGCCGCCAACATCGTAGTCAACAGCGAGAAAATGGGGCCGGAGCCAATCGTTAAGGCGCTGTGGGCAGTGACGATCGTCGTCACCGTGATCATTCTCGCCGTAGCGTTACTGTAATCCGGAGGAAACATGATAAATCAATCACCTAAGCGCTCTGACGAGCCGGTTTTCTGGGGATTATTTGGCGCTGGCGGTATGTGGGGAGCGATCGTTGCTCCGGCTATCGTGCTGCTGGTCGGCATCCTGCTGCCACTCGGCCTGTTCCCCGGCGAAGCTTTAGGTTATGAGCGCGTCCTGGCATTTTGCCAAAGCTGGATCGGCCGCTTGTTCCTGCTGCTGATGATTATTTTGCCATTGTGGTGCGGGCTTCACCGTATCCACCATGCCATGCACGATCTGAAAATCCACGTGCCTGCTGGCAAATGGGTATTCTACGGCTTGGCAGCTATCCTGAGCGTCGTTACCCTGATCGGGGTCGTCACGCTGTAAAACCTCTGGCGGCCAACTCCCGTTGGCCGCCTATTCCGCAATCCCCCCCTGTCGACTACACTGTCTATCTGATACCGGTAAACAGGAGTCACTCATGCGTTTTTGGTCAAAACTTTGCGTCATATTATCTGCCCTCGTTTCCGTTGCCTGCAGCGTGACACCCCCGAAAGACGTCAAGGTTATAGATAACTTCGATAGCAAACGCTATCTGGGCACCTGGTATGAAATCGCGCGTCTGGATCATCGCTTTGAAAGAGGCCTGGAGCAGGTTACAGCCAATTATAGCCCGCGCACAGACGGCGGTCTGAAGGTGATTAACCGGGGTTTCGATAGCAAAAAACAGCAGTGGCAGGAGAGCGAAGGCAAGGCGTACTTTATCGGCTCGCCGCAGACGGCCTCGCTGAAAGTCTCATTCTTCGGGCCTTTCTATGGCGGCTATAACGTCATCGAACTCGATCCGGAATACCGTTATGCGCTGGTTTGTGGCCCAAACCGCGACTATCTGTGGATATTGTCGCGCACGCCGACGTTGGACGCCGCCACGCGCGACAGACTGGTGCAGATTGCCAAGGGCTACGGCTTTGATACCGAAGCGTTAATCTGGGTCAATCAGCAGCCCACTCATTGACTGCTGAATTTTAGCCCCAGGATCCCGGCCACGATCAGGCACAGGCTGAGAATACGCATGATGTTGGTCGACTCACCGAGCAGCACCATGCCCATTACCGCCGCGCCCACCGCCCCAATCCCGGTCCACACGGCGTAAGCCGTGCCCGCAGGCAACGTTTTCATGGCGTGTGCCAGCAACACCATGCTCACCACCATCGCGGCGACGGTAATCAAACTGGGGGTCAAACGGGTAAAACCGTGGGTGTATTTCAGGCCAATAGCCCAGACGACCTCTAACAGGCCCGCAAAAAGCAAAATGATCCATGCCATGACACTGGCTCCAGAACTGATGGGGTCGTCCCCAGACAACAGAAGCGCAGGCGGGTCGTCCCACTTGGCTGATTGAAGACGTGGATTATAGCAAACAAGAGAATTAAATGGGTATTCCACGGAAGGGAAAATCAAGCGCTGCCGTGGAATACCGTTGAACCCAAAGGAATTTACTGTGCGCTACGCTGGATCGCCTGACCACCAGCTTCAACATCTTTGCCCACACCTTCGGTAGTATTACAGCCCACCAGCGATGACAGGATCAACAAGGAAAAAATGGCGAAAATAGTTTTCTTCAGCATAAGATTACCCTTATTCGTTATTAGTGAAAAAGTGTAGCTCTCTAAGCGTAGTAAAAATCAGGAGGGTTGCCGGAATAAACGGATTTTTCTGTATTATCCGATTAATGGCGCTAATTGATTTCAGCCAGCGCTGCGGGAAATCGCGCCGCCGAGGTGCTGAACGTCTTCACCAAAACCACGGAAGGTATTACAGCCGCTGAGAGACATCAGCAACAACAGAGAGACCACGGCCAACAGCGTTTTCTTCATCATGCGGTTCTGCCAACGTGTGACGGGAAGGGATAACACAGAGGAACCACGGGGGTTCCTCTGTGCTGAAACTTATTTAACGCGGGAGACGTATTCGCCAGAGCGGGTGTCAACCTTGATCACTTCGCCAATCTGCACGAACAATGGCACTTTAACCACTGCGCCAGTGCTCAGGGTAGCTGGCTTGCCGCCGGTACCTGCAGTGTCGCCTTTCAGGCCTGGATCGGTATCAGTGATTTCTGCTTCGATAAAGTTCGGTGGCAGCACAGCGATAGGACGGCCATCCCACAGGGTGACGATACATTCCGCGTTGTCCTGCAGCCATTTAGCCACGTCAGAAACGGTTTTCTCTTCAACCTGATGCTGTTCAAAAGTCTCAGGGTGCATGAAATGGTAGAACTCACCGTCGTTGTACAGGTAGTTCATGTTGGTATCTACCACGTCCGCGCCTTCGCAGGAGTCGGTAGACTTAAAGGTTTTCTCAACGCGGGTGCCGGTCAGCAGGCGACGCATTTTTACACGCGCAAAAGCCTGGCCTTTACCTGGTTTGACGAACTCGCTGGATTCGACAGCGTAAGGTTCGCCTTCGAACATGATTTTAAGACCCGGACGGAAATCGTTGCTAGAATAAGTCGCCATGATGGCCCTCTGAAAATTTAAACTGGTAGCTTAGCCAAAAAAATGGCACACATTATAACCCAAAACACGGCGCATAGAGAAGATTGGTTGCATCAACTCGCCGATGTTATTACCGACCCCGATGAATTACTGCAGCTTCTGTCACTAAATACGCACCCGGAACTGCCACAGGGGCGCGATGCACGCCGCCTGTTTGCGCTACGCGTGCCGCGAGCCTTTGCCGCGCGTATGCAACCTGGTGATGCCAATGACCCGCTACTGCGCCAGGTACTCACCGCCAGCGCAGAATTCATCGATGCCCCAGGCTTCACGACCGATCCGCTGGATGAACAGCGCAGCGTGGTGCCGGGGTTGCTGCACAAGTATCGCAACCGTGCCCTGCTGTTGGTAAAAGGCGGCTGTGCGGTTAACTGCCGCTACTGTTTCCGCCGTCATTTCCCCTATCAGGAGAACCAGGGCAACAAGGCAAACTGGCTTCAAGCGTTGGAGTATATCCGGCAACACCCGGAACTGGATGAAATTATTTTCTCCGGGGGCGATCCGCTGATGGCCAAAGACCATGAACTGGATTGGCTGATCGGGGAACTGGAGGCCATCCCACATCTCAAACGCCTGCGTATTCATACCCGCTTGCCAGTGGTGATCCCCGCCCGCATCACCGCTACGCTATGCCAGCGCTTCTCGGCATCGCGCCTGCAGGTGCTAATGGTTACCCATATCAATCATGCCAACGAGATTGACCCACCGCTGCGCGCCAGTATGGCACAGTTGCGTAGCGCCGGAGTGACGCTGCTGAACCAAAGCGTGCTGCTACGAGGGATCAATGATAACGCGGATACGCTGGCAACGCTGAGTAACGCCCTGTTTGATGCGGGGATCCTGCCCTATTACCTCCACGTGTTGGATAAGGTGCAGGGTGCGGCCCACTTTATGGTCAGCGATGACGAGGCCCGTGCGATCGTGAAAAGTTTGCTGAGCAAGGTTTCCGGCTATCTGGTACCACGCCTGACCCGTGAAGTCGGCGGCGAACCCAGCAAAACGCCGTTGGATCTGCGCCTCACGCAAAGCTGAGAGGCCGACATGAATGCAAAAAGAGGAATGCCTTGGCATTCCTCTTTTGTTTTATACGGGTGCTTATGCCAGCGTTACGGGCACTTATACACCTGGCCGATCATTTTGCTGTCCAGTGGTGCAAAACTTGAAAGCAGGTTCTGGCTTGGGCTAGTAGCACCGTAAATCACGTTGCCGCCCATTGCCGCTGCCTTGTTGCGCAGATCATTGGCCGCGCCACGCATGGAACTGCCCTCACCACCACTCCCCGACAGCCAGTTGCTTTGAGTGCCGGTGACTTCGCCTACCAACTGACATTCTGCGGCAGGCTTGGTGTCGGTAAATTTGACCTGTTGACCTGCGGCGGTCAGTTCATTGGTGCTGCTGCACCCTGCCAGCAGCAGCGCTGCCGATAGACCCAGTAAGGCTTTAATCCGCATCTTGTTCCCCATATGATGTTGAGAATTACGCAAAAGCTTATCAGAAAGCGTTGCCATCTCTTAAGCATCCGTTGCCAGCGGCCACTGGTGCCTGGTCAACGTCTTGAGCGACAGCTGATGAACTATCAGTTTACACGCTTAATAGATACGGTCTGCAAAAATATCATCAAATTCAGCACTGACGCATCAGTAGCCGCTGACGATGAAAAACACGGGCGCAACAATCAGCCCCACACAGAAGAAAGGAATAAAAAAACCCGGCCGAAGCCGGGTTTTGTGGTTAGCTCACAGAGGTGAGGGGAATTACATCATTCCGCCCATACCACCCATGCCGCCCATACCACCAGCGCCACCCATGTCTAACTTGTCTTCTTTCGGCAAGTCAGTGATCATGCACTCGGTGGTGATCATCAGGCCAGCTACAGAGGCCGCGTACTGCAGAGCAGAACGGGTCACTTTAGTTGGATCCAGGATACCCATCGCGATCATGTCGCCGTATTCTTCGGTGTAAGCGTTGTAGCCGAAGCTGCCTTCGCCTGCTTTCACCTTGTTAGCAATCACAGAAGCTTCTTCACCGGCGTTGATCACGATCTGACGCAGTGGAGATTCCATCGCACGCAGGGCAACTTTGATACCCACGTTCTGGTCTTCGTTATCGCCTTTCAGGCCAGAAATTTTGTCTGCTACACGGATCAGCGCTACGCCACCGCCAGCAACCACGCCTTCTTCTACCGCAGCACGGGTAGCGTGCAGGGCATCTTCAACGCGGGCTTTCTTCTCTTTCATTTCAACTTCAGTTGCGGCGCCAACTTTGATAACGGCAACGCCGCCAGCCAGTTTAGCAACACGCTCTTGCAGTTTTTCACGATCGTAATCAGAGGTCGCTTCTTCGATCTGCTGACGGATCTGGGAAACGCGGCCCTGAATGGTGGTTTCGTCGCCCACGCCATCGATGATGATGGTGGTGTCTTTGTTGATCACGATGCGTTTTGCCTGACCCAGATCTTCCAGGGTAGCTTTTTCCAGCTCCAGACCGATCTCTTCAGAGATCACGGTACCGGCAGTCAGGGTAGCGATGTCTTGCAGCATGGCTTTACGACGGTCGCCGAAGCCAGGTGCTTTAACCGCAGCCACTTTCACGATGCCACGCATGGTGTTAACCACCAGGGTCGCCAACGCTTCGCCTTCAACATCTTCAGCAATGATCAGCAGTGGTTTGCCCGCTTTCGCAACGGCTTCCAGCACTGGCAGCATTTCACGGATGTTGGAGATTTTCTTGTCAGCCAGCAGGATGAACGGGCTTTCCAGCTCGATAGAACCGGTTTCTGGCTTGTTGATGAAGTACGGAGACAGGTAGCCGCGATCGAACTGCATACCTTCAACCACGTCCAGCTCGTCTTGCAGACCGGTGCCTTCTTCAACGGTGATCACGCCTTCTTTGCCCACTTTCTCCATCGCTTCTGCAATCAGTTTACCCACGGTTTCGTCGGAGTTTGCAGAGATGGTGCCTACCTGAGCGATAGCTTTAGAGTCAGAGCAAGGTACGGATAATTTTTTAAGCTCTTCAACCGCAGCGATAACCGCTTTGTCGATACCGCGCTTCAGGTCCATCGGGTTCATGCCAGCAGCCACAGCTTTCAGGCCTTCGGTGATGATGGATTGAGCCAGTACGGTTGCAGTGGTGGTACCGTCGCCCGCAGCGTCGTTCGCTTTAGAGGCAACTTCTTTCACCATTTGTGCACCCATGTTCTCGAACTTGTCTTCCAGTTCGATTTCACGAGCAACAGATACGCCATCTTTAGTGATGGTAGGAGCGCCGAAGGATTTATCCAGCACTACGTTGCGGCCTTTCGGGCCCAGAGTCACTTTTACTGCATCAGCGAGAACATTCACACCGCGGAGCATCTTCACGCGAGCATCATTGCCGAATTTTACATCTTTAGCTGCCATTGGTATTTCCCTTCAACTCGTTCAGTTCAGAAGATTTATAAAGCGCTATTACGCTTCAACAATTGCCAGAATGTCGCTTTCGGACATGATCAACACTTCTTCATTGTCGATCTTCTCTGCTTTCACGCCGTAACCGTCGTTGAAAATCACGATGTCGCCTACTTTCACATCCAGCGGCTGGATGTTGCCGCTTTCCAGAACACGTCCTTTACCAACGGCTACCACTTCACCACGAGTAGATTTACCCGCTGCAGAGCCAGTCAGAACGATGCCGCCAGCAGATTTTGATTCAACTTCTTTGCGCTTGACGATAACGCGGTCATGCAATGGACGAATACTCATTGAACGCTCTCCTGTAAGAAGGTTTCTATCAGATTTAGGGTTGTCCGCCGGATTATTGATACCGGCTCCGTGGGATTTGAAATGGGGGCGTTCCATCCCCCTTCAAGGGGCAGCAGCAAAAAAATTTTCGATTTGATGGCCTACGGTGAACGCCACTAGCAAAAACGCGGCCGATTGGCCGCGTTTGGGGGAATTATCAGCGATCGTCACGCTTGTCGCGATCGTCAGGTTGATGATCCAAGGTGTAGCGGTCGTCTTGCTTGCGCTGGAATTCACCGTCGAAGGTATTGCCATTGGCAGCCCCGCCGTTCTGACCCCAACCGCCTGGGCGATAAACGGCGAGATGCGGCATCAACTTCAGCGTCAGCGATTTCTGCACCGGCGGCAACAACAGCAACAGGCCAAGGAAATCGGTGAAGAAGCCCGGTATCACCAGCAGGAACCCCGCCAGTACCAGTGAAACGCTTTTCACCATCTCCGCTGCCGGGCTTTCGCCCGCCGCCAGCTTCTGTTGCATCTGCACAAAGGTCTTCATGCCCTGATTACGCACCAGGGAAACGCCGACGCAGGAGGTAAACACCACCAGCAGCAGCGTCATTGCCACACCGAACACGGCGGCAACTTTGATAAACAAGGATATCTCTATGTAAGCCAGTAGAAATATCAGCAGTAACGGTAACCAGCGCACCTGGTTCTCTCCTCTAGGTAGAGTCGGCGTACCCGCCCGATGGCGCATACGTGATAAATGGGGCCACTAATCGGCCAACCTTCATACAATGGGGGCTTCCCGCCGCCATTTCAACCGGGCGATCTTTTTTATTCTCTTTGCCGCAAACGTGAAGCCCTTCACAGAAACCAAAAGCTGTCATTTGCTGAAGCACCATATAGTGATCTACGTTCATTCATTTATTACCAACCAGCATATGATCTGGGTAGCGACAATAGCTGCGGTCAATACTTCCGCAGTAGACCCGCTCGGCAACATTATTTTGTTATCCTGCACATAATTATATTCGGCAGCAACATAGAGAAGGTTCTCATGTCAAACAACATTCGTATCGAAGAAGACCTATTAGGAACACGTGAAGTCCCAGCAGAAGCCTACTACGGTGTTCATACTCTGCGTGCGATTGAAAACTTCTATATCAGCAACAGTAAAATCAGCGACGTTCCTGAGTTTGTACGCGGCATGGTGATGGTAAAAAAAGCCGCCGCCATGGCAAACAAAGAGCTGCAAACCATCCCACGTAAAATTGCCGACGTCATCATCCAGGCATGTGATGAAGTACTGGATAAAGGCAAATGCATGGACCAATTCCCGGTGGATGTGTTCCAGGGCGGTGCTGGCACCTCGCTGAACATGAACACCAACGAAGTACTGGCAAACATCGGCTTGGAGCTGATGGGCCACCAGAAGGGTGAATACCAATACCTGAACCCTAACGATCACCTCAACAAGTGTCAGTCTACCAACGACGCTTACCCAACCGGGTTCCGCATCGCGGTTTACGCCTCCAACCAGAAACTGATCGATGCTATCAACCAACTGCGTGAAGGGTTTGACCGTAAAGCCAAAGAGTTCGAAACCATCCTGAAAATGGGTCGTACCCAGTTGCAGGACGCGGTGCCAATGACCCTGGGCCAGGAATTCCATGCCTTCAGCGTGTTGCTGAATGAAGAAACCCGTAACCTGCACCGTACCGCAGAGTTGCTGCTGGAAGTGAACCTTGGCGCAACGGCGATCGGTACCGCGCTGAATACCCCGGAAGGTTACCAACACCTGGCTGTTAAGAAACTGGCGGAAGTCAGTGGCCTGCCGGTGGTACCTGCCGAAGACCTGATCGAGGCCACCTCCGACTGTGGTGCCTACGTAATGGTGCACAGTGCGCACAAGCGCCTGGCGGTCAAACTGTCCAAGATCTGTAACGACCTGCGTCTGCTGTCTTCCGGCCCACGCGCTGGCCTGAACGAAATCAACCTGCCTGAACTGCAGGCCGGTTCTTCAATCATGCCAGCCAAAGTGAACCCGGTGATCCCAGAAGTGGTTAACCAGGTTTGCTTTAAGGTGATCGGCAACGACACTTGCGTTACCATGGCCGCCGAAGCAGGCCAGCTGCAGTTGAACGTGATGGAGCCAGTGATTGGCCAGGCGATGTTTGAATCGATTCACATTCTGACCAACGCCTGCTATAACCTGCTGGAAAAATGCATTAACGGTATTACCGCCAACAAAGAAGTGTGCGAGTACTACGTATTTAACTCTATCGGTATCGTCACCTATCTGAACCCGTTCATTGGCCACCACAACGGTGACATTGTCGGCAAGATCTGTGCTGAAACCGGCAAGAGCGTACGTGAAGTCGTGCTGGAACGCGGTTTACTGACCGAAGCTGAGCTGGATGACATCTTCTCCGTAGAGAACCTGATGCACCCGGCATATAAGGCGAAACGCTATACAGATGAAAATGAACAATAATAGACTCATCCGGTAGCCTGAAAGGCACGCTAATCCTCTGGATAGCGTGCCTTTTTTCTTTCTAACAATACAAAGTTGCAACCTTTGGTTTTCATAAAAATCCATTTTAAGGGGTAAACACTATGCTAGTAGTAGAATTGGTGATCGTTCTACTGGCCATCTTTTTGGGGGCCAGACTGGGCGGTATCGGAATAGGCTTTGCAGGCGGTCTTGGGGTATTGGTGCTGGCGATGATCGGCGTTAAGCCAGGCAGCATTCCCTTCGACGTTATTTCAATCATTATGGCGGTTATCGCCGCTATCGCCGCCATGCAGGTCGCTGGCGGGATGGACTATCTGGTGCAGCAAACCGAGAAGCTGCTGCGCAAAAATCCAAAATACATCACTATTCTGGCCCCAATCGTCACCTATTTCCTGACCATCTTCGCCGGTACCGGTAATATCTCCCTCTCGGCCCTGCCGGTGATTGCAGAAGTGGCCAAAGAGCAAGGCATCAAACCTTGCCGTCCACTGTCTACTGCCGTAGTTTCTGCGCAGATTGCCATTACCGCTTCGCCTATCTCGGCAGCTGTGGTGTACATGTCTTCCGTTATGGAAGGCCATGGTGTGAGTTATCTGCATTTGCTGATGGTGGTGATCCCTTCCACTTTCCTGGCCGTGATACTGATGTCGCTGCTGGTCACTTGGTTGTTTGACTCCAAGCTGTCTGACGATCCTGTGTATCAAAAGCGCTTCGAAGAAGGTCTGGTTGCCCTGCGTGGTGAGAACGTAATCGTGATCAAACCACGTGCGAAAACCTCCGTGCTGCTGTTCCTGGCTGGCGTACTGAGCGTAGTGGCTTATGCCATCATCAACAGCCCAAGCATGGGTCTGGTGACGACGCCGCTGATGAACACCACCAATGCCATCTTGATCATCATGTTGAGCGTGGCCACCCTGACCACCATCCTGTGCCGCATCGAAACCGACCTGATTTTGAACTCCAGCACCTTTAAGGCCGGGATGAGCGCCTGTATCTGTATCCTGGGCGTGGCCTGGTTGGGTGACACCTTTGTGCAGGCCAACCTCGACTGGATCAAAGAGACTGCGGGTACCGTGATCCAATCCCATCCTTGGTTACTGGCGGTGATCTTCTTCTTCTGTTCGGCGCTGCTGTACTCTCAGGCCGCCACTGCCAAGGCGTTGATGCCGATGGCGCTGGCCCTGAACGTCACCCCGCTGACGGCGATCGCTTCCTTTGCTGCCGTTTCTGGCCTGTTCATTCTGCCAACCTACCCTACCCTGGTGGCGGCGGTACAGATGGACGATACCGGAACGACACGCATCGGGCGCTTCGTGTTTAACCACCCGTTCCTGATCCCTGGCACCTTGGGCGTGGCGTTTGCCGTCATCTTCGGCTTCCTGATTGGCAGCGTTATTCTGTGATCCTCAAGCGGGGCTTCGGCCCCGCTTTCTGCTCCTCATTCCTCTGCTGCTGATAATCTAACCTTCTAGCCAACACCGCTTCAGGGTATAGTGCCCTGTTACCAAACCTGGTTGAGAGGGCCGAAGATGTCTGATTGCGAAGCTATCGTCATACTCTGTACCGCACCCGATGAAGCCACAGCGCAAGAGCTGGCGGCACGCGTCCTGGGGGAGAAACTGGCGGCCTGCACCACGCTGCTGCCTGGGGCAACATCGCTGTATTACTGGGAAGGGAAACTGCAACAGGAATACGAAGTGCAGATGCTGTTTAAAAGCGATCGCCAGCATCAACAAGCGCTACTCACCTACCTGAAACAACATCACCCGTACCAGACACCCGAACTGTTGGTACTGCCGGTGATGGCTGGAGATAAAGATTACCTGTCATGGATCAACGCCTCATTAAACTGATATTGCTGCTGTGCAGCCTGTTCTTCCTGCCCGCTGCGGCTCAGGCTTCACTGTTCGGCCAAAACGCGGGCAACCAGTTCGTCCCCGTCGATCAGGCATTTGCCTTTGATTTTAAACAACAGGGCCCCCAACTGACGCTAAGCTGGCAAATCCGCCCTGGTTATTACCTGTACCGCCAGCAAATCAAGCTGGTGCCACAGCAGGCAACGCTAGGCCAGTTCGAGCTGCCCGCCGGGCTGAAGCATAAAGATGAATTCTTTGGTGAAGTGGCGATATTCAAGGAGCCATTGACCCTGAGCATTCCCCTGTTGCAGGCGGGTGACAATGCCAGCCTGAGCGTCACCTATCAAGGGTGTGCTGAGGCCGGTTTCTGCTATCCACCGGAAACCCGCGTGATCCCACTGAGTGCAGTGCCGCTTGCCGCAGAGCCCGCAGTACCGGTCACCGTAGCACCAGCAGAAACAGCACCAGCCAATCTGCCCTTCTCCCCTCTGTGGGCCTTGTTGATTGGTATCGGTATTGCGTTTACTCCTTGCGTGTTGCCGATGTATCCGCTGATTTCCGGTATTATTCTGGGCCGTGAGCGGCCACACAGCAGCGGACGCATTCTGGTGCTGGCCGTGGTATATGTGCAAGGCATGGCGCTGACCTATACCCTGCTCGGCCTGGTGGTTGCCGCCGCCGGGTTGCAGTTCCAGGCCGCGCTGCAACACCCTTACGTGCTGATCGGTCTGTCGGTGCTGTTTGTCGCCCTGGCTCTGTCCATGTTCGGCTGCTACTCCTTGCAGCTCCCCTCTTCACTGCAAACGCGGCTGGCCAACTGGAGCAACACCCAGCAGGGTGGCTCGCTGGTGGGCGTGTTTGTGATGGGCGCTCTGGCAGGCCTGATCTGCTCTCCATGCACCACCGCCCCGCTCAGCGCCATCCTGTTGTACATCGCCCAAAGCGGTAATATGTGGGCCGGTGGCGGCACGTTGTATCTGTATGCATTGGGGATGGGTATCCCGCTGGTGATCGTGACGCTCTTCGGCAACCGCCTGCTGCCACGCAGCGGCCCGTGGATGCAGTACGTCAAAGAAGCCTTTGGCTTTGTGATCCTTGCGCTGCCTGTATTCCTGCTTGAACGGGTGATCGGCGACGTCTGGGGGCTGCGCCTGTGGAGCCTGCTCGGCCTGGCATTCTTCGGCTGGGCATTCGTCCTGAGCCTGAAATCATCCCGTGGCTGGACGCGAGCCATCCAAGTGCTGCTGTTAGCGGCGCTGGTGATTTCGGCGCGCCCATTGCAAGACTGGGCATTCGGCAACACGGCCTCTGAACAGGCGGTCCAACCACATCTGAACTTCACCCGTATCAGTAACGTTGAGCAGCTTAACCAGGCGCTGCAACAGGCGCAGGGCAAGCCGGTAATGCTGGATCTGTATGCGGACTGGTGTGTCGCCTGTAAAGAGTTTGAGAAGTACACCTTCAGCGATCCGGCGGTGCAGGCCCAACTGGCCGATACGGTGTTGCTGCAGGCCGACGTAACGGCCAACAATGTCGAGCAGGCAGCCTTGCTCAAGCACTTGCAGGTGCTTGGCTTGCCGACCATTTTGTTCTTTGACCGAGATGGCAAAGAGTTACCCGCAGCTCGCGTGACGGGCTTTATGAACGCAGAAGCCTTCGACGCACATTTGCAGAAAACCACTCGGTAAACGACACTGAGTTTCAGAACATTTTTTGGAGGGAGCACTAGTGCAACGTGAACAGGTTTTAAATACAGCCTTGGAGCTGTTGGAAAAACAGGGCCTGGCGACCACCACCTTGGAAATGCTGGCAGAAAAACTGGGTGTGCCATACAGCGATTTCAAACCGTTCTGGCCAGACCGTGAGGCACTGCTGTATGACTGCCTGCGCTACCACGGCCAGCAGATTGATACCTGGCGCCGCCAGTTGCAGCTTGATGAGACGTTGAGCCCGCAGCAAAAGCTGTTGGCGCGTTATGACGTGCTGGCAGAGCACGTACAGAATGAACGCTACCCTGGCTGCCTGTTTATTGCCGCCTGTAGCTTCTTCCCTGAGAGCGACCACCCGATCCATCAACTGGCCGAGCAGCAGAAAATCACCTCGCTGGACTTCACCCGCGATCTGTTGCGTGAGATGGATGCCGACGACGCCGACTCGGTAGCGCAGCAAATGGAGCTGGTACAGGAAGGCTGCCTGAGTAAACTGCTGATAAAACGCCAGTTGCAGGATGTTGCTGTCGCCAAACGGCTGGCCGAAGATATCTTGCATATTGCCCAGTGCCGTCAGTTCGGTGCGTTAAGCTAAAGCGTGAAATGCAGTAGCCGATGGTAACAGAGGCAGAATTACGCGGCCTTTGCCTGAAAAGCCAGCAATCGGCGCTGTTTTCACGTTTTTCGTCACAAATCCGTTGACGCCGCACGGCCAATACGGTTTAATGCGCCCCGTTGCCCGGATAGCTCAGTCGGTAGAGCAGGGGATTGAAAATCCCCGTGTCCTTGGTTCGATTCCGAGTCCGGGCACCATCATTTAGAAGAACCCGCCTATGGCGGGTTTTTTGCTTTGTTTTCCAGCCAGACTCTTCGATTGCCTAATACTCTCGTCCAGCCAGCCTCCACTAGGTTTACTCAGCATCAAGCCCTTATGCGATCACAATCAAAAGTAAAGTCCGATTCGCTAATATTCCCCCTCTTTCACTATCACAAGGCCTGTCAGTGGATCTCACTGACGCAAAAAATCCGTGCAGCCAAACCGTAATACAAGCCCTGTAAGCTCGCAGACGACGGCAACATGCTTTTCCTCGTTCCTCCCAACTACTTTTCTGAGTTGTGACAGAAATGACATCAAGTGATCCGCTTTACGCGTACCTCATTACAACAGCATAAAAAAACACCTGATTGTCCCCCGGTCAGCAAGGAAGCAACTATTGTTAAGGTACGGGCTGTTTGTCTGCTTAAAGCTCTCACCACAGATGTTAGCGGAAAGCCCCCAAGGAAGCCGTACCACCTAAATAATATTGTCATTTTGCGAGGTGCACATGCTTTATGTTGATATCCCTAGCCGTGAAGAATATTCCTATTTAGCTGATATTCATGCGGATGCTTGTATCTCGATTTATCTTGAAACCTCGCCTCTACGTCAGCACTTAGAGGCCAGTAAAATTCAACTTGGTAACTTCATCAAGGAGGCGCTGCTGCAGGTTGCAGACAGTGGCCTGGATAAACGCCGTGTTGCCTTGTTGGAAGAACAGCTTTGTTCTGTGTTGGAAGATGAGTCATTTTGGGACCTGCATGCACGCAGCCTGGCGGTGCTTGCAACACCAGACAGTATCCGAACTTACCGGCTGGCAAATGAGCTATCCAATCGACTAGAGGTGGGCAAACGTTTCTACCTTAAACCACTACTGCGTGCGTTAACCTTCCCACATTCGGCCTACATCCTTGCACTCTCTGAAAACCAGACGCGCCTGATCGAGTTTTTTGCTGATGCTCCCGCAGAAGAGATGACAGTGCCAGAGATGCCCACCTCCATGAAGGATGCTATGGGGGATGCAGCATTGAATGACCACCATCATGGAGCGACACATCATAAAGTGCGACTCGCGCAATATACTCGCAAAATTGACCAGGCGTTACGTCCACTGTTTGCCAGACATGATTCTCCGCTTCTCCTTGTCAGTACCGAGCCGCTGGCCTCAATCTACCGTTCAACAAACTCGTTGGCTAACCTGGCAGATGAAACGCTGTTCAAAAATGCAGAGCACCTTGGTACATCTGAATTGGTAACGTTGGTGCGGCCGTTAATGGATAACTATTATCAGGAGCAATTGAACGCGTTAGCCTCGCGCTTTGAAACGCGCTTAGGAGAACGCCGGGTCACTCAGGATCTTTCAGATGCGGCAAGAGCAGCCACATTCGGCGCCATTGATTTGTTACTGATTAACCTCGACTGCAAGCTGAAAGGCACCATTGATGAGCAGGGATTAATCACTTTCAGTGACCACGATGAGGATGACACCTACGATTTAATTGATGAGATTGCCAAAAGAGCGATGGCGACCGGTGCAAGAGTTTTAGCAGTACGCAGCGACGATTTACCTTCCGGTGCAGATCTTAACGCCATATTACGTTTCCCACTATAAGGACTCTGTCTGGTTAAGGAAGGTGCGATCAAATTAGGTCGCATCTTCTTGGATTGCCAGCACCGAGGAACAATCTTCCGTAGTATCAATTCTCCTCAGAGAGAATTTTTAAACACGCCGCTTTGACTTCATCCATCAGTTTTTTAGCCAGCGGGGTCAGCCCATGTTGTTGTCTGTGAATAAGAACGTATAGGGCATCCGGCAACTTTTCTTTTATAGGTATCACGGTGATAAGATCTTTTACATAAGAAATATCTAAAATTGCCTTGGGGCCAATGAAAAAGTAATCTTCATTTAAAACCAGCTGTTCGCCAATGGTCATTGAGTCACCATAAATCACGGCATCCTTGCTCATTTTTCCTTTTGGGAAAATAAATTTCTCCAGCTCTTTATAATACCCTGTTCTGGTGCTAGGGAAGTACCATTTCGCCCCTTGCAATTCGCTTAATGAACGGCAATGGGAGAGTGGGTGGTCTTTTCTGGCAATAATACAAAACTCTGCATTGATTGGCTGTTCGACAACAAATTCACTCATTGATATTTCAGGTGATGCGATACCAATAAAAAAATCCAATCGCCCTAGCCGAAGTGAAGTCACCAGTTCACAAAGTTGCCCTTCAATGATGGTAATATTTGATGATGGGTGTTCTTCTTGAAATTTATTAACCAAAGAAGGGAGCATACTTAAAGCAGGAAGGTGTGAGCAACCAAAGACTACGTTGCCCTGAGATTGTTGACTCAATTGATGCAACTCATCTACGGCTCTTTCCAGATCGTTAAGTAGCGTGTTAACCCTATGTTCAAAAACACGCCCCATCTTGGTTAAAACCATGCCCTGCGGCCCTCGGGATAATAAGGATACCCCCAAAATCCGCTCTAACTCCTGAATACTTTTGGTCATAGCAGGCTGGGTTTTGAACAAAGCCTGTGAAGCGGTTCTGATGTTTCCGTAATAGATAATCGCCTGAAAATCCCTGAGCTGATTGATTTTTGGAAGTTCTTTCATGGGCCACCGTCTATTTTCAAACTAAATAACAGCTCGAGAGTGAATAACTTTAAGCCTAGATGCTGAACCCAAAAATGTAAACGCAACAATTTGTTATCTCACAGAATCAGTTCACCTCTCAACAATGTCTTTCAATATCATATCATTACACCAAGCTAGCGGGATAAGGTTTCATTGGTAATTGGCTAATACCTTACTTTAAAGTGCCATACCTCTTGGTCGAGCAGGCCATAGCCCCTTGAACTTGACAAGCAACGGGTATGTAGCATTAAAAAAGGCCCCCTTATAGGGAGCCTCGCTTAAGAACACCGCTTCAAATAGCGGCCTTGACTAAGCAGATACTGGAGCCTGTCTCATTAAATACCCTTTATGGACAAGCCCCCGCCTCTGCAACTACCTTAGCTTTAGTTATAGATGATCTGCAGGCCTGAAACAAAGACGCCTGAACCTCCATTTGTTCCTGTCGAATAAACGATAACCCCATAGATCGTATCCGATACGGTTGCGGTATAGGCCGTTCCCGTTGACGAACCAACCTTATGATCGGCACCGTCCTTCCATGTCAACATTTCCAGTAACTGATCTGGTAACCCTGTAATTGCCACCCTCGCACTGTACCCGGTGATAGATGTCACCTTGTCCAGTTCAAGAACCTCGGAAGACGCCTGTCCACCTGGGCCACCCGCAATCAGACTCCCATTTGAGTAGAACCCGTCGACCACTGCCGCGCTCCTGAATGTCAGGGATGGGTACTTCTCTTTCGAGATCAGCGTAGTGTATGCTGTCTTGGTCCCAATAATTGCACTCGTCTTGGCCACAATCACGCTCACGTCAGTTTCCGCAGTCATCCCCTCAAAGGTTACAGACAACTTACCTGATTCATTTTCATCCGCTGAAGTGACATACCCTGAGCCATCAACACTAATTTTCGCATTACTGCTCTTCCAAGAGCCGGTTTTGGTAATATCGACTTTTGAACCGTCTGAATACACCGCTTCTGCAGTCACGTTAGTACCAAAGTATTTAGTCAACGTGATGTCTTGCTTACTGAGCGCAACACTTTTCACCACTGTTTTAAAGCTTACAGGGACACTGTTAGATGATTGACCATTCAGTTGAGCATTAACCGTCACAGTTTCCTCTGCCGTGTTAACGATCCCAATTCTGGCCTGTCCATTCTCATCAATGGTGACAGTGCTATCGCCGATAAATCTTGCACTCCCGGTAGTCGTAAAGGTGACATCCAGGGCACCAGCCTTACCTTTGATAATATTTCCATTCTTATCTGTCATAGTTACGATCAGATTGTGAGTAGAAAGCTCGCTTGGCGTATCCTCGCTTTTTTGTGTTTCAATCGTTTTTCCAGCTGTTTCAAGAACCAGTCCATTGGTTGTATTGATCATTACCGTACTGATATCCGCTTCAAAGCTCAGTTCGGTGCTACTGGTCACGCCGCCGACTTCCGCTTCCACCTTGACGCTGCCCGCTTTATCGCTGGTCACCGGCAGAGAGGCGATACCGTTCTCGTCGGTGGTCACCGTCTGCTGACGGGTACTGCCGTCCGGCTCGGTCACGGTAAAGGTGACGTCGAAGCCCGGGATCGGGTTGCCGTTCGCATCCTTCACCGGCAACTGCACGGTATTGACGTCGGTGCCGTTGGCCACGGTGTTACCCGCTTCTGCCGTCAGGCCGTTCTCGTCGATGGTCGCCGTGGCATTGTCCGCCACGAAGCTCAGGTCGGTGCTGCTGGTCACGCCGCCCACCTCCGCTTCCACCTTGACGCTGCCCGCCTTGTCGCTGGTCACCGGCAGAGAGGCGATACCGTTCTCGTCAGTGGTCACCGTCTGCTGACGGGTCGAACCGTCCGGCTCGGTCACGGTAAAGGTGACCTCGAAGCCCGGGATCGGGTTGCCGTTCGCATCCTTCACCGGCAACTGCACGGTGTTGACGTCGGTGCCGTTGGCCACGGTGTTACCCGCTTCCGCCGTCAGGCCGTTCTCGTCGATCTTGGCCGTGCTGTTGTCCGCCACGAAGCTCAGGTCGGTGCTGCTGGTCACGCCGCCCACCTCCGCTTCCACCTTGACGCTGCCCGCTTTATCGCTGGTCACTGGCAGAGAGGCGATACCGTTCTCGTCAGTGGTCACCGTCTGCTGACGGGTCGAACCGTCCGGGTTGGTCACGGTAAAGGTGACATCAAAGCCCGGGATCGGGTTGCCGTTCGCATCCTTGACCGGCAACTGCACGGTGTTGACGTCGGTGCCGTTGGCCACGGTGTTACCCGCTTCTGCCGTCAGGCCGTTCTCGTCGATCTTGGCCGTGCTGTTGTCCGCCACGAAGCTCAGGTCGGTGCTACTGGTCACGCCGCCGACTTCCGCTTCCACCTTGACGCTGCCCGCTTTATCGCTGGTCACCGGCAGAGAGGCGATACCGTTCTCGTCGGTGGTCACCGTCTGCTGACGGGTGGAGCCGTCCGGCTCGGTCACGGTAAAGGTGACGTCGAAGCCGGGGATCGGGTTGCCGTTCGCATCCTTCACCGGCAACTGCACGGTGTTGACGTCGGTGCCGTTGGCCACGGTGTTACCCGCTTCTGCCGTCAGGCCGTTCTCGTCGATGGTCGCCGTGGCATTGTCCGCCACGAAGCTCAGGTCGGTGCTGCTGGTCACGCCGCCCACCTCGTCTTCCACCTTGACGCTGCCCGCTTTATCGCTGGTCACCGGCAGAGAGGCGATACCGTTCTCGTCGGTGGTCACCGTCTGCTGACGCGTGCTGCCGTCCGGCTCGGTCACGGTAAAGGTGACGTCAAAGCCCGGGATCGGGTTGCCCTGTGCGTCCTTGACCGGCAACTGCACGGTGTTGACGTCGGTGCCGTTGGCCACGGTGTTACCCGCTTCCGCCGTCAGCCCGTTCTCGTCGATGGTCGCCGTGGCATTGTCCGCCACGACGCTCAGGTCGGTGCTGCTGGTCACGCCGCCCACCTCCACTTCCACCTTGACGCTGCCCGCTTTATCGCTGGTCACCGGCAGAGAAGCGATACCGTTCTCGTCGGTGGTCACCGTCTGCTGACGCGTGCTGCCGTCCGGCTCGGTCACGGTAAAGGTGACGTCGAAGCCCGGGATCGGGTTGCCCTTCGCGTCTTTCACCGGCAACTGCACGGTGTTGACGTCGGTGCCGTTGGCCACGGTGTTACCCGCTTCCGCCGTCAGGCCGTTCTCGTCGATCTTGGCCGTGCTGTTGTCCGCCACGAAGCTCAGGTCGGTGCTGCTGGTCACGCCGCCCACCTCTGCTTCCACCTTCACGCTGCCCGCTTTATCGCTGGTCACCGGCAGAGAGGCAATGCCGTTCTCGTCGGTGGTCACCGTCTGCTGACGGGTGCTGCCGTCCGGCTCGGTCACGGTAAAGGTGACGTCCACGCCCGGCACTGGGTTGCCGTTCGCGTCCTTCACCGGCAAGTGCACGAGGTTGACGTCGGTGCCGTTGGCCACGGTGTTACCCGGTTTGCCGGTCAGCCCGTTCTCGTCGATGGTCGCCGTGGCATTGTCCGCCACGAAGCTCAGGTCGGTGCTGCTGGTCACGCCGCCCACCTCCGCTTCCACCTTGACGCTGCCCGCTTTATCGCTGGTCACTGGCAGAGTCGCGATACCGTTCTCGTCGGTGGTCACGGTCTGCTGACGGGTCGAGCCGTCCGGCTCGGTCACGGTAAAGGTGACGTCGAAGCCCGGGATCGGGTTGCCCTGCGCATCCTTGACCGGCAACTGCACGGTGTTGACGTCGGTGCCGTTGGCCACGGTGTTACCCGCTTCCGCCGTCAGACCGTTCTCGTCGATCTTGGCCGTGCCACTGTCCGCCACGAAGCTCAGGTCGGTGCTGCTGGTCACGCCGCCGACTTCCGCTTCCACCTTGACGCTGCCCACCTTGTCGCTGGTTACCGGCAGGGAGGCAATACCGTTCTCGTCGGTGGTCACCGTCTGCTGACGGGTGCTGCCGTCCGGGTTGGTCACGGTAAAGGTGACGTCCACGCCCGGCACTGGGTTGCCCTTGGCGTCTTTCACCGGCAACTGCACGGTGTTGACGTCGGTGCCGTTGGCGGTGGTGTTACCCGCTTTGCCGGCCAGGCCGTTCTCGTCGATGGTCGCAGTGCTGTTGTCCGCCACGAAGCTCAGGGCGGTGCTGCTGGTCACACCGCCCACCTCCGCTTCCACCTTCACGCTGCCCGCCTGATCGCTGGTCACCGGCAGAGAGGCGATGCCGTTCTCGTCGGTGGTCACGGTCTGCTGACGGGTCGAGCCGTCCGGGTTGGTCACGGTAAAGGTGACGTCGAAGCCTGGGAGCGGGTTGCCGTTCGCATCCTTCACCGGCAACTGCACGGTATTGACGTCGGTGCCGTTGGCCACGGTGTTACCCGGTTTGCCTGTCAGGCCGTTCTCGTCGATCTTGGCCGTGCTGCTGTCGGCCACGAAGGTCAGGTCGGTGCTGCTGGTCACACCGCCCACCTCCGCTTCCACCTTGACGCTGCCCGCCTTGTCGCTGGTCACCGGCAGAGAGGCGATACCGTTCTCGTCGGTGGTCACGGTCTGCTGACGCGTGCTGCCGTCCGGGTTGGTCACGGTAAAGGTGACGTCAAAGCCCGGCACTGGGTTGCCCTGTGCGTCCTTCACCGGCAACTGAACGAGGTTCACATCGCTGCCGTTGGCCACAGTGTTACCCGCTTCCGCCGTCAGGCCGTTCTCGTCGATCTTGGCCGTGCTGCTGTCCGCCACGAAGGTCAGGTCGGTGCTGCTGGTCACACCGCCCACGTCCGCTTCCACCTTGACGCTGCCCGCTTTATCGCTGGTCACCGGCAGAGAGGCAATACCGTTCTCGTCGGTGGTCACCGTCTGCTGACGGGTGCTGCCGTCCGGCTCGGTCACGGTAAAGGTGACATCAAAGCCTGGGAGCGGGTTGCCCTTGGCGTCCTTCACCGGCAACTGCACGAGGTTCACATCCGTGCCATTGGCCACGGTGTTACCCGGTTTACCGGTCAAGCCGTTCTCGTCGATCTTGGCCGTGCCACTGTCCGCTACGAAGCTCAGATCGGTGCTGCTGGTCACGCCGCCCACGTCCGCTTCTACCTTGACGCTGCCCGCCTTGTCGCTGGTCACCGGCAGAGAGGCGATACCGTTTTCGTCGGTGGTCACGGTCTGCTGACGGGTCGAACCGTCCGGGTTGGTCACGGTAAAGGTGACGTCGAAGCCCGGCACTGGGTTACCCTGTGCGTCTTTCACCGGCAACTGCACGGTGTTGATGTCGGTGCCGTTGGCCACGGTGTTACCCGGCTTGCCGGTCAGGCCGTTCTCGTCGATCTTCGCCGAGGCATTGTCTGCCGATAACGTTACGGTAGCCTCTTTCACTGCTATCGCTGACCCGGATACGTTTGCCGTGATCTTCACTGCACCCACGCTGCTGCCAGCAGTGAAAGTGGCAAGATAGACACCAGGGCGATCTTTAGATTCGCTTACCTCACCTATGGCATGAGGAATGGGTTGTGCTGTGGCAGAGGCAGGACTGATTTTGCTTGCCGCTGATGGCGGCTGGAATTGGCTGTTCAGCGTAATCTGCCCGGCGATCCCACTGATTGGGCGACCGCTACCATCTTTCAGAGACAGTTCTACTTGCGTTGTTGAGCGGCCATCTGCTGGCAAACGCGCATTCTTAATCATCAGATTAGAGGTTGCTGCAATACCAAAACCGGTAACTACGACTTCCCCTTGAGCAGGCTCAGAACGGTTACCCGATTTATCGATGACGGTCACGCTGATAGGATAGTTATTATTTCCCAACAGGTTATAAGATGGCAACACGGCCTGCCACCCCTGACCATTAGGGATGATTTTCCCGCCAGCGGCGGTAAACAAGTCTGCTTTCCATTCGAATGAAGCAACACCATGCTTACTGGTGACGGTGATCGGTAACTCAATAGTTTGGCCGGAATCCCCCTGTAACAACGGATCCATCACCACGCTCAGTAACTGCTGCTCACGATATTGCAGAACAATTTGGTTATTGCGGTCTACCAGATCGTAGCGGCTGCCTGCCAGCGTACGTTTTGCCGCCAAATTGGCCGGATCGAGCTGTTTTGACAGTTCGGTGCCAAAGGAATAATTGAGGGAAAGATTGAAACGGGTATCTTCCATACCGCTGGTTCCCTGCTTGTGGTCTACACCGAAGCTGACCAATGGCACAGGAGAATAATTCACACCGAAAGTGACGGCAGCAGGATCGGACTGGCGCTTATCTTTACCAAATAAACCGACTTCATCACCAAAATACTGCTCATACACCAGCTTGCCACCCAATTGTGGCATCGATGGCAGATAGGCTTCTGTACGGATATCAAAGCCATTAGCGGCTTTTTCATCAAAACCGTCCAAATCGCGCGAGTTCTTCCAGCCACTTACACCAAAATAGCCGTTGGTAGCAATACGCAGGTAATCACGTGCATATTCAGCACCAATACCAATGCGTGAGTGACTGCCTTGGATATCACGATCCAGGAAGAGGTTATAGCCAAACATTTGCTGATCGATAAAATGACGTTGCCCTATGCCAGCGTTGAGCGTGAGGCGATCGTCAATATAGCGCGTACCCAGTTGGCTGAAGGTAAGCAGGCTTGGGGTATCTTGCAGGGGTAACAGAACGTCTAATTGGCTGCCTTTCAGATTAAGTTTGTCATCCAGGTTCAATTGTACTTTGGCAGTACCAAATTGATTAAGCCAGTTTTCAACGGCGTCATTCGCGGTACTGGTCGCAGCACCACGAGCGATAGATTCGGCCTGTTTGGTTGGGTCACCGCTGGCTAACACACCCGCCAAACGGCTTGCTGCCGTCGCAACCGCCTGTTCATCCTCAGTATGGGTATTTTTCGCCGCCATGACTGCCGGGGTATAGGCAATACTCATCGGGAAAACCACTTGGGTCACAATGTTAGCCCAAGCTAACAATGTGGCTATCCGAGATTTTTTAAATTCTCCAGCCTTGCGGCGTGAAGGTAAATCGTGCTTTTTCACTGCAACTACCTTATAGATAAATTGAAAAGACATACTTGCAGGAGGGGCCCAATACCTCAGCCTTACCTGTTTTCAAGTATTTAAAGGATGTTTAGCTTAATTAAAATCAATACTAATCATTAAGTTATGACTTGAGTGATAATGAAGGTGTGACTCTTATATCAATAAAATGGATATCTGAATTAATGACCTGGCATTAAAATTAATAAATTAAATCAATGAGATAATAACCATCAATGAAAAGATTAAGATCCTCCCGGCAAAACATGATTTCGAGAATTAACTGCAAATGCTGATAGGTGAAATCATCGCAAGCAAAAACCTCGCCCTTCCGTGATTAAGTTAATGTCCAGCTTCAGTTTTCATGGGAAATGTTCACTGCGGGATAATCATTGGCCTTCTGACTATGATAACTTCATGGCTGTACTTTTCCCTGTTCATCTTGCCACCAAATTTTCACCATTGTATTGGGTATCTTAAAGAACGTAAATAAAGTAATTTTTATCGGTGATAACATAATTTCAATCGGTAGCGATTTCAGTTATAGATTGAGTATTAACTTCTCCTATCACTGATAAAAATCTATTGGCTTGTAATCGTTGTTGCGTGGGACTATATTCATCACGCACATGATAGGTACCTCTAAAAACTCAGCAGCATGTAGTAAGTTTTCATTTATTTCATGATTCTAATAGGGACCAGGGTAAATTTCGCTAAGCAGACTGCAAACAATCCTTTAATAAGGGTTTTTTTCACCCTGTTTGGTTTGAACAGGCAATTAAAAGCGATCCTTGATGACAAGGACGTCTGTTAGTTTTAATAATAAGGAAAGTACCATGAAAAAGATCCTTCTGTCTGTTGTTGCTACAGCTCTGCTGTCGGCCGGTATGGCGCATGCCGCCAATGGCGTGAAAAAAGAAATTACCATCGTAGCTAACATCAACGATGCTATTTTTGTTTCTAAGCCAGACGGCAGCACCTGGTATGACAAAGAAGAATTGTTTGCCAAAGATTATACCCAGACTGAGTTTGCTTCTAACGATCTGCCAGTGCGTGTTTACACCACCGACAATGAAGTCAACGTATCCCTGGTTCAGCCGCTGACCATTAACCGTGCTGATGGTGCCCAGTTGTCTAACGTAGTGGTCAATTTTGCGGGTAAAACCGTCGTTCAGGGTACCCCGCTGAAAGTGATGCAAACCACTACCGCTCCAGGTGGATATGACAACACCTATACGCTGAAAATCGATGCCAAAGCGCCAACCAATGCGACCGGTAGCACCAATGGTTCATACCAGGGCGATCTGGTCATGTTGTTCGAGCCAAAGGCTTAATAACGTTATCCTCTTCATACGTCTAGTTGCCTCTGTGTTGACGGTTGTTACTCGCTCATTCTTGGGGGAGGTACCCTGTGTCACCTTCATGCAACTCGAATTATTTTAGAGTCGATACCGTAAAGCGTTAAATGACGCTTAATTGCGTAATAAAACTAGGGTTATCTCCGGATAACCCTAATAGCATACGCCGAACGCCATCTTCTGTTTTTATAACAGAAGTTTTCTGTATATCTAGTGCAAAAGAATAGATAGGGTGTGGCTTGTTAATTATTAAAACAAAAAAATTAATAATAGGTTACTGGCCGTGTTGTTGAGTCTCTATATATGGAATATAAGATGGGCAGAAGTATCCCAGGATGGGCAACAGGTTTATTATTATTGACTCCGTCAGCAGCCACTTATGCTGAGGGAGCTCAAATTGAATATCAGGTGCCCGCAGGTTTCTCTGAGGCCGAGCAGGATTCCTCCATGCAATTTCTCGCCACCCTCGACAGCACCCCTCTACCTGGCCCGGTCAGTTGGTCTGCCCAGCAAAATCGGCTCACTTTTGATGAGGCGCTTTATCGCCAAAATGGGATTTCAACCGAGCAGATCGAGCTGCTGAACAAGGTCCTGGCACAGATACCTTATGCGGTCTGCCCTAACGGCTGTGACTATACCATCAAGGGGCAAACCGTCTCGCTCGACAAGGTCAAGCAGTCGCTGACTATCACCGATGGCAGCAAGCGTTACGTGCAGCCCCAAACCATGATGGGCTTCATCCACAACCAATCGCTGGATGTACGCACCGCTTCTAACGAGTACCGTGCTGTCTCCGCCTTCGGTCAGGGCTACCTTGGTCTGCCTTCACAAAGCTATGGCTACCTGAGCTGGTATTACAACGACAGCAAAAATTTCGATACTCGGACCACCGATCAGGGCGTCAGTACCTGGTATTTGCAGAAGAACTTCGCCACTACCTATCTGCGCAGTGGCCGTCAGGACAGCCGCGATAACGCCGCTGGTAGCATCAGCACGTCACTCAACCCGAGCTTTGACCAATTTGTCACCTTGGGCAGCCAGGACAACCTGAAACGCGACAACCAGTCCGCAGGCAAGATGGTGCTGTTCGCTACCGCTGACGGTGACTACGAGTTCTATCGCGATGGCCGTCTTATCCGCCGTCTACCCGCGGTGATCGGCCGTAACGAGATTGACTATAACCAGTTGCCCGGTGGCTTCTATAGCGTCGAGGTCCGATTAGTCAATCGCAGCGGCCAAGTGGTGAGCACTGAAAATCAACAGATTGCCAATATCAATTACGGCAACAGCACTGGCTGGTATGTCACGCTGGGTAAAGAGCTTGATACAGAAAAAAGCCTCCTCAGCGCAGGGGCCAGCTTCCAGACCAACTGGTTTGCGGCCAGCAGCGCACTGCTAAAAGGGACCGGCAACCGTTGGGCAATGGAGCATAACCTCACCCGACCAATGCAAGTCGCGGACATGGAAGTGACGCCGACCGTGGGCGTGATGGCCGGGGAAAAACGCGTTGGTGGCTACGCCAGCCTGAGCGCTGGCAACCAGCAGCTGGGTTACCTGACCGCTTCGCAGTACCAGAATACCGCGGTGTCCGAGTTCTACCCGGCTAACAACAGCACTGCATTTGGCTATAGCCGCCAGTTCGGCCCGACCCGCCTGGGCTACAACTACAGCCGCTATAGCAACAGCGAACGACATCAGTTGCAGAGTACCTGGAACTGGCGTGGCAACGGAGTTTGGGCGGTGATAGCCATGGGTGTGCAGAAAGGTGGCTATGACAACAACAGCAACAATTACGGGCTGTACCTGAATACCACCATCATGCTGGACCGCAATACCGGCACCCTGAACGCCGCCTATAACAATGGCAAACTCTATACCGGTGGGAGTTACGCCCGTGAATTTGAGGACAGTACCGGTACCACAACCGCCGGTATTGACTTCAGTGACGTTGGCCGCACCAACGCGGTTGGCTTGAATGCCCGCCGCAACGGCACCCGTGGGGATGCTTCTTTACGCGTTGGGGTCGACGACCATATCACCAGCGGCAGCTTCAACTACAACGGCATGTTTGCCGCAAGCCAGGATGGATTTGCCTTGGGGCGCACCAGCCCGAGTGGCGCCGCCATGCTGGTTCGCACCCCAAAACTGGGTGACGCGAAATATGGCTTCAAGGTGGAAGGCAACCCGGTTGGTGGTGGCAGTACCTATGCGGTGCCATTGGCCAGCTATCAGGACGTGACTTTTGCCCAGGCGCAGTCGGTAGATGCGGATATGGACATGAATATCCGTCTGCCCGCCAACGTGGTACGCGCCCATCCTGGGCAGGTGTATCCGGTGCAAGCCGAGGTGGAAATGAACCTGCTGTATAACGGCTTCCTGGTCAACAACCATGGGGGGCCGGTGAGCGGCACAGTAAGCGAGACTGGCGATACGGTCTACCCGAATGGCCTGTTCTCGCTGGCGTCTACGACGTTGATTAAAGAAATCACCGTGACCAGTAAGCAGGGGCGATACCGCTGTGACATGACAAAACCAAAAGATAAACGCTATCTCTGTATAGCAGGTTGAAACGGATATCTATGAGGATGTCACCTGCTGGAACAGTGAAGAGTTGATGAGAATGAATAAGGAAAACCATGATTAAACAATTGCAGTATGCGGTGGTAGCCAGCCTTCTGGCTCTGAGCAGCCTGGCTCATGCTGATGGCCAACTGATGGTGATGCCGGCACGCAGCACCGTTGAGGGGCAGCAACCCCGAACCGTACAGGTCAGCAACCTCGGCGATAAGCCACTTTACCTGAAGGTGGATCTGATGCGTGTCGAGAACCCTGGTGAAACTCCGGAGCGCAAGACAGCCATTGGCGATATCACCGTGCCTGAGATGATGGCCAGCCCAGCCAAACTGACTCTGGGGCCGGGTCAGAAACGCGATATTAATCTGGTCGCATTGAAAGCGCCAGCCAGAGAGACGCTCTACCGGCTGTATATCGTCCCGGTGTCCAGCATCAAGGTGGTAGGAGATGAAAACAAAGAAAAAATCAGCGCCCCACTGACCTTCGGTGTGGCTTATGGCGTTTTGGTCCATCACTTACCTTCTTCAGGGGGACAGAGCAAGGCCTGGAGTCATCAATGCACAGCAGGCGGCCTGCAACTGACGTCCAATGGTAGCGTGCACTCGTTGTTCAAGCAGTTGCAAGCGACCCCGGCAGGCAATATGGCAAAGGAACAAAAAGTGTTCCCGGGTACACCACTAGTGTTCCTGGTGAAAACCCTGAAAGGAAACGCCGATGGCCAGCCGTTTGACATCCGTTGCCCGTAAGGTCACAGGACTAGTGCTGTGCTTCCTCCCTTTGGGGGCGGCGCAGGCGCTGATTGATATCAGCCCGAAAATTGTTGAGATGCAAGGTGAACAGGCGGTAGTACAGGTCAGCAACACTGGCGATTCGCCGGAATTTGTTGGCATCACTCTGTTTGAGATAGGCAATCCCGGCATGCCTATCGATGAGGAACAACTGATACCTCTGGGGATGAGCAAAGACCCTTATCTGTATGCTGCACCATTCAAACTCTCGCTGGGGCCACGCCAGCAGAAACCGGTGCAGTTAACGGCGCTAAAACCGCCAGAAAGAGAAAGAGTGTATCGCTTGGCGGTTATTCCCCAGCAAAAAGCCAAGATTAGCGGTACCCGAGACAATGTAATGTTGGTCAGCCTGGGGTTTAACGGCCTGATACGCCAGTTGCCAGTCAAGCAGGTTGCCACCTGGCAGCACCGCTGCGAGGCCAACGGGTTGCAGCTGCAGGCCACCGGCACGGTGCGGGTAGAATTCAGCGAACTGAAGCTGAATGGCCAAACCGTGGATGATTTTAATGTCTACCCCGGCACGCCAAGGCAAATGGCTGGGAGCACATTGAGTGGTAATGTGCAGAGCAAGCCCTTCAGCCTTCAATGCAATAAATGAGAGCAGACAATAAAGGGATGAACAGCATGAAGTTATGGCAGCAGGCGATAATGGCAGTGTTACTGCTGACTGGGGGCACGGTAAATGCTGCTGACACCGCGCTGGGCAGTGTGCCCATCAGCATTACCCTCACCAATCTGGTTCAGATCACGGTTGAGAAACCGGGTGGTGGTTGGTACGACACGTTAACGCTCAGCAATAGCGTGGGCAGTGACATCACGCGCTATCAGGCTCAGGTACCGGTTCAGGTCAGCATCCGCAATGGGCAAGACTTTAGGGTCTCACTGGTTAATCCGCTGATACTGACTCATGAAACCGACGCCGCGCTGGCTTTTACCACCGAACAAGTAGGGTTTGGCAGCAACGCAACCACGTTAAAACCACTGGGTACTACGCCGGTAGATTTCAGCAATCCTACACAGGCAGGAGGCATCTCGACGGGCAGCTATCTGCTTTCGGTCTCTGCCCGCCAGCCTACTGGTGTGCTGGGGAAGATATCGGGCAATTACGTCGGTAAACTGATAATGATGTTTGAAGTTAAAGTTTAAGAAAAACTAAAACGCCCTTGCGAGTACAGCAATGGCGTGAGTTGAAAGAACCAATTTGAAGCTTACGCGCTAATCGCGAGAGAGATATGAAAATAATAGTAACCTTATCCCGCTTGATAGCTTGCTCTCTGCTGGTATTAAGCACACACGTAATGGCAACTCAATATAGTCAAAACATCACTGGTTGCTCTGTTACCAAATTAGGAACTAATAAGTTTCAAGCAAAATTCACCTACGTGGTGACACCAGTGGCAGGAACCAGTACGACGACTCTGAGTACCTTTTATGTCGAAGTGCCAACCACATTGGGTTCAAATTTAATCGTTCATCCACAAAACAGCTCTACTAGCACTTTTAGTAATGTGGTTGCCAATTCTAACTTAGGTTACAATATCGGCACTCGTGCATTGAGTTTTTACGGTGTTCCGTACGCTAACGTAATTATGTTCAGTTCGTTTATTTCCATAGATTTTACTACTGACACTGCGGGGGCATATCCGGGTTTGCGTGCTCGCCTCACAACCGAAAACATGAGCGTCGCAGGGCAGAGTGGCGGAAGTCAGACCAGTGTTATTTACATTGCTGCTAATGGATGCCAGCTTTCTATGGCGAATATTCCAAAGCCTGAAGATGTCGATACACCTGAGCCAGCATTCAGCATGAGTTCGGCGGTGTGGCAGATGAATACCCTTGATGTAAGCAATTTACCCGATCTTTCAGCAAGTGGAAACGGTTATGCGGCATCGATTAGTAATATCGCCAGCAATAATCTGTGTATCAACTATGTAACGGCAGGGGTAAAAAACAAGACCTATGCGTTGAGTGTAACAACCACCTCAAGCACGCAGGGTGGACGTAGTTTATTTACCCTACAAGGCACTGCTAGCCAGTTGTTTTATAACCTGCAGTTGGCCAGCAACGACGGGGTGCCGGCAAACGACTTCAGTTTCCCGACTGCAAACGCTAAATACATCACATTGACGCAGACTGCCAGTAGTACCCCTAACCGTAGCCAGATGTGTTGGACGCCAAAGATCAACCTGTTTAAAAGCGCGGCGACTAAAGAAGGGATGCATACGGGTAGCGTAAATTTTGTCATCAGCCCCAAAGCATAACTAAACATTTACTTTTTATTAATGATTACCCCCAGTTGAGGAGTTTATCAATATGCTGGGGAAGCGTAACGATTTATGCTCATGTCACTTCAAGTTGCGGCAAGTCGCCACCGCGGCAACTTGAAGGACGACAGGTAAAGCCATTGATTATTCAACCTCACTGGACCAAGGATAGATCTTACATTCCCTTTGCAGTTTATCTATCATGGTCCTGGCGTGCATCGTCAACGGTAAACGATGAGAATAGATAAAACTGTAGGACGCATCGGGTAATTGCTCTTCGATCGGTATTATGCACAACTGCTGGCTTAGATAAGGTACCCGAAGCATCTCTTTAGCAGCCACGGTCAAAAAACCAGCATTCATCACCATCTGCAACGTGATGGCCGCCGTGTCCCCGCGAATAATGGTCTGTGTGTTCTCTTCCCCTTCAGGGAACAGCAGTGCATCAAGTTCACCGAAGTAACCTATTTTCGCTGTGGGTAAATACCATTTGGCCTGTTTGAGCTGGCTCAGCGAGGTACTCTTGGCCAAGGGATGATCTCGGTGTGCCACCACAGCAAAAGGAGTGGTAAAGAATGGCTCTTCGATAAATTCGCTAGCCAGGATCGTTTCCGGCGACGTTGCGCCGATGACGAAGTCTAATTCTCCCCCTCGCAGGGCAGGTAATAGCTCAGAAATTTGCCCCTCCGTAAGATTGATGTTGACCTGCGGAAAGCGTTTATTAAAACGCTGGATTGCTGCTGGCAACATGGTAAAAAAGGGTAACGACGAACTCCCCAGCTCAATGGTTCCCTGAGAAGTGGCGCTAAGCTGCTTTGCTTCATTGACTGCGCGTTCCAACTCTTTCAGCACCAATTGAACTCGGGGCTCAAAAAGTTTACCTGCTTCGGTCAGTACCACGCCACGCGGTCCACGCATCAGAAGCGGAGTGCCTAACATTTTCTCAAGTTCATTCATTGATTGTGTCAATGCAGGCTGAGTCTGATGCAGGGCTTTGGCTGCAGCCCGAAAACTCCCGTGTTCGATAATCGACTGGAACACTTTAAGCTGGTTAGGTTTTGGCAGATTTTTCATAACGATGATATCTGTTTCTCACTATATTATTGATTTTTATATTCCATTATAGGGACATAAAACCCTCTGAAGATAAAACCAGTTAGGGAACGACGCTGCTATTATTTCGTTTTTATCTTAGTTAAAAACAGGCAATGACCAGATAAAGCGAGGTATTGATGTCTTATCCTGATGCTGCCGTGGCAATTTCCCACAAGATTGGTGGGTAATGTATTAAGGTATATGCCTTTAATGCATCAGAAAACGAACTACCACCAGCATTATGCTGCTTTCCTTCCCTTTTATATCCATGAATTTATCTTACTTTACTACTCGATATGCTATATCGCTTACAGACTAATTTGACCCAATGCCCTCTCCCAAGCTGAAGCGCTCTTGTTGTATTTTCTTTTACCTATCAAATTTACCAAGGGGCATAATGAACGAACCCCCAGTTTAGCCAGGGCTGCACGTTTATGATGGCTTACTGTTCTGAAATCCAGCTTCAAGTCGTCAGCTATCTTTCTCGCGGTGTCACCATCCAGCAGCATGCGCAAAATCTCTAATTCACGCGGTGTGAGCATAGAAGAACTTTTCCCGAAACTGGGCTCTTTATTCGCACTAGTGCTCAGCAACTCCCTGCTTAACTCATCAAGCGTTATTGCCTTATTCAGTATGATACTGACGTTTCTCAACCCACTAAAGTAACATTTTAGTGGGTTGACATCGGCTATATCACCTATCAGTATCACTTTGCTGTTGGGATGCATTTTCGGCAAACGCTCTCCAACGAGTTGCAATAGTGAGGTCAGGTTATAATCACGGTTACAGACTGTTAGGATGACTAAATTCACTACCGGCAAGGCGTTTAAAGCGCCCTCACATTCTGAAAAACTGTCGCTACTCTCTACAATATCAAGAGAGACCGACAAATCTGTATCTTTAATTAATGCTTCCAACCCTGCCCGCATAAAATTACAGGAGGATTGCAAAACGACTTTTTTCCTTCTCATTACTTCCTCATAGTTTTTGGACATGACGCTTTTGGTAAGATTTTCTTCTTAAAATACCATACTCACTGCTACTATCATTACTCTAGCAGCTACGATAGTTACTGGTGAGATTACCCCTCCCTGTAATGAAAGCCATCAGAATATTTTGTAATGCTAATGGCTTTAAGTTAAAGGTGGTACCTCAGATATTAATAAATTCAACTCTGCCTTTATTTTCAGCCAGTATAGGATTTTACTTGGTCGTTGTGAAGGAAGTATTTTCTATCGGTGATAATTAAAAGTAATAAACTCACCGTATAACAATAAACTTAAGGGGTATTAAAAATAATTATACATACGCCATCGTTGTTTTATAAGGGTTTTATTTCTTTAAATAACTTATTTTTATCACCCATAGAAAAAACTATATTTACAGAGATTATATTTAATCCCTATAGTACACCTCGTTGAAAGGCACTTTACTTAAAAGAGAACATCATCTCTTTCTTTATATAGGAAAGGTTAAACACAACCTTCTTATTACTGATAAGTCTGTGAAAGATAACTCTATTTGGAAGAGATATCTCCTCTTATTCAACAACTAACGTACTTATTCACAGCGTCTTTTTATAAACACGGCGCTTTGTTAACTGTAATTAAGGAATGTAAATGAACAAATTTATTCTGTCTGCTATCGCAGGCGTCATGCTCTCTTCTGGTCTGGCTCAGGCTGCTTCTGGCGGTACCATCAATTTTCAGGGGCAGTTAAGTAATAACACCTGCGAGGTCGTTGTCGACGGCCAAGCTAGCAACCCGACGGTTACCCTGCCGATTGTTAGTATTGGTCAGCTAGGAAGTGCAGCACAGACGGCCGGGCTCACCGGTTTCACCCTGGCACTGGCCAACTGCAGCGGTAGTTTGAAAACCGCTTCCGCTTTCTTTGAAGCTGGCGCAGCGGTAGATGTGCTTACCGGCCGCCTTAAAAACACCGGTACGGCACAAAACGTCAGCCTGCAATTGCGTGATGGCACCAGTGCTTCTCAAGCGGTGATCAAAGCAGGTAACGCGGATCAGATCAACGGCAACTCGTTTGTAAACGTCGAGTCTGGTAGCACTAATTTGCCCTATCTTGTCGAGTATTATGCTGAGGGTGCAACTACTCCAGGCACCGTCGTCAGCAGTGTTGTTTACTCTATTCAGTACAAGTAATGCCTTGAGGGAGGGGTTCCCCCCTCCCAAATAATCTACTTCAGGAGACTTTATGCGTTTTCCCTTTCAAAACATTTTACGAGTAGCTGGCTTGGCCGTGGTGGCCCTCTTCAGTACTCATAGTTTGGCAAGTATTGTGATTAATGGGACACGAGTTATTTACCCTTCTGATCAAAAAGAGGTCAGCGTCAGACTTGATAATACGGGTAATTCTCCCGTGTTGATCCAAAGCTGGTTGGATACGGGTGATATTAATGCCAAACCGGCAGCGATTAAGGTTCCCTTTATACTGAGCCCCCCAATAAACCGAGTAGAAGGAGGAAAAGGCCAGACGTTACGGATTAGTTACTCAGGGGGGGCGTTACCCATGGATAAAGAGTCGGTATTTTGGCTCAACGTACTAGAGGTGCCCGCCAAAAAACAGGCAAAACCTGATGAAAACTACCTGCAAATGGCGTTCCGCTCGCGCATTAAAGTGTTTTATCGCCCAGCAGGATTAGCGGGTAACGCAAATGATGCCGCTCAGGCAGTCACGTGGAGCGTAAAAGGCAGTAGCCTGCAGGCGTTCAACCCAACACCCTATTATGTGTCTTTTGTCAGCCTGACGGTAAATGGCAAAAAAATTGAAGGCGAGATGGTAGCACCAAGATCTGCCCTAACCTTGGCAATACCTGCTAATAAGGGGAATACAGTGAGCGGTGAATTTGTTAACGACTACGGCGCCATTAATTCATTTAACACCGAAATTAAATAGCCTTGATTTAAGTTATACGCGTAATTTCTTTAACTAGTCATCCATCAATATTCAGTAAGCCATCTTCAAGAGAGTTATCATGTTAAAAGCTTTACCCCACGGCTTGAAGAGTCAATTATCACCTTTAGCCCTTGTTATTTTCTCGACTTTTTTTGTTGGTAGTGCAAATGCTAATACTGTTGCCATAGCGCCTCAAGAAGATACCCAGGGTGTTGAGTTTGATGCTTTTTTCCTGAAAATTGATGACGAGGCGTCGGTTGACCTAAGCCGTTTTACCCACGGTGCCTCTGCACTACCAGGGATATACCGCACTGCGATATATGTCAACAATGTGCTAGTCGATAATAAAGAAATTGAATTTAAGTCACGTGAAGACAAATCGGTTTATCCATGTTTGACCACTGAAATAATAAAAAACATCGCCTTTGATTATGAGAAATTACCGGCGGAAGTTTTAAACACTACAGATACAGCAGTGCAATGTGTCGATCTGCAACGTAAATTACCTGACGCCCAAGTTAATTTTGACAGCAGCGAACAGCGTCTGGATTTACTGATCCCTCAGATTTATATGTTGAAATCAGCACGTGGCAGCGTCAGCACGGAATTGTGGGACAGCGGTATTGCTGCCCTGATGTTCGGTTATAACGTGAATGGATATTCCAGTGAGTCACGAGGCGAAACCTTTAACTCACTGTATGCCGGGGTGAACGCAGGGTTGAATATTGACGCCTGGTATTTGCGGCATAACGGTGCTTACAACTGGATGGAGAACGGGCCTGCGCAATATAGCAACCGCAACACCTATTTTCAGCGGGATATTCCGCAAATCATGGGCCGCGCAGTCGTTGGACAAGCCAATACGCACGGGCAGTTGTTTGACACCTTGCCTTTCACCGGCCTGCAACTGACCAGTGATGAACGTATGCTGCCAGGCTCACAACGCGGCTATGCGCCAGATATCAGAGGGATTGCGCGTACCAATGCCAGAGTGACGGTACGCCAGAACGATCAGGTGCTCTATGAAACCACGGTCACGCCCGGTGAGTTTCTGATCAACGATCTGTATCCAACCGGGTATGGTGGCGACCTGGAGGTGACGGTGCGTGAAGCGGACGGCACTGAGCAACGCTTCCGGGTACCCTATGCATCTGCGGCGCAACTGTTGCGCCCAGGCTCATCACACTACGCCGTTACCGCTGGCAGATTACGCAGCGACAATCTGCGTAGTAACCCCGAGCTCTATCAGTTGACCTATCAGCGTGGGTTGACCAATACCATCACCGGTTACACCGGTTTACAGGCAAGCCAGGGCTATACCGCATTGCAGGTAGGTGCTGCCGTTGGTACCCCCATCGGAGCCGTGGCTTTTGACGTCACACAGGCGAGTGCTCAGGTAGAAAATAAGGCAGATGAGCAACTTGGTAAAACCTTTAAGGGGCAGAGTTATCACCTCAGTTACAGCAAAGTGATTGCTGAAACCAATAGTAACCTGTCGCTGGCGGCGTCACGCTTCTCCTCAGACGGTTATCTGGATTTTATGACCGCCATGGAAAGCCGTGATGCGGTAACCAGGGGGGATTCTCCTGAATCGGTATCACGTGCCAAAAATCGTTTCACCGTCACGGCAGGACAGGGGCTGGCTGAAGGCTGGGGGCAGTTGAATATAAGTGGTTCAATGCAGAACTATTGGAATAGAGAAGGTAGCGAGAAGCAATTTCAGGTGGGTTACAGCAACCAATACCAGCGCTTGAGCTATAGCATCAGTGCCAACCGCAGCTATTCCAGCCTGGGAAATAACCAGAATAATTATCTGCTCAGCTTTAGCTTGCCGCTGGGTCGTGAAGACAGGATGCATACTCCTCAGTTGCGCACGGATCTTTCCCACGACAGCAGTGGCCGTTACGGCCAGCAGGTCAGTATTACCGGTACGGCAGGTGAGCAGAGTCAATTGGGTTATGCAGTAACGGCGATGAATGCCAACCAGGGAATGGGTAGCAGTGGCTCGGTCAGCGGTAGCTATAACAACTCAGCAACTGCGGTAAACGGAAGCTACGGCACAGGCAAAGGTTATAGCAGCATGGCGGCAGGTATGAGCGGGACAGTGATCGGGCATTCCGGCGGCGTGACCTTTACCCCCTATACCTCGGAGACTTATGCCCTGGTTGAAGCCAAAGGGGCGGAGGGGGCTGGTGTGTCGTCTTATCAGAACGTGACCATCGATTCCCGTGGTTATGCGCTAGTACCGTATCTGAATGCCTATCAGTTGAATGACGTCAGCATCGATCCGAAAGGCTCTTCTGCCAATGTCGAGCTGGATAACACCCGGCAGAGAGTCGTTCCTCATGCGGGTGCGGTAGTCAAAGTGAAATATGAGACCAAGAAAGGGACCCCTATTCTGATCGATGCCACATATCTAGGTGAACCATTGATCTTTGGCGCTGAGGTATTTGATAGCAAGGGCAACAGCGTCGGTTCCGTGGGGCAAGGCGGGCAAGTACATGCGCGTGTGGCGCAGGATAAAGGGCAGTTGACAGTGAAATGGGGTGAGGGGCGTGAAATGCAATGCAGCCTGGGTTACCGATTAATACCACAGGCAAAGAGCAATGCACAGAACGCTATTCAGCAATTTAACTCGGTGTGCCAAACCAGCTCAGCACAACGTGTATCAGGCTAATTGCCCCATAACAGCAGCGATAAAACCCTTTTATATAGCGGTTCGTAAGGTAGAGAAATGAGTATATTAATCAATAAAATGAGTCTGATAGCACTGCTGCTGGGTATGGCGGCAATCTATACACATAGCGCGAGTGCAGCAACCTGTTCGTTTGCTGCTGGGAATAATAGGTTGGTAGCTACGGTACCTCTGCAAGCTCAGAATATTACCGTTGGGCCGGATACGCCGAATGGAACCGTACTGCTTTCACATTATGTCGGTGGCAACGCTACAGCAGGAAACGCACTTTCGCCCACGTTTACTTGTACTTCGTCACCAACCAGTTACAGCGTACTGGCAAGATACGTGACTACCAGCACGCCAAAACCTCTATCAGCCTGGAATGGTTCACCCTATCCAGGACAGGTTTATGAAACAGGTGTACCTGGTATAGGGGCTGTCGTGTCTTATTGGGGAAGGGCATTTCCAACTGACAGACAAACCATCCCTGTTGGCAGTAATGTGCCCTTTACGGCAACGGTTGGTACAGAATTTGATCTGACATTGATTAAGATTGGGCCGGTGTCACCAGGTACGATCAGGGGTAGTGATTTACCTAGCATCTCTGTGCAAGCGACCCCAACGGGGGGCTCTCCACTGAGTTTAAACGCGATCAATTTTTCAGGTAGCATCAATATAGTGTCACAAACTTGCCAAACGCCAGATGTGAATGTAGCGATGGGAACCGTCAATATCGCTCAGAACTTTAAGGGGCCTGCTTCTGCCTCTACCTGGAAGGATGCATCAATACGTTTGACTAATTGCCCACGATTCCACGGTACCAAGTTTCAGGTAAGAAGTTATACCAGCGTGGGGAATCCAACAAGCAGCTCCACCTCTAATTCACTGGAGCTTAAATTGGCCCCCAATACCGCTATTATTGATAATGCCAAAGGGATTTTAGGGATTAAGACTGGAGCGGAAAGTGCTACGGGGGTAGGTATTCAAATGGCCTATGGTAGTGTCAATGATGCATCCCCTGCCCTGGTCAATTTTGCTGGTAGCAGAAGCTTTAACATGGTCAATAATGATGCGACCACGCAGACGTTGCCACTGGTGGCTAGATACATACAGACCGGCGATCAAATAACGCCGGGGAAAGCGGATGCGGCAGTGACCTTCATGATTAATTACTATTAAGCAGTACGGATGATCCTGGGTTGCGTAGCAGCAGTCTGTGTTACGTTGCAGAGAAAACCTTAACAGACTGTAAAATAACAATTATATTTATGAACATAGAAATATGACATTCTGCATATCCTCCGTCATCTTTAAAGAAAGCCCCGATACCGGGGCATTGCATCAGGTGGGCATCCCTACCCACCTGAACCAAACGCACTCAGGCATTCAGGGCTTTCAACAGTCCAAACACCTGCTTCATATGATCTTCACTGACGATAAACGCTCGTAGTTGTTGCTGTTGATCCCTCCCTTTGGCAATCATGCCCTGAGGATCGACGGTGATTGACCAACTCAAATCCTGGCGCTGGGTTTCACCCGCCAGATGCAGAGGCAGATCGGGCGTCTTTACCTTGACCAACATGGCGGGGAATTTCACTGGCTCGGCCATCCCCAACAGATTTTTCGCCAGAGCCATGGCGCTGAACTGGATGGGCAGCAGGAAAGGCATTAGCTGGCCATCGATTTCAGCGCAATCACCGAGCGCATAAACGTCTTTTGCCGACGTCTGCAAGTACCGATCAACCAGGATGCCCCGGTTAACCTGCAAATTAGCCTGCTGTGCCAAGGCAATATTCGGCTGTAACCCAATAGCAGAGATCACCGCATCCACCAGCAACTCGCGCCGAGGGTTCAGCGTGACCCGCATGCCATTATCTCGTGGCTCAACAGCCGTTAATTGTTGGTTGAATACCAGTTCTACGCCCATCTGCTGCAAACGCTGCTGTAAGCCACTGCTGGCCTCAACCGGCATCAGCGTCGACATCAAACTACAGGCCCTGTCGACTAGCGTCACCCGCTTGCCCGCCCGGCACATATCCATGGCCAGTTCACAGCCAATAAGTCCACCGCCCAGGATCAACACCTGTTGCGCCTGTAACAACGCCTTTTCACCGCGGCGGTATTCCTGCTGGCTGTTCAACGTCAGCATATGTTGATGGCCCGGCACTGACGGCACGATGGCCGAGGCCCCCATGGCCAGCACCAACTTATCGTATGGCCAGCACTGCTCATCGCTACTTACCGTTTTTTGCTGGGTATCCACCGCGGTGATTCGGGTGTTCGGATGCAGCGTAACGCGGTACTGTTCCGCAAAGCTGCCCGCCGTTTGCCGCGTCAATGCCTCCGCGGATTGATTCTGGCTGACGACGTGGCTCAGCTCTGGTTTGTTGTACTCATCGCAGCTGTCCGCAGCAATCAGGCTAATCGGCACGTTAGCGTCTTGCTTGCGCAGGCTTTTAACCAACTGGCGGGCCGCAAATCCAGAGCCAACGATCAGGATACCGTGATTCATTTGGCCTCCGGCTTCAATGTGTCAAAGACCTCTTTACCCATCGCACATTCCGGGCAGAGAAAATCGTCTGGCACGTTTTGCCAAGCCGTTCCTGGAGCAACATCCTGCATCGGCTCACCTTGCTGCGGATCGTAAACCCACAGGCAGACGCTGCACTGCATGCATGGCCCCAAATCGGCGCTTTCAGTACTTAGGGGGGCCGGAGTGGTTGATGCCACTGTGGGGGTATCTGTGGAAACCGTTTTCCCTGTTGGCAGAGGAGAAATGGCCCATTGGCGGGCGATATCGCGGCCATGCTGACGACAAATTTCCAACGTATTACCATCGGGCCGCCATTTGGCCTTTAACGCCAGCGTAGTTTCAAAACCACCGTCCATTAACCGGGTCTGGATACGATCGACGGCCCCACCATTCCAACCATAGCTGCCAAAAGCCGAGGCTTTTTTGTTGCGAAAGCGCAGGCCTGTAAGCTCTTCCAATAGCCCGGCAACCTTTGGCATCATCACGTTATTCATGGTCGATGAGCCAACCAGGATCCCTTTGGAGCGAAAGACGTTAGTCAGGATCTCGTTTTTATCATGGCGCGCCACGTTGAAGATTTTTACCGCCACGCGGGGATCGATTTCATTGATCCCCTGCGCAATGGCATCCGCCATCATGCGCGTATTATTCGACATGGTGTCGTAGAAAATGGTGATGCGATCTTCTTGGTAGTCTGCTGCCCACTCCAGATAGCGTTGCACAATTTGCGTTGGGTTATCGCGCCACACCACGCCATGCGAAGTGGCAATCATATCCACCGGCAAATTAAACCCGAGAATTTCGGTGATTTTTGGCGTGACCAAGCGGCTGAAGGGAGTCAGGATATTGGCGTAATAACGTTGGCATTGTTCGAACAGTTCATTCTGATCGACCTCGTCGTTAAACAGATGCTCATCGCAATAGTGCTGGCCAAAAGCGTCGTTGCTGAACAGCACCGCATCACCGGTGATATAGGTCATCATGCTGTCTGGCCAATGCAACATCGGGGTTTCGACAAAGATCAGCTGCTTGCCATTGCCGATATCCAGACTGTCACCGGTATGCACCACCTGGAAATTCCACTCGGGATGGTGGTGATGGCCATTTATTGAGTCAATGCCATTTGCGGTACAGTAAATCGGCGTATTGGGGATCTGTGCCATAAGTTCGCTGAGCGCACCGGCATGGTCTTCTTCCGCATGGTTGATAATGATGTAGTCCAGCGTTTGCAGATCGATCTCGGCCGACAGATTTTGGACAAACTCGCGGCTGAACTTGTGATCCACCGTATCAATCAATACCGTTTTTTCCTCACGGATCAGATAACTGTTATAACTGCTGCCCTTCAGGGTCTTATATTCCGTGCCGTGAAAATCACGTACTTCCCAATCACGTTGCCCGACCCACTGGATGTTGTTTTTTACCTGGATTGCCATGCTCGTTACCTTGCGATTAATCATTACGTTGAGATAGTGGTATTGAGCAAAGGGCATGCCAGTTTTTATTTTATTGTTTTATATCTATTTTTTAATAATTGATGTCAAATTGACATCAGGATAAAATTGTCTTTATGACAATCCAGTGTCGGAATGACAATCATGCCTCTCTCGATCCAGTCGCTCGCCACCATCGCAATAGACTTACAAAATGGCCTCACACAGCGCGATCGCTTCCAATTTTTAATCAATAGCTTAAGAACGCTGTTACGTTGCGATGCCTCCGCTTTGCTACGCTTTGAAGGGCAACAGTTCCGCCCCTTGGCCATTGATGGCCTGGCGCCAGATGTATTGGGCCGCCGTTTCGCTCTTGACGCACATCCTAGGCTGGAAGCCATCGCTCGTGCTGGCAACCTGGTACGTTTCCCGTCTGACAGCGATTTACCCGATCCCTACGACGGCTTGATCCCCGGCCATGGCCAATTGAAAGTGCATGCCTGCATCGGATTACCCCTGTTCGCGGGGCAGGATTTAATCGGTGCCTTAACCTTCGATAGCATGAACCCGCAGCAGTTCGATCGCTTCAGTGACGAAGAGCTCCGGTTGATTGGCGCACTGGCCGCTGGTGCACTCAATAACGCTCTGCTGGTGGAGATGTTGGAAAAACAGTCGCTGTCACCGTTGGCAGAACAACACATCAACAGTGCCAAGCACAGCGATGAGATGATTGGGCTTTCACCGCTCGTCCGCCAACTGAAACAGGAAATCGGTATCGTGGCCAACTCCGATCTCAACGTGTTGATTACAGGTGAAACCGGGGTGGGGAAGGAACTGGTGGCGCAAGCCATTCATCGAAAATCATCGCGAGCCGCCAAGCCAATGGTGTATCTCAACTGCGCCGCACTGCCGGAAAACGTCGCAGAAAGTGAGCTATTCGGCCACGTCAAAGGCGCGTTTACCGGAGCCATCCAACATCGTATCGGTAAGTTTGAGTTGGCCGATGAGGGAACCTTGTTCCTCGACGAGATTGGAGAGCTCTCTCTTTCTCTGCAAGCCAAGTTGCTGCGGGTGATCCAATATGGCGACCTGCAACGCGTTGGCGATGACCGGGTGAAGCGCGTCAACGTGCGCATTCTGGCCGCGACCAACCGTGATCTTAAACAAGCGGCGGTTGACGGGGTGTTCAGGATAGATTTGTACCACCGGCTGAGCGTATTCCCCATCGCCGTGCCTCCCTTGCGTGAGCGCACTGGTGATATAGCCCTGCTTGCTGGTTTCTTCTGCGAGCGTTGCCGTATCAAGCTGGGTCTGTCGCAATTAACTCTTACCTCGGCGGCGTTATCTACGCTGGAGCAGTATCCGTGGCCAGGTAACGTTCGCGAACTGGAGCACGCTATTTACCGAGCCGCGATAGTAGCGCGCGCGACGCAAAACCACGCCGATCTGGAGCTGCTGCCTACGCACCTTAATGTAAACGTGGAACCCATGGCGGAAAGGATTAATAACGACATCTACGAGCCAGTAACAGAAGCCGATCTGGCCACGATGACCCAACAATTTCAACGCGATGTGATCCAGAAAACGCTGGAAAGCTGCGATAGAAATTGGGCGGCCACGGCGCGTAAACTTAGTCTGGATAGTGGGAATCTGCACCGCCTGGCAAAACGGCTGGGAATTAAATGATCGCTGCCAAGTTTGGCCCTCAATGGTTTGAGGGCCAGCTAGTTCCTTTATGCTGACCGGAAGATGCCGTTGCCAATGTTACGCGCTGCATCGAGGTAAGCCTTAGGCTCCCCCAGTTCTGGCAGCAGGAGCATTTCAGATGTCTTAACCGAAGCGCCACAATAATCAAAAATACCGTGTGTTATCTGCGCGTTAAAGGCATCGGTAAAACCATGCCGGTCATAGACGCCTTTGCTTGCCGCCCCCAGGGCAACCAGATGAACCGGTAAATGCCCCAGTTTTTTGACCACTGCCCCATCTGCCGTCTCTTCATAAGCCCAGCCATTGGAAAACACGCGGTCTACCCACCCCTTAAGCAAGGCAGGCATACTCCACCAGTAGATTGGGAACACCAGAACCAGGGCATCCGCACCATCAATTCGTGCCTGTTCTGCCAGAATATCCGCTGGAACGGTGGCCGTTTTTAAAAATGCGGCGATATCAGCGGCACCGTACACCGGATTGAAACCTTCCTGGGTAAGATCGGCAATTTCAAACGTATGGGCGGGCTCGGCTGCCGTTATCCCTTCGGCAATGGCTGCTGCAACACCATGAGTTAATGACGTATCGAGAGGATGAGACACAACGATTAGCGCGTGCATTGGGGCGGCTCCTATTGTCAGGGCAAGGTATAAAACGTACTCTATATACCAACAGTAAGTTACCGTCGGTAAGTTACCTTTAGTATATAGCGCTGTCAACGGGTAAATATTGCCATGATCTCCAAACCACATTCACGAGTTCGGCTATCGAGAGAAGAGCGTTATCAGCAGTTGCTGACAACCGCATGGGAAATCATTAATGAAGAAGGTACCGAAGCGCTGACGCTCGGCCACCTGGCAGAACGCTCGGGCGTCACCAAGCCGGTAGTGTATGATCACTTCACCAACCGTTCGGGCCTGTTTGCCGCGCTGTATCAAGAGTTTGATAGTCGTCAAACTGCGCGGATGGATGAAGCTATCCAGAATACCAAGCCGGAGCTAGAAGCCTTATCCTCGGTCATTGCCACTTCCTACATTGAGTGCGTGTTGCTACAAGGCCGTGAGATGCCTAGCGTCATGGCTGCACTAGCCGGTACTCCCGAGCTTGAGAAAATCAGGAATGATTACGCCGTGGTGTTCATCGAGAAATGCCGCCAGATCTTTGCCCCCTTCTGCTGCGATAACCAGCTTCAGGACGCCGCGCTATGGGGTATGCTCGGCTCTGCGGAAGGGCTATCCTACGCCACCAGCTGTGGTGCGATTACGGCAGCCCAGGCTAAGGAAGAGTTATTCGGCATCATTATTTCGATGGTGCAGCGAAGTGGCGATCGGCCGGATATGGCTATGCCATAATAAGCAAATTGTTACCCCTCATCATGGAAGAGAGTTATGCCGACGATCTTTACCCACGCCGCAGTGCCGTTATGCCTTGGTTTAGGGCTGGGCCAGAAAATCATACCGCCCCGCTTGCTGCTCGCTGGCGTGGTTCTTTCTATGCTGCCGGATGCCGACGTATTAGCGTTTAAATTCGGCGTGGCTTACGGCAATCAGTTTGGTCATCGCGGTTTCACGCATTCACTGCTGTTTGCATTCCTGATGCCTAGCTTGGCACTGCTGTTCTACCGCTGGTTCAAGGCTAACCCCGTCAAGACCTGGTTGTTCCTGTTTATCTCGCTGTTATCCCATAGTTTGCTGGATTCGGTGACAACAGGAGGCAAAGGCGTCGGCTGGCTGTGGCCATGGAGTGACGAGCGTTTCTTTGCGCCCTGGCAGGTGATCCGCGTAGCGCCGTTTAGCCTCGAGAAATACCTGACTCCTGCTGGGCATGCGGTGATCATGTCGGAATTACTGTGGGTTTGGTTGCCAGGAGCCATCTTGATGACCGGCATGATAGCGCTGCGTAAGTTCATGCAGCGCAAGTGAGAGATTGATTAGGTTGGTAAGCGGCTTAACCGACAAAATCAATTCTGGTCAGCATCAGCGTGCCTTGTTGCAGAGTAAACTCTACACGCATACCTCCCTCACAGGCTTCTGACAACCCAGGGATCAGCAGGTTGGAACCCGTGCCGATAAATACGGCAAGCGTTCCGTCCTCAAAATCACCCGAGCCGACCGAATCGCAGGTGCCTTCAACCAGCACTTTCTTCGCCCCATCATTGTAATAGAACTGCCCGTTCTCCTCTGCTGGGAAGTATTTTCTGGCCTGCTCCAGCGGGGTTAATGAATTCACACGGAAATCAGTCACCTGCTTTTTAGTGAGGTTGACCCCCAGCAGCGGTATTTCCTTCAGACCATCCCTGATTTGCTGCGCATAGTGGTCAAACAACGCAGGGGTAATGCTCTGTTGATGTTCATCAGGCGTTCCTGCCAGGAAGGTGTCAGCGACGTTATCAAGTGGGAAGACAATATGCGCCTTTAAATAGGCCATATCGGCCGTCTTGAACGCCTGTTGGAATAGCTGGAACTGGGTGAGCATCTCAACCTTGAGGTCGTCATCGATCTCCTGAGGAGCCACCGAGAGGAGTGGCTGCTTCACTGCATCCAACAGCTTTTGTTCGGTGATCGCCGAGGCTGGCCCACTGAAGTTGCACTTCTCCACGGTCTTGCTCTCAACCATCAGCGCCTGCCACTCTGCCTTGGCATCTTTGGCCATAACAGCATCGTAGTAATTCATCCCTTGCCGATCCTGGCTCTCTTCCCCTTCCAGTCGCCCGCAGAAATACGCCATCTTGCCGGTTGAGCACAGGTGAGAAACCACAAATCTGGGTTGGGCAATCCCCCCTTGATAACTGCGCCGGACCGCGTCCAGCAACGGTTTACGCTCCGCATCATAAAGGCCGACGTTTTGGCACCCGTTCGCTGCGGGTTCATCTTGAATAGTGCTATGGCATTGGGCCTGCGCCGGTGAGTCGACATAGGAGTCAAAATTGCTCACCGTCGTCCAGAAGCCTTCCGCTGACTGCTGCAATTCACGATCGTAGACCACCGTTTTGCCGTTAATTTTGGCACTACCGCTGCCGTCATTGGTTTTAGCGGTGGCACAGAAATAGGCCTGCGAGCCGGAAACGCTCAGCTGTTTAACCACAAACTGGATATCGGTGGGATAACCGATATTGGCACGCATCTGATCCAGAATGACACGCCGTAGCGGATCGTTGGCATCCAGCGTCTGCCCTTGAACATAGGGGGATAACAGCACCAGCAACAGCGCATATCTTTTCATGGGGCAAATCTCATCCTGAGCAGGCCTTACAGAGAGCGCCAGTATTGAAGGAATTTAGCCATCATTCAATAAAAAAACCCGCCGACGGCGGGTTTTGAGAGCAAGAGATAGAGCGACTTAAGCCTGATTGGCAGGAGTCACTTTACTGGCCAGGAACTCTTGTTCATAAGCCAGCGACTTTTTACGATCGAACTGGTGTTCCCATTTGGCAATCACCAAGACCGCCAGCGCATTGCCCACCACGTTCAGAGCCGTACGCGCCATATCGAGGATACGGTCAACGCCGGCGATAAACGCCAAACCTTCCAGCGGAATACCCACGCTGCCCAAGGTCGCCAACAGCACCACAAAGGAGACACCCGGCACACCGGCAATCCCTTTTGAGGTCACCATCAGCGTCAGAACCAGAATGATCTCTTGCCCCAGCGACAGCTCAATACCGTATAGCTGTGCAATAAAGATAGCGGCAATACTCTGGTACAACGTAGAACCATCCAGATTGAAAGAGTAGCCGGTAGGCACCACGAAACTGGTGATGGATTTTGGCGCTCCGTAGGCCTCCATCTTTTCGATAATGCGCGGCAACACGGTTTCCGAACTGGCCGTTGAGTAAGCCAGGATCAGCTCTTCTTTCAAGATGCGGATCAACGTCCAGATACGCAGGTTACACAGTCGCGCAACGGCCCCCAGAACCACCAAACCAAAAAAGGCGATGGCGAAGTAAACCAGCACCACCAGCTTGGCCAACGGCAAGAGCGAAGCAAAACCGAAGTTGGCTACCGTGACCGAGATCAGGCCAAATACCCCGACTGGGGCGTAACGCATGATCATGTGGGTCACTTTGAACATGCTCTCAGCCACCGCTTTGAACACCTTCAGCAACGGCTCTTTGGTCTCTTTCGGCAAGGAAGACAGCCCCAGCCCAAATAGCACCGAGAAGAAGATGATCGGCAACATGTCGCCTTTGACCATCGACGAGAACACGTTAGAAGGAATTAACGAAAGGATGGTGGCCACCAGGCTATGTGAGCCGCTTTGCACCTGTTCCGTCGTTTTTTCATACTGTGAGATGTCGACCGCGGTCAGCGCCGACATGTCAATGCCGTGCCCGGGTTGAAAAACATTAGCCAATGTCACACCCACGACGATCGCGATGGTGGTGATCACTTCAAAATAGATAATGGTTTTCAATCCAATGCGGCCCAGCTTTTTGGTATCGCCAATACCGGCAATACCGACGATCAGCGTGGAAATAACAATAGGCACCACGATCATCTTGATCAAACGAATAAAGATATCACCGGCGGGGCTCAATATATTACTGACCATCCACTCACGTGATTCTGTTTGATTATGCAGCACTGCGCCCAGGATAATACCCAATACCAACGCGATCAGGATTTGCCAGGCCAGGCTGATTTTTACATTTTTCATACCCAAAAAGTCCTCAAAGACTCCGTGCCAACGTGTTAAAAAGCACCTAGGCTCCGGAAGGAATACTTAATCATTTATTGCAGGCTTATGTTTGTGAACCTCTGCGCCAACTGCCCTTGGTGTAACGCAGTATGAATCTGTACCATCTGAAGGCGGGCTTCTGCAAGCCTTGTTTCATCTCTGTTTTGTCCGTTTCACCAGCAAAAAACCAACAAACAAAAAACGTATCGAAACATAATTACTTGTTCTAAAAAACATAATTTTAGCTTGAGCGGAACAATAGCCGATAGGATAGGATGATTTTTAACCCAAATAAAAGTGCGTGATTTGTCATTTCATTTGCATATTTAGTCTAAAAAAATGTTTCTTTATTGTTAATGAAAGGTTTTATAAAAGAAAATAAAGTCATCATCTGAGACCCTTTAATAGACCAAGACAACTCTCGATATGATTCACATAACTAATAAATAACCACAAAATCATTCACCAGACCTCTTGTTTGTATTTTCAAAAAAACCAACATAATAAAGGCAGAAAAAATAAGCCTCCGACAGGTTGGGGTTAACAATTGCGCTGAGTATTTATAGCAGCCCTTAATAAGATCCCATTCGCTGTAAAATATCACCTCGGCCTTATTGTTTCCTGCCCCCTCAAGCCGATGCCTCACGCTTAATATTTTTAGTTATCTAAAAACTTTTTTAACAGAAATACGCCCATTACCGTCTTTTCACCGTCAACCAAACAGTTACACAACACAATTACGACAGTAACTATTACAAATCAACATCTTCGTTGCGTGATCTGCCGCCCAAAAAAGAAACAAACCGTCATGGCAAACTATACTTAACCATCAGTTGACATATCATTAACAATTCTAAGGAGAAAAACCATGAGCCAACTGCACAAACACGCCATTCCTTCTGCAATTGCAGATCGTGCCCTGATCAATCCGGAGCAATACCAGCAGTATTATCAACAATCTGTACAAGACCCAGCGGCATTCTGGGGCGAGCACGGCAAGATCCTCGATTGGATCAAGCCCTATACCTCAGTGAAGAACACTTCTTTCGATCCTGGTCATATCAGCATCCGCTGGTTTGAAGACGGTACCCTTAACCTGGCGGCGAACTGCCTGGACCGCCACTTGGCCGAACGCGGCGACCAAACCGCCATCATCTGGGAAGGTGACGATCCTACCCAATCAGCCAAAGTGACTTACAAACAGCTGCACCACGATGTCTGCCAGTTCGCCAACGTGCTGAAAAAGCTCGGGGTGAAAAAAGGCGATGTGGTGGCCATCTATATGCCAATGGTGCCTGAAGCCGCCGTCGCCATGCTGGCCTGTGCGCGCATTGGCGCCGTGCACTCGGTGATCTTTGGAGGCTTTTCCCCAGAAGCCGTAGCGGGCCGTATTATCGACTCCAACTCCAAACTGGTGATCACCGCTGATGAAGGGCTGCGTGCTGGTCGCGCGGTACCGCTGAAAAAGAACGTCGATGATGCGCTGAAGAACCCAGGGGTGAAAAGCGTCAACAACGTAGTGGTCTTCCAACGCACCGGTAAGCCGGGCTACTGGCAAGAAGGGCGCGACCTCTGGTGGCATGAGCTGACCGAAGGCGTATCTGCCGACTGCCCACCGGAAGAGATGAACGCGGAAGATCCGCTGTTTATCCTCTATACCTCCGGATCAACCGGCAAACCGAAAGGCGTGGTACATACCACCGGGGGCTATCTGGTTTACGCCGCGCTGACCTTCAAATACGTCTTTGATTACCACGATGGCGATGTCTATTGGTGCACCGCCGACGTGGGCTGGGTTACCGGCCATAGCTACCTGTTATATGGCCCATTGGCCTGCGGTGCCATTACGCTGATGTTTGAAGGCGTGCCGAACTACCCAGGCGTAAACCGTCTGTCACAGGTAGTGGATAAGCATCAGGTCAATATCCTGTATACCGCACCAACGGCAATCCGCGCCCTGATGGCCGAAGGCGACAAAGCAATCGAAGGCACCAAACGCGATTCGCTGCGCATTATGGGTTCCGTGGGTGAGCCCATCAACCCAGAGGCCTGGGAGTGGTATTACAACAAGATTGGTAACGCAAAATGCCCGATCGTTGATACCTGGTGGCAAACCGAAACCGGTGGCTTCATGATCACCCCGCTACCAGGTGCTACCGAGCTGAAGGCTGGCTCCGCCACTCGCCCATTCTTTGGCGTGCAACCGGCATTGGTCGACAATATGGGCACACCGCAGGAAGGCGCCTGCGAAGGCAACCTGGTGATCACCGATTCTTGGCCGGGCCAGGCTCGAACTCTGTACGGTGACCATGACCGCTTCGAGCAAACCTACTTCTCTACCTTTAAAGGCATGTACTTCAGCGGTGACGGCGCACGCCGTGACGAAGATGGCTATTACTGGATCACGGGGCGTGTCGATGACGTGCTGAACGTTTCCGGCCACCGTCTGGGCACCGCCGAAATTGAATCCGCATTGGTATCTCACCCCAAAATTGCCGAGGCCGCGGTGGTGGGTATTCCGCATAACATCAAGGGTCAGGCGATTTATGCCTATATCACCCTGAATCATGGGGAAGAGCCAACGCCGGAACTGTATGCCGAAGTGCGTAACTGGGTGCGTAAGGAAATCGGGCCGATTGCCACGCCTGACATTCTCCATTGGACCGACTCTTTGCCAAAAACGCGGTCTGGCAAAATTATGCGGCGTATTCTGCGCAAAATTGCCGCCGGTGATACCAGCAACCTGGGGGATACCTCAACGCTGGCGGATCCGGCAGTAGTCGAAAAGCTGTTGGAAGAGAAACAATCAATGAAAGTTCCATCCTAATCCGCGCTGCCTCCGGCCGTTCGTCTGCCATGCGCAGCTGAACGGCCTGTATACCTGAAAGCTTTCAACTGCAGTAAAGCCGATCCCAGACATTTGGCTGGGATGGGTGAAGGTGGCCCGCAGAGCGCCAATTTGCCAGCTGGAAGGGTATCGCGTGGCGTACTTGTTCAATACCTATTGGAGAAACTCGGATGAATGAAGATATTTATCAAAGGATTGAAGAAAACCCGCGCTTTCAGGAGCTGGTGCAAAAGCGCAGCCGTTTCGCCTGGCTCCTGTCACTGATCACACTCGCGCTGTACGTCGGCTTTATCTTACTGATCGCCTTCGATCCTCAGTGGCTGGGGACTCCACTCGGCCCCGGATTAACCATTACCCGTGGGATCCCGGTTGGTGTGGGGTTGATCGTGATTTCTTTCGTGTTAACCGGGATCTACGTTTACCGTGCCAACGGTGAATTTGATCGCCTGAATGCTGAAATCCTGCGCGAGGTGAAGCAATGAAGCGCCTACTTTCAGCTGCCACACTATTGGCCCTGCCAGGCCTAAGCTATGCCGATGCCATTGGTGGCGCAGTGCAGCGCCAACCACTGAACATCCAGGCCATCATCATGTTCCTGCTGTTCGTAGGTGCCACCCTTTACATCACCTACTGGGCTTCCAAACGTACCCGCTCTCGTCAGGATTACTACACCGCTGGCGGGCGCATCACCGGGTTGCAAAACGGCCTGGCTATCGCTGGCGACTTTATGTCTGCAGCATCGTTCCTCGGTATCTCCGCGCTGGTCTATACATCCGGCTATGATGGGTTGATTTATTCCATCGGCTTCCTGATTGGCTGGCCAATCATATTGTTTCTGATTGCCGAGCGGCTACGTAACCTTGGCCGATATACCTTCGCCGACGTGGCCTCTTACCGCCTGAAACAGAAGCCGATCCGCTCACTTTCAGCCTGTGGTTCCCTAGTGGTGGTAGCGCTGTATCTGATCGCCCAGATGGTGGGCGCGGGCAAATTGATCCAGCTGCTATTCGGCCTCAATTATCACGTCGCCGTTATCTTGGTCGGTATATTGATGGTGCTGTATGTCCTGTTCGGTGGCATGCTGGCTACCACCTGGGTGCAAATCATCAAGGCCGTGCTGCTGTTGGCTGGTGCCAGCTTTATGGCGCTGATGGTCATGAAATCCGTCAACTTTGACTTCAATACCCTGTTTGCCGAAGCCGTGAAGGTGCATCCGAAAGGGCTTGCCATTATGAGCCCGGGCGGACTGGTCTCCGACCCTATATCCGCCCTATCCCTGGGTCTGGCATTGATGTTCGGTACCGCTGGCTTGCCACATATCCTGATGCGTTTCTTCACCGTTAGCGATGCCAAAGAAGCGCGTAAGAGCGTGTTCTATGCCACCGGCTTTATCGGTTACTTCTATATCCTGACCTTTATTATCGGTTTCGGTGCAATCCTGCTGGTCAGTGCCAATCCGGCCTTCAAGGATGCCAGTGGGGCATTGCTGGGTGGTAACAACATGGCGGCGGTGCATTTGGCTAACGCGGTGGGGGGTAACTTCTTCCTTGGCTTTATCTCTGCGGTGGCCTTTGCCACGATCCTGGCGGTAGTTGCCGGGCTAACCTTGGCGGGTGCTTCTGCGGTTTCTCACGATCTCTATGCCTGCGTCATCAAGAATGGCAAGGCGACCGAGCGTGATGAGCTGAAAGTTTCCAAAATCACCGTGGTGTTGCTCGGGGTGGTAGCTATCGCGCTGGGGATCCTTTTTGAGAAGCAGAACATCGCCTTTATGGTGGGGCTGGCATTCTCCATTGCGGCCAGCTGTAACTTCCCAATCATCATTCTTTCCATGTACTGGTCACGCCTGACCACGCGCGGGGCAATGATCGGCGGGTGGCTTGGTCTGTTAACCGCAGTGATCCTGATGATCCTGGGCCCGACTATTTGGGTGCAGATCCTCGGCCATGCCAAACCGATTTACCCTTACGAATATCCGGCGCTGTTCTCTATGTTGGTCGCCTTTATCGGTACCTGGTTCTTCTCTGTGACCGACAATTCGTTGGTTGGGCAGCAAGAACGCGTGAAATTCCGTTCCCAGTTTGTACGTTCACAAACCGGGCTGGGGATTTCGCAGGGGAGTGCACACTAAGGTGTTGATTTGGGCTGAGGTTGACTCGGCCCTTCTGCAAAGAGTTAGCCTGCTGGGTCTTCCGGCAGGTTAATTTGTCAGAGCGAGTCATACCCTTCCCCTCACCCTCTACCCCAGGAGAGGGAACAGCTCGAGCCCGCTGACATTCCCCCATCTTTCTTCTTACCCATCACTACCGAAGCGGTACAGGCTCATCAACGGCTCCATTCAAATCCCCCACTTCCCGAAGCAGTACGGGCTCATCCACGATGCCGGACGGCTCCCTCTCCCCCTTCACCAGTGTTCAGGATGTTCTCGGTTGGTACTCTGGGAGAGGGTTGGGGTGAGGGGCTTTCACTGCCATTTTCTGTTTTTGACCCATAGCAAAAAGCCCCATGCTTTCGCATGAGGCTTTCTACTTAATTGATGCCTGGCAGTGTCCTACTCTCGCATGGGGAGACCCCACACTACCATCGGCGCTACGGCGTTTCACTTCTGAGTTCGGCATGGGGTCAGGTGGGA
>NZ_LXKR01000014.1:0-671 GCF_001692375.1 Serratia sp. 14-2641 | reverse complement strand
AAAGGGAACAGCATTTTCACTGCCATAGTGAAATGACGGCTCTGATGTCACTCCATGTAACGCTCAGAGTATTTTAAGGATAATTAACAAGGATCATATACAATGAAAAAAAACACATTAGTCATGGCTCTCTCACTGGCTATCGGCGGCTTTGCTGCGCTTCCGGCTTCTGCCGCCATCACCGTAACGGGTGGTAATATCAATTTCACCGGCGAAGTCACTGATGCAACCTGCCTGATCAACGATAAGACGCCAAATGGTGCTGTTGATCTGAACGTGCCTTTGGAAACGGTCAGTGCCAGTGAGTTAAGCTTTGCCGGTGCCACGGCCAAGCCTGCGCCGTTTACCATCAAACTGGGTGGCCCTACTGATTTAAACTGCACCAACGGTAAGATTGCTTCAGTGTATTTTGAACCAACTAGCCCGGCTATCGATAATGCGACCGGTTGGTTGAAAAATACTTCAGCAACCAATCCTGCGTTAAATGTTCAGGTACAAATCCTGAATGGCGAAACCAACAGCCCGATCAACCTGGTATCCGGCAATAACAACCATGCGCCGAAAACCATCGTCAATCAAACTGCCGAATATACCTACTTTGGCCAGTATGTTGCTGTAGGTGGCGCGGCGGGCCCGGGCCAAGTTGCCTCAACGGTTAAATACAGCATCGT
>NZ_LXKR01000013.1:0-178089 GCF_001692375.1 Serratia sp. 14-2641 | reverse complement strand
AGATGTGTATAAGAGACAGAGAAAATGACGTAGCACAGCAGCTTGTGCGGCAGGCGGATGGTCACCTGCATCAGCGGAATAAACAGCGGCGTCTTGCTCAGCAGATAAGCAATGACGAGATACACGCACATCTGCTGTAGCAGCAGTAACACCTGGTTAAATTCGTACATAAAAACGGCTCATCCTGAACAACGGGGGCGATCAAATAAGTGCCGGGTATCCGGTCTGGTTTTAGGCGGGCAATTAAATCACGTGGGATCGAAAAAAACAGTGATGCAGGCAAACATTCAGGAGGGAAAAGCAGGCCGGCCCCCAGCTAGAGACCGGCTTGGGTGATTTATGGCAGCACTTTGGCCGACAGGATCACGATAGGTTTGCTCGGGACATTCTGGTAAGGACCGACGTTGCCAGTGGGTACCTGAGAGATTTTATCTACCACGTCCATCCCTTTAACGATCTTGCCAAATACCGCGTAGCCAAAATCACGCTGGCCATGATCGAGGAATGCATTGTCTGCCACGTTCAGGAAGAACTGGCTGGTGGCGCTGTCTTTATCGGCGGTACGCGCCATGGAAATGGTGCCACGCAGGTTACGCAGGCCGTTGTCGGCTTCGTTTTTGATCGGTGCATTGGTGGTTTTCTGCTGCATATCCGCAGTAAAACCGCCGCCCTGAACCATGAAACCTGGGATCACGCGGTGGAAAACGGTGTTGTTGTAGTAACCGCTGTTCACGTAGTCAATAAAGTTCTTGGTTGAGACCGGTGCCTTCTGACTGTCGAGCGCCAATTCGATATTCCCTGCCGAGGTGGTCAGCATGACGTGGGTTTCACCGGCAGCAAATGCGGCGGGTGCCATAGCTGTCAGGGAACACAGCGCAACGAAGGTCACTAAAGTACGTTTGAACATGAACGGGTCCTTTCTTTGAGATACAAACAACGGAAAGCGCTTTGATTCTAAAGAGCTGCGCCCGGCAGCGCCAGCCATTTACCTATATTTACTCAATTGCCGGACGTTTCTGAGTGCGCCCGGTTTTTTCCTGCCGACAGTATGATCCCCGTACTGATTTTTGCCAAGCCGATCACGCATTATTTGCCCATTTTCGCCCTTCATCGTTTTTTGCGACACAAATCCCGGTTTGGTTCTGCAATCCAGCTAGGCTAAATAAATGAGAGCGCTCTCATTTGCGCTGATAACCATAATAATACTGGAGAGCAATGATGAAGAAGATAGTGCTGTGCTGTGCCGCGGGGATGTCCACCAGCATGCTCGTCAAACGCATGCAAACCGAAGCGCAAAAGCGCGAGCTGGCCGTGGAGATTGTGGCGGTAGCGGCTGCGGATTTCGAAGCCGAGTTGCCAACCGCTAGCGTGGTGCTGCTAGGGCCACAGGTGAAATACGAACTGGCCCGCTTCAGCCAGCTTGCCGAGCCGCATGGCCTGCAGGTTGCCGTCATCGACATGATGGATTACGGCACCCTGCGCGGTGACAAGGTATTAGACAAAGCCCTCAGCCTGATCGCCTGACGCCGCGGAGACCCCCATGAGCCTATACGCTTCCCTGATGCGCGTGGTCGAAAGCCATATCGCGCCACTGGCTGGCCGGATCGGTAGCCAGCGCCATATTATTGCCATTCGTGACGGTTTTATCAGCGCCATGCCGTTTTTGATCGTCGGCAGTATCATGCTGATCGTCGCCAACCCGCCGTTTGACGCGACCACCACCTCCAGCTTCGGGCAAGCCTGGTTAGGGTTCGCCAAGAAGCACTGGGACACCATCACCATGCCGTTCTTTATGACCATGGGGTTGATGAGCGTATTTGTCTCTATTGGTACCGCCTACAGTCTGGCAAAGCACTACAAAATGGACGCCCTGACCGCCGCGCTGCTGTCGCTGATGGCATTCCTGCTGGCCTCCGCGCCACAGGTCGACAACAAGATGTCCCTCGATTTTCTGGGTGGCCAGGGGGTATTCACCGCCCTGATCTGCGCCATTTGGTCGGTCGAACTGATCCGCCTGCTGAAAAAGTACAACATCACCATTCGCATGCCGGAACAGGTTCCCCCTGCCATTGCCCGTTCGTTTGAACTGCTGTACCCGGTGGTGGGCATTCTGTTGACGGTCTACCCCGTCAGCCTCCTGATGCAGAGCGAATTTCAACTGTTGCTGCCCGCCGCGATTATGCAGGTGTTCCAGCCGCTGATTTCCGTCGGCGATACGTTGCCAGCCATTCTTTTGGCGGTGCTGATTGCCAACCTGCTGTGGTTTGCCGGTATTCACGGCGACAACATCGTGACCGGCCTGCTGAACCCGATCTTTATGGCTAACCTGGCGACCAACGCCGCGCTGGTCGCCAACGGTGCCGCCATGACCCAAACGCTGACCGCGCCCTTCTGGTCATTCTATGTCTGTATCGGCGGTTCTGGATCCACGCTGGTGTTGGCCTTCCTCTACCTGCGCAGCCGCTCCATTCATCTTCGCACCATCGGCAAGCTGAGCGTGGTTCCGGCGGCTTTCAATATCAATGAACCGCTGCTGTTCGGTTCGCCGGTGGTGATGAACCCAACGCTGTTTATCCCGTTGATTGTGGTGCCGATGGTTAACGCCACTCTGGCTTATTTCGCCCTGCACTGGGACATGGTGGAGAAAATGGTGGCGATGGCCCCCTGGACCGCTCCGGCACCGCTGGGAGCGATGATCTCCGCCTCCTGGGATATCCGTGCCGCCGTATTGGTGCTGGTGCTGATGGTGATAGACCTGGCGATCTGGCTACCGTTCTTCAAGGTGTATGAAAAACAACTAATGGCGCAGGAACACGAGCAGGCTGAGGCTGAACGTGAAGCCAGCAACGCCGCCGCCGCGCAGTAACAGGAGAGATAACGTGACTGAACTGATGGCTGAAGTCAGCCAGGATTTTGAAAGCACCATTATGGAGCTACTGGTATTTGCCGGTAGCGCCCGCAGTAGCGCGCTGATGGCTTTGCAACAGGCCCGTGCCGGTGATTTCACCGGCTCCGCCGAACATATGGCCGAATCCAAGCAGGCGGTGAAGCAGGCCCACCGCATTCAGACCCAACTGATCGGCATGGACGAAGGCTGCGGCAAGCTGGCCATCACCCTGATCACCGTACACGCGCAGGATCACTTGATGAACGCCATGGTCATTCAGGATCTGGCAGATGACATGATCGAACTTTATCGCCGTCAGACACTGCAGGAGGCCCGCTCATGAGTCCATTAAAAATCGCCATTATTGGCGGCGGGAGCAGCTACACGCCGGAGCTGGTGGAAGGCCTGATCCTGCGAATTGAAGAGTTGCCGGTGACCGAGCTGGCATTGGTGGACGTTGAGCCTGGCCGGGAGAAGGTCGAGATCATTGCTGCATTAACCCAGCGAATGTTGGCTCGTAACGGCCTGGAGCAGGTGAAGGTCAGCGTGCATTTCGACCTGGACGAGGCCATTCGCGGTGCCAGTTTCGTCCTCACCCAGTTCCGCGTGGGTCAGTTGCCTGCCAGGGCCGCCGACGAGCGCCTGGGGCTGAAATACCAACTGATCGGCCAGGAAACTACCGGCGTTGGCGGTTTTGCCAAGGCGCTGCGCACCATCCCGGTGATGCTGAATATCGCCCGCAAGGTTGAACAACTGGCACCCGATGCCTGGATCATCAACTTTACCAACCCGGCGGGCATCGTGACCGAAGCCGTTTCGCGCTATACCAAGGCGAAAATCATCGGCCTGTGTAACGTACCGATCAGCATGCATCACATGATCGCCAATATGCTGAAGGCCCCTTACGCCGAGGTGCAGCTGCAATTCGCCGGGTTGAACCACATGGTGTGGGTCCACCAGGTGCTACAAAACGGCAAGGACGTGACCGGCAAAGTGATCGACATGCTGTGTGACGGTGCCGCACTGACCATGAACAACATCAAGGAAGAGCCTTGGCCGCCGGAGTTCCTGCGCGCCGTTGGGGCGATCCCCTGCCCTTATCACCGCTATTTCTACCAGACCAAAGAGATGCTGGAAGAAGAGATTGCCGCCGCAGCCGAACGTGGTACCCGTGCCGAGCAGGTGATGAAAGTAGAGAAGGAGTTGTTCGAACTGTATGCAGACCCGCATCTCGACAGCAAGCCCGAGCAGCTCAGTTTCCGTGGCGGTTCCTTCTATTCCGAAGTGGCGCTGGAGCTGATCCGTGCCATTCACAACAATCTCGGTACGCAATTAGTGGTCAATACCGCAAACCGTGGCGCTATTCGCGGTTTGCCAGACGATGCTGTGATAGAAACCAACTGTATCGTCGATGCTCAGGGCGCTCATCCGCTGACGTTTGGCCAACTGCCGGATTCGATGCATGCGCTGACCCAGCAGGTTAAAGCCTATGAACGGCTGACGATAGAAGCCGCCGTGCATGGCGATCGCCGCAGTGGGCTGCTGGCACTGGTCACCAATCCCCTGGTCGCCAACGCCCAAATTGCCCAGCCGCTGCTGGAAGAAGTGCTGGAGGTGAATAAAGCCTATTTGCCGCAGTTTAACGCATAACCATCAACATTGGGTTCGGCTCGCCGGGCCCACTTATCTCCTGTAATCTGATCAAGTGGGGGGATAAGCCCGTAATCAGGAGCAGCAAAATGGTGACACTGGAAGATGTCGCAGCGATAGCGGGCGTATCCCGCGCGACTGTGTCACGCGTGGTCAACGGCGATAACAAGGTCAAAGCGCTCACCCGCGAGAAGGTCAAACGGGCGGTGGCCGAACTGGGCTATACCCCCAACCCGGCGGCCAGGGCGTTGGCATCCAGCCAAAGTAACACCTTGGGCCTGGTCACCACCTCATACCGAGGCGGCTTCTTTGGTGCCCTGATGGATTTCGTCCAAACCGAAGCCGAGTCCAACGGTAAACAGCTGTTGGTGACCCAAGGCCGCAATAGTGCGGAAAATGAACTGCTGGCGATCCAACGCCTGTTCAGCCTGCGTTGCGACGGCGTGATCCTGCATGTGCGCTGCCTCAGCGACGATCGGCTACGCCAGTTGGCTGCCGAACAGCGCTCCTTTGTGCTGCTGGATCGCCTGGTCCCCGGCCTGGAAGATCGCTGTGTCACCTTCGATCACGTTTACGCCAGCCAGCTTGCTACCCAGCAGTTGATCGACGCGGGCCATCGGCGCATTGCCTGTATCAGCGGTCCAGTGCAGCGAGCCTCCAGCCAACAGCGGTTACAAGGGTTCCTCAATGCGATGCAGGCCGCCAATCTGCAACCGCTAGGCTGCCCGGAAGGGGTGTATGACCTGGAAAGCGGCTACCAGTGCGCTGACCAACTGCTGCGCAGTAAAGCGCTGCCTACGGCGATTTACTGCTGCAACGAAGAAATGGCGATTGGTGCCCTGCTGGCAATTAATGAGCGGCATTTGCGCGTACCACAGGATATCTCGCTAATCTGCTACGACAGCGGCGAGCGAGCGCCGTTTGTCCGCCCGGCGCTCACCAGCGTGCATTTCCCCATTACCGAGATGGCGCAATATGCCGCTCGTCTGCTGATAGATCCACTGACCGCGCCGGTGAGCTTTGAGCCGACCATCATCCAGCGCGATTCGATCGCCACACTCGGTAGCTGATCACATAAAAATCCAAAAACCTTTCATCTCTTGCATCAAAAAATCGATGCTCGTCACATAAACTCCCGTTGTCTATGCTAGGATCCGCCTCCTGGTGGCCTGATCGGGATCTTTTCCAGTTTTTACCAGGAAAAACCTGCGGCCTTATGCCAGCTTTAAACCCCAGGGATCTCAGGTTTCGGCCTGACGGCCCACGGGTATAAACCACAACAAAGATAATCAGGCCTATATACATGAATGACAGCAACCGCATCCGGCTAACCTGGATCAGCTTCTTCTCTTATGCGCTGACCGGTGCATTAGTGATCGTCACAGGGATGGTGATGGGAAACATCGCAGAGTATTTCAATCTGCCGGTTTCCAGCATGAGCAATACCTTTACCTTCCTTAACGCGGGTATTTTGATTTCAATCTTCCTCAATGCCTGGCTGATGGAAATCATTCCGCTGAAACGTCAGCTGATCTTTGGCTTTATCCTGATGCTGCTGGCCATCGCCGGGCTGATGGTAGGCAAAAGCCTGACCCTGTTCTCGCTGTGCATGTTTGTGCTCGGCGTGGTCAGCGGTATCACCATGTCGATCGGCACCTTCCTGATCACCCATATGTATGCTGGCCGCCAACGCGGTTCACGCTTGCTGTTTACCGACTCCTTCTTCAGCATGGCCGGGATGATCTTCCCGATCATCGCCGCAATGCTGCTGGCGCGTAGCATTGGCTGGTACTGGGTTTACGCCTGCATTGGGGTGCTGTACCTGGCCATCTTCGTGCTGACGCTGTGTTCCGAGTTCCCGGTTCTGGGTGACAAAGGGGAGAAAAGCAGCGAGCCGGTGGTGAAAGAGAAATGGGGTATCGGCGTGCTGTTCCTGGCTATCGCTGCGCTGTGCTACATCCTTGGCCAGTTGGGCTTTATCCAATGGGTACCGGAATACGCCACCAAAACCTTCGGCATGAATATCGACCAGGCGGGCAAGGTGGTCAGCAATTTCTGGACTTCTTACATGATCGGTATGTGGGTGTTCAGCTTCGTGCTGCGCTTCTTTGACCTGCAACGCATCGTCACCGTGCTGGCTGCGCTGGCAACGGGTGCCATGTACCTGTTTATCAGCACCGATAATCCTGAGTACCTGAGCTACTACATCATGGCTCTGGGCTTCGTCTCCAGCGCGATCTACACCACGCTGATCACGCTCGGTTCTCAGCAAACCAAGGTTTCCTCACCGAAACTGGTCAACTTTATCCTGACCTGCGGCACCATCGGCACTATGCTGACCTTCGTAGTCACCGGCCCGATCGTTGCCAGCAGCGGAGTCCATGCCGCGCTGACTACGGCCAACGGCCTGTATCTGGCCGTGTTTGTGATGTGTCTGCTGCTCGGTTTTGTGACCAAGCACCGCAACCATGGGCATACCACGCACTAACTGCTGCTAGTTTTCCCCATGAGGGTTCTGCCAACGCAGAACCCTTTTTTTATGTCTAACGCCTGAAGTCGACCTGTTCTTCCTGCTCCAGATACAGCGTGGTTTGCGCAGGCTGGGTGGCCGCGATGACCGCACCAGCACGGATCGAATAGCGTACCGGCGTCTGGCGGCGTACTGCGTCAAAACCGCTGTCTGCGGGTAAGATCACCAAATCGGCACTATTGCCTGCACGCAAACCGTAATCCGTCAGATTCAGGGTTCGTGCGCTGTGGGTGGTGATCAGATCCAATCCGTCATCGATCTGGCCATAGCCCATCAGTTGGCAGACGTGGAGCCCCATATGCAGCACCTGCAACATATTGGCGGTGCCCAACGGATACCAGGGGTCAAACACGTCGTCATGACCAAAGCAGACGTTGATGCCCGCCTCCAGCATCTCCTTCACCCGGGTGATGCCACGCCGCTTGGGATAGGTATCGAAACGTCCTTGCAGGTGAATATTCACCAACGGGTTGGCCACGAAGTTGATACCGGACATTTTCAGCAGCCGGAACAGCCTTGAGGTATAGGCCCCATTGTAGGAATGCATCGCGGTGGTGTGGCTGGCGGTGACCTTGCCGCCCATCTCCAGCTTCAATGCCAGCGCGGCCACGGTCTCCACAAAGCGGGACTGCTCGTCGTCAATCTCGTCGCAGTGCACGTCCACCAGCCGATCATATTTCTGTGCCAGGGCAAAGGCCTTGTGCAGCGACTCCACGCCGTATTCGCGGGTGAATTCAAAATGCGGGATAGCCCCAACCACATCCGCCCCGAGCCGTAATGCCTCCTCCAGCAAGGCTTCCCCATTGGGATATGACATGATCCCTTCCTGAGGAAAAGCCACGATCTGCAGCGTGATCCAAGGAGAGACCTCCTGCTTGACCTCCAGCATGGCGCGCAGCGCGGTCAGTGTAGGATCGGATACGTCAACATGGGTGCGCACATGCTGTACGCCGTTGGCGATTTGCCATTTCAGCGTCTGCCACGCGCGCTGCTTCACGTCTTCATGGGTGAGCAGTGCTTTGCGCTCTGCCCAGCGTTCAATGCCTTCAAACAGCGTGCCGGACTGGTTCCATGCGGGCTGCCCGGCGGTTTGCGTAGTATCCAGGTGGATATGCGGCTCGATAAACGGCGGCAGCGCCAGCCCGCCTTCGGCATCCAACACGTCGCTGCGCCACTCCAGACCCTCAGGCTGTGGAATGATATGCGCGATCCGCCCCTGCTCAATGGCCAACTGCCATAGCCCCTCATGCCCACTCAGGCGCAGATTATCGATAAACTTGACCGGATTGTTCGCCATTTTTTACCTCTGCTCGGCTCACCATTTCTTTCATCATACTGGGCAATGACGAGCTGACAAAATCACCGCTTGGCTTTCCTTCCCCCGGCTACTCCCCAATGAGTATTTTTTGCATTAACTGGCTCGATTCAGCTAAAGTTGAGTAAAAACCGCAACTTATCAAATATCGATAAAAATCATAGATATACCACCTTATAGGTATATAAAGGCTAACTTGACCTGCATCAATAAATTGCCTTCTGGGAGGAATAAGGTACATCCAGGAAATCAGAATTTTGAGGCAATAATGAGCAGAGTCCAACTCGCGGTCATCGGCAATGGCATGGTCGGCCACCGCTTTATCGAAGATCTGCTGGAAAAGGCAGACAAAGACCAGTTCGACATCACCATCTTTTGTGAAGAGCCGCGCATCGCCTACGACCGCGTGCATCTCTCCTCCTATTTCTCCCACCACACTGCCGAAGAACTTTCGCTGGTCCGCGAAGGCTTCTACGAAAAACAGGGCGTCAAAGTGCTGGTGGGAGAGCGCGCAATCACCATTAACCGCGCAGAGAAAGTGATCCACTCCAATACCGGCCGCACGGTGTATTACGACAAGCTGATCATGGCGACCGGCTCCTATCCGTGGATCCCGCCGATCAAAGGTTCAGAGACTCAGGACTGCTTCGTTTACCGCACAATTGAAGATCTTAACGCTATCGAATCCTGCGCCCGCCGCAGTAAACGTGGCGCAGTGGTGGGCGGTGGTCTGCTCGGCCTGGAAGCGGCTGGCGCACTGAAAAGTCTGGGCGTGGAAACCCACGTGATCGAGTTCGCGCCGATGTTGATGGCAGAACAGCTCGATCCGATGGGCGGCGACCAGCTGCGCCGCAAGATCGAGCGCATGGGTGTCAAAGTCCACACCGGCAAGAACACCACCGAAATCATCAACGGCGGCAAAAGCGCACGCAAAACCATGCACTTTGCCGACGGCAGCGAGCTGGAGGTCGACTTTATCGTCTTCTCCACCGGCATCCGTCCGCAGGACAAACTGGCTCACCAGTGCGGGCTGGCTACCGCCCCACGCGGTGGCATTGCGATTAACGATAACTGCCAGACCTCCGATCCGGACGTTTACGCCATTGGTGAATGCGCCTCCTGGCAGCAGCGCACCTTCGGCTTGGTAGCGCCGGGCTACAAGATGGCTCAGGTCGCCGCCGACCATCTGCTGAGCCGTGAAAACAGCTTCCAGGGTGCCGATATGAGCGCCAAGCTGAAGCTGCTGGGGGTCGATGTTGGGGGTATTGGTGATGCGCACGCACGTACCGAAGGCGCCCGCAGCTACGTCTATCTGGATGAAAGCAAAGAGGTGTATAAGCGCCTGGTCGTCAGCGCGGACAACAAAACGTTGCTTGGTGCGGTGCTGGTCGGCGATACCAGCGACTACGGTAACCTGCTGCAGCTGGCACTCAACAACATCGAACTGCCGGAAAATCCGGACAGCCTGATCCTGCCAGCCCATGCCGGCAGCAAGCCTGCCATCGGCGTAGATTCGCTGCCAGAGACCGCACAGATCTGTTCCTGCTTTGACGTCAGCAAGGGCGATATCATCAAAGCGGTGAATATGGGCTGCCATACCGTGGCGGCGATCAAGTCCGAGACCAAGGCCGGTACCGGCTGCGGCGGCTGTATTCCACTGATCACCCAGGTGCTGAATGCCGAACTGAGCAAACAGGGTATTGAGGTTAACCATCACCTGTGCGAACACTTTGCCTATTCTCGCCAGGAGCTATATCACCTGATCCGGGTTGAAGGCATCAAGACCTTCGACGAACTGTTGGCAAAATACGGCAAAGGCTACGGCTGCGAAGTGTGCAAACCGACCGTCGGTTCACTGCTGGCCTCCTGCTGGAACGAGTATGTGCTCAAGCCGCAGCACACCTCGCTGCAAGACACCAACGACAACTTCCTGGGCAACATCCAGAAAGACGGCACCTACTCGGTTATCCCACGCTCTGCCGGTGGTGAAATCACGCCGGAAGGTCTGATCGCCGTCGGCCAGATTGCCAAAGAATACAACCTGTACACCAAGATGACCGGCTCGATGCGTATCGGCATGTTCGGTGCGCAGAAAGACGATCTGCCCGCCATCTGGAGCAAGCTGATCGCCGCCGGTTTCGAAACCGGCCACGCCTACGCCAAGGCGCTGCGGATGGCGAAGACCTGCGTCGGCAGTACCTGGTGCCGCTATGGCGTGGGTGACAGCGTTGGCTTTGGCGTACAGCTTGAACACCGCTACAAAGGCATCCGTACTCCGCACAAGATGAAGTTTGGCGTTTCCGGCTGCACCCGCGAGTGTGCCGAGGCGCAGGGGAAAGACGTTGGCATTATTGCCACCGAGAACGGCTGGAACCTGTATGTCTGCGGCAACGGCGGGATGAAACCGCGCCATGCCGACCTGCTGGCAGCCGATCTCGACAACGAAACGCTGATGCGTTACCTCGACCGTTTCATGATGTTCTACATCCGCACCGGCGATAAGTTGCAGCGTACCTCGGTCTGGCTGGAAAGCCTGGAAGGCGGCATCGATTATCTGCGCAAGGTGATTATCGACGACAAGCTGGGCATCAACGCACAGCTGGAAACCGAAATTGCCCGCCTACGTGAAGCGGTGATCTGCGAATGGAAAGCAACTGTCGAAAATCCTGCATCGCAGGTGCGTTTCGCTCACTTTATTAACAACAGCCAGCGCGATCCTAACGTTCAGGTCGTGGCTGAGCGCGAGCAACATCGCCCAGCACGCCCGGATGAACGCATTCCCGTCACCTTGCTGGAAACCGAGGAGAACAACGCATGAGCCAGTGGAGCACCGTTTGCCCCATCGCCGATATTCTGCCCGCGACCGGCGTCTGTGCGCTGATCGGCACCCAGCAGGTGGCGATATTCCGCCCCTATGCCGACGAACGGCTGTTTGCCATCAGCAATATCGACCCGTTTGCCCAGGCCAGCGTGCTTTCTCGCGGCCTGATTGCCGAGCATCAGGGTGAATTGTGGGTCGCCAGCCCGCTGAAAAAACAGCATTTCCGCCTGCACGACGGTTTCTGTCTGGAAGATGAGAGCCGCTCTGTGGCCAGCTTCGCCAGCCGGGTAGTCGATGGCCTGGTTCAGGTGGCGGCTAAGTAATCCTTCGTCCCTCACTCCAGCCCTCTTCCAAAGGGAGAGGGAGCTGCCCAGAGCACGTAGTTATCCCATGCAGCTACGGAAAGTAGGGAGTGAGAACCACAAAGGCAAGGTAAAACGCTAAGCAATTAACTAGCTCGATCGGTCCCCTCTCCCTGTGGGAGAGGGTTAGGGTGAGGGCGTTTCTTTTTGCCTAACTGACCGGCATTACCCTTATTACAAACACACTTTTTATTATTTATTTCCAGGGAAATCTATGTTCACCGACACCATCAACAAATGCGCTGCCAACGCGGCACGCATCGTCAAACTGGCCAAAGAGAGTCCGCTCGGCTTCTGGATCAGCTCCGCTATGGCCGGGGCCTATGTCGGCCTTGGTATTATCCTGATCTTTACCCTCGGCAACCTGGTCGATCCGTCCATCCGTCCGTTGGTCATGGGTGCCACCTTCGGTATCGCACTGACGCTGGTGATCATCGCCGGTTCAGAACTGTTCACTGGCCATACCATGTTTCTGATGCTGGGCGTCAAGGCCGGTACCATCAAGCAGCGCCAGATGTGGGCCGTACTGCCACAAACCTGGCTAGGAAATCTGCTCGGTTCGGTGCTGGTCGCGCTGATGTATTACTACGGCGGTGGTAGCCTGCTGCCGATTGATACCAGCCTGGTGCATACCGTAGCGCTGGCCAAAACCACCGCCCCTGCAGAAGTGCTGTTTTTCAAAGGCGTACTGTGTAACTGGCTGGTTTGCCTGGCGATCTGGATGGCGTTGCGTGTTGAAGGCGCGGCCAAGTTCATCGCCATCTGGTGGTGTTTGCTGGCGTTTATCGCTTCCGGTTACGAACACTCGGTAGCGAACATGACGCTGTTTGCCCTGTCCTGGTTCGGCCACCACAGCGAAGCCTATACCCTTAGCGGTATCGGTCATAACCTGCTGTGGGTGACTCTGGGCAACATGTTCTCTGGTGCCGTCTTTATGGGCCTCGGTTACTGGTATGCCACGCCACGTGCCCAGCGTCCACAGGCTGAGATTGCAGCTGCTCGCCAAACCGCATAATGCTTTTGGGGGTGAACGATCGCCCCCGTTTACCACTTCCCCGAGGATTGCCGATGGATTACTTACCCATTTTCTGCCAACTGCAACACAAAGCCTGCCTGCTGGTCGGCGGCGGGGAAGTCGCTGAACGTAAGGCTCGCCTGCTGCTGGAGGCTGGTGCGCAGTTAACCGTCAACTCGCTTGAGTTCAGTGAGCAATTCCATATCTGGGCCGAACAGGGCCAGGTGACACTGGTCTCAGGTGAGTTTTCTGCCGACTTGCTGGCAGAGAAATGGTTAGTGATTGCCGCAACCGATCGGGTGGAAGTCAACGCCCTGGTCTATCAGTGCGCCAACCAACGGCAGGTGTTCTGCAACGTGGTGGACGACCCCAAACGCGCCAGCTTTATCATGCCTTCGATTATCGATCGTTCGCCGATTATGGTGGCCGTTTCTTCCGGGGGCAAAGCCCCGGTGCTGGCACGTCTGCTACGGGAAAAACTGGAAGCCATTCTGCCGCAGCACCTGGGCCAACTGGCTCAGTTGGCGGGTTCATTGCGCCAGCGGGTGAAGCAGGAGTTTGGCAGCATTGGCGCTCGTCGCCGCTTCTGGGAAAGGTTGTTCGTACACGACAGGCTGGCGCAATCCCTGGCCAACGGCGATACCCGGCAGGCCAACCAGCAGGTTGAAAAGCTGTTCGCCGATCGTCCTGAAGAACAGGGCGAAGTGGTGCTGGTAGGTGCAGGTCCCGGTGATGCTGGCCTGCTGACGCTGAAAGGTCTGCAACAAATCCAACAGGCTGACGTGGTCGTTTATGACCGCCTGGTCTCTGAAGAAATTATGGCCCTGGTGCGCCGCGATGCCGAGCGCATCTTTGTGGGCAAGCGTGCCGGATACCATTGCGTACCCCAGGAACACATCAATCAGATCCTGGTGGAACAGGCCAGGCGAGGCCTGCGTGTCGTCAGGCTGAAAGGGGGCGATCCCTTCATCTTTGGCCGTGGTGGCGAAGAACTGGAAACGCTGGCCGAAGCGGATATTCCCTTCTCGGTAGTACCAGGGATCACTGCGGCTTCGGGGTGTTCGGCCTACAGCGGCATTCCCCTCACCCACCGCGATCACGCGCAAAGCGTGCGTTTGGTGACGGGCCATGCCAAAGCCGACGGCGGATTGGACTGGGCACAGCTTGCCGCCAAGCAGCAAACGCTGGTGTTCTATATGGGGTTAACTCAGGCGGCAGAAATCCAGCAGCAGCTGATCGCTCACGGTATGGCTTCCTCGATGTCCGTGGCGCTGGTCGAAAACGGCACCTCAACTCGCCAACGAGTGATCGAAGGCCAGTTGGCACAACTGGGTGAGCTAGCAAAACAAGCTGAGAGCCCAAGCCTGATTATCGTTGGCAGCGTCGTCAGCCTGCGCAGCAAGCTGAACTGGTTTGCCAGCCAGGAAACACCGGCAGACCTGAGCAAAATAGCATAAAAAAAGCGACCCTTTGGCCGCTTCAGATTGGGAGCAATGTTGCTAAGTTTGTAGTTTCGCACCTAGGCTAGGGCGCCGCATGCTGCGCCCTAGCCTGGCGAACGGATTGAGACTGTATCTGCATCCATTAAGGGTGCGGTACAAAACCTACGGCTTCATACACCTTCGCCAAGGTTTCCTGCGCACGAGCTCGGGCTTTCGCCGCGCCATCACGCATCACCTGCTGTAACAGAGCCTCATCGTTGCGGAAACGGTGATAGCGCTCTTGCAGCTCGACCAACATACCAGACACGGCCTCTGCTACAGCGCCCTTCAGGTGACCATACATCTGGCCCTCAAACTCGGCCTCCAACTGGGCAATGCTCTTGCCGGTCACACCGGAAAGGATATCCAGCAGGTTGGACACCCCCGCTTTATTGGCAACGTCGTAACGAATGACTGGCGGATCTTGGGAATCGGTCATCGCACGTTTGATCTTCTTGGTCACCGCCTTCGGATCTTCCAGCAGGCCGATCACGTTGTTACGGTTATCGTCCGACTTGGACATCTTCTTGGTCGGCTCTTGCAGCGACATCACGCGCGCGCCAGATTTCGGAATAAACGGCTCCGGCACCTTGAACACGTCGCCATACAGCGCGTTGAAGCGCTGGCCAACGTCACGGCTCAGTTCCAGATGCTGCTTCTGGTCTTCACCGACCGGCACCTGATTGGTCTGGTACAGCAGAATGTCTGCCGCCATCAGTACCGGATAGCTGAACAGACCGGCGTTGATGTTTTCCGCATAGCGCGACGACTTGTCTTTGAACTGGGTCATGCGGCTCAGTTCACCGAAATAGGTGTAGCAGTTCAGCACCCAGCTCAGTTGCGTATGTTCCGGCACATGAGACTGCACGAAGATGGTACTTTTCTCTGGATCGATACCACAGGCCAGGTACAGCGCCAGCGTATCCAGGGTGGCTTTACGCAGCTGTTGTGCATCCTGACGCACGGTGATGGCATGCAGATCGACGATGCAGTAGATGCAATCAAACTCGTCCTGCAGCTGCACCCACTGGCGCAGCGCCCCCATGTAGTTGCCGATAGTCAGTTCACCGGACGGCTGCGCGCCGCTGAAAACGATGGGCTTACTCATAGTTAAATTTCCCGATCTTCTAAAGATGACAGCCCAAGTGCGGGCAACAAATCGGCGAAGCGCTCCAACACGCGGTCGGGGTGGCTCAGGGCGATCGCTTCACCGTAGTTATATCCGTAAGTCAGACCGACGCTCGGGCAACCTGCCGCCTGCGCCGCCTGAATATCATTGCGCGAATCCCCGACGAACAGCACTTCACCGGCCCGCAGGCCAAGCTTGCCGAACACCAGATACAGCGGGGCAGGATGTGGCTTTTTCTCCACCACGTCGTCACCGCCGATGATCAGCGAGAAAAAGTCGATAATGCCGAGCGACGTCAGCAAAGGGGCCACAAAGGGTGTCGGTTTGTTGGTGACCAGCGCCAGCGGGTAGCCAAGCTTGGCCAACTGAGCCAGCGTCTCTATTACCTGTGGGAACAGGCGGCTGCCGCTTTCTACGGTTTGCCCATAGAAATGGTCGAAACGTTGACGCATTTGCAAACACCGCTCCGGCGTGGCTTCCACCTCTGCCCAGCGCAGCGCACGCTGGACCAGCACATCGGCACCGTTACCAATCCAGGTGCCAACACGGGCCTCACCGGCCTGCGGCAGACCCATTTCCGCCAACGCCATATCAATGGCCGCCGCCAATCCCGGCGCACTGTCTACCAGCGTACCGTCGAGATCGAAGGCCAGACCACGGATGGCGCTAAAATCAGCCATGACTCGCCTTTGCCAGCTCACTGCGCATCTGATCGATCACCGCACGGTAATCCGGTTTGCCAAAGATGGCGGAGCCTGCCACGAACATGTCCGCCCCCGCTGCTGCGATCTCGGCAATGTTGTCGACCTTCACGCCACCGTCCACTTCCAGGCGAATATCGCGGCCGCTTTCGTCGATCAGTTTGCGAACCTGACGCAGCTTGTCTAACGTGCCATGGATAAAGGATTGACCGCCAAAACCGGGGTTGACCGACATCAGCAGGATCACGTCGATCTTGTCCATCACGTAATCGAGATAGCTCAACGGGGTCGCTGGGTTAAACACCAGGCCCGCCTTGCAGCCGTTCTCTTTGATCAGTTGGATGGTACGGTCGACGTGTTCGGAAGCTTCGGGATGGAAAGAGATGTAGGTTGCCCCAGCCTTGGCAAAGTCCGGCACGATGCGATCGACCGGTTTTACCATCAGATGGACGTCAATCGGTGCGGTAATGCCGTAATTGCGCAAGGCTTCGCACACCATTGGCCCGATCGTCAGATTAGGCACGTAGTGGTTATCCATCACGTCAAAATGCACCACGTCGGCGCCAGCGGCCAACACTTTGGCAGTATCTTCACCCAGGCGGGCAAAATCTGCAGACAGAATGGACGGGGCAATCAAAAACTTTTTCATCCGCTTCTCCAAACGTAGGGGTCGAGTTATTCAGCTTTTTTATACAGCGCCAGAAGTTCGTTCACTTTACTGCGGCCTAAAATATTGCGGCTGATGGTGCGACGAGCCTTCACCACATGCAGCGAAGCATGCTGATACCAGTCACGCGTCAGCTCGGTGTCATGGTTGGAAATCAACACCGGCACCTGGCTTTCAACCGACAGCTGATGTGCAATGCGCGCCAGCCCTTGCTGATCGGCCAGGCTAAAGCTGTTGGTGTGATAAGCGGTAAAATTCGCCGTTGCCGACAGAGGAGCATATGGCGGATCGCAATAGACCACCGCACCTTGGGTCGCCTTCACCATGGTATCGTGATAGTGCTCGCAGACAAAAGTGGCATTGCGTGATTTTTCAGCAAACCAATACAGCTCTTCTTCCGGGAAATAGGGTTTCTTGTAACGCCCAAACGGCACATTGAACTCACCACGCAGGTTATAGCGGCACAGGCCGTTATAGCAGTGGCGGTTCAGATACAGGAACAGCAGTGCACGCCGATACTCATCGGCGGTGGTGTTGAACTCTTCGCGCAGCAGGTAGAACTGCTCAGAGTTATTGAATTCGTCGGTGAAAAGCAAGCGGGCATCGCGCACGAAATCATTCGTGCGCAGCTTAACGATGTTATACAGGCTGATAAGGTCGCTGTTGATATCGGCGAGAATATAAGCCTCATACTCTGTGTTCAGGAAGACTGAACCCGCGCCCACGAAGGGCTCGATTAAGCAGTTACCCTCTGGTAAATGACGACGGATCTCGTCTATCAGCGGGTATTTTCCACCAGCCCATTTTAAAAAAGCGCGGTTTTTCTTCATGCCGTCAGTTAGCTACTTATTACAATTCAGAGCGGCGGATATGTACTCTGCTTCAGACAGCACATCAGCGCACAAAATTAATGATTATTTTTTCAGGTCTTGCTGTACTTGCTGTACAGGGCGGACCCATGGTTTTTTCGCCTGAACTTCCGCCGGCAGCGTAGCGATAGCACGCTTGGCCTCCGCCGAAGAAGCGTAGTTGCCGCTCACTAATACATACCAGGGTTTACCATCACGCTTGGTCTCGTACACCATAAAGTGTGGCAAATTCTGTTGCTTGGCAAAGGCATTCAACGTATCGGAGCGTGAGGCACTGCTCAACTGCAGCGTGTAATGGCTACCCGGTGCGGTTTTCAGTGAGCTTCCGCTGCCGCTCACCACACCACTCTTGCCTTTGGCCGGTGGGGTGTAAACCGTGGTGGTGGTCGCAGAAGGTTTGACCGATGCTGTCGGCTTGGTTGCTGCTGGCTTGGTGGCAGGCGTTTTATGCGGCTGCGTCGCAGCGGTTGCATTGCCATTCGCTGCCGGGCGCGCGGCAGCACCGTTCATCACGGTCGCCGGAGCGGTTGGTAAAGTGGAAACCGGGGCATTGATACTTTGCGCGGCAGCAGCATCAACCTGACCTTGTTGTGAAGACAAGGCATCGGCCATGTTGCCTGGCAGATCGACACGCTCACCAGCACCGCCCTGTGGCACTACAGGTTGTGCTTCGGTCGGCGTGCTGGAGATAGGCGGGACGCTAACAGTCTGAGGCTGAGAGGTGCTGACACCGTTGTTATCGTTGGTATCCGTAGTGCCCCCCGCAACGCCGTTGTTGCTGGTGGTCAGCGACGATGAGCCCGACAGATTGATGTCTCGGGTTGCCCCTTGCTGTTGCGCTGTCTCGTGTTTAGTAGGTGCCTTCAGCGCCGAACCGATGCCGATGATCAGCAACAGCAGCACCAAAATGCCAATCCCAATCATCATATGCTGACGTGAAACGGCAAAACGCGGCCCAGTTGCGGCTGGCCGACGTGAACGCGAAGGACGGCGATCGCTGGTATCAGGCCTGAGATCGTCTTCTGGTTTAAATTCATCCATCTGAAACCCTCCAACTAGAGGCAAAATCTCGCCACCCAGGTGGTTCGAGACTATTAACCCGATGATGGCAAAGCGACATCTGTCTCGCCCTGCGCACAATTTTTATAGAGTCTAACAGCAGCCAAGCTACTGTTATAGCCCGCAAGCTCAAGCACTGTCGACCTGCGTCAAATTACGCCATCCATGGAATTGCCCGGCGGGCAAGTACAGCTCAGATAGCAGCAGAGAAACGGCTGCATATCGACCTGGCGAAACGTTAATGCTATTGAGTGTAACCGACTTACGCGCGCTGTGTTGGTAAACAGTCGGCGATGGATGCCAGCACCAGCTCATGGGCGACACCGCCACGAACTTCTGCTTCACCAATACCCTTCGGCAATACCAAACGCAACGCCCCCGCCAACACTTTTTTATCACGCAGCATGTGTGGCAGATAGGCCTCAGGCGTCATTTCCTGCGGCCCGCAAACCGGCAACCCGGCGCGCAGCAGCAGCGCCTTGATCCGTTCGATATCGTCAGCCGAGAACTGGCCCAGGCGACGTGCTGTTTCAGCAGCCATCACCATGCCAGCCGCCACGGCTTCACCGTGCAGCCAGACACCGTAGCCCATTTCGGCTTCGATGGCATGGCCGTAGGTATGGCCCAGATTGAGCAACGCCCGCAGACCGTTTTCACGTTCATCGGCGGCCACCACTTCGGCCTTCAATTCGCAACAGCGGCGGATGCAGTACGCTAACGCGTCCATATCCAGCGCAACCAGCGCATCAATATTATTTTCCAGCCAGACGAAAAAATCACCATCGAGAATAATCCCGTACTTGATCACTTCCGCCAAACCAGAGGAGAGTTCACGCGCCGGTAAAGTACGCAGGCAGTCCAGATCTACCACCACCGAAGCCGGTTGGTAGAAGGCGCCGATCATATTTTTACCGAGCGGATGATTGACGGCGGTTTTGCCGCCAACGGAGGAGTCCACCTGCGAGAGCAGCGTGGTAGGAACCTGGATAAAACGCACACCGCGTTGATAGCACGCTGCGGCAAAGCCGGTCAGATCGCCAATCACGCCGCCGCCGAGGGCAATTAGCGTGGTATCGCGACCGTGGGGCTTTTCCAGCAGCGCCGAGAACACCTGCTCGAGTACGGCCAGAGATTTATACTGTTCGCCATCAGGTAGAATCACCTGATCCACCACTACGCCGCCCTGTTCCAGCACCGACCGGATACGCTCCAGATACAAGGGTGCCAAAGTCTGGTTGGTGACCAGCATGACCTGTTCACCCGCCTTTAGCGGCATAAAAGAAGCCGGATCGTCAAACAATCCGGCGGCTATGGTAATCGGGTAGCTACGCTCCCCAAGCGTTACGGTAATTCTCTCCATGTCGCGCTCAGTTCTCGGTGTGGTTTATCCCCGCCAACGCGGGGAACACAATCAGAATTTCCGCATTTGCCCGCGGCCAACACGGAACCCGCTATCAGTTACTTTCCAGCATGTTGATAATCTGGTTGGCAACCACTTTAGCGCTTTGATCGTCGGTGCGGATAGTGACATCTGCAATTTCTTCGTACAACGGATTGCGCTCTCTAGCCAGCGCTTCCAGCACCTCACGCGGAGGAGAGTCTACCTGCAGCAGCGGACGCTTCTTGTCGCGCTGAGTACGGGCCAACTGCTTCTCGATAGTGGTTTCTAAATAGACCACGACACCACGCGCCGACAGGCGGTTACGCGTTTCACGCGACTTAACCGAGCCCCCGCCGGTAGCCAGCACAATCCCTTGCTTTTCCGTCAGTTCATTAATGACTTTTTCTTCACGATCGCGGAAACCTTCTTCCCCTTCCACGTCGAATACCCAGCCCACGTCAGCTCCGGTACGTCGCTCAATTTCTTGATCGGAGTCGAAAAACTCCATATTGAGTTGCTGAGCTAACTGACGGCCAATAGTGCTTTTGCCGGCACCCATAGGCCCAACCAGAAAGATATTGCGTTTCTCTGCCATGTTTTTCGGTATTACTAAGACAATTCGTTAATGATAACCCGCCCCGCCAATCAAATTAGCGGCGGGACCTAAACTGAAACCTCATGAGCGATAGTGCGAGATCAGACGAAAAATTATCTCAACACTCTTGGTAGTTTGGCAACCGAATAAATCACTATCCACGCCGCAGGAGGGAAACCATACGTTTTTAACGGCGTCTTATACCCTATGGATCCCAGGTTTCAGCCTGGAAGACGACGGGTACAGCATTAACAAAAAAACCTCGGTGCTCAATTCGGTAACCCTTGTAAGCTAAATCGGCCGCAGCGTCAAACTCAGATGCCTCTAAGGCACGAAAAAAAGTGCATTTGCTTGCCAACTTTTAAGCGTTTTCAACGGCTAGGATTTTGGACTAAGACCTCGTGAACCGAGCATTGCAGCGAGATCTCCGCCTGGAGTTTATCTGAAAAAGTCACGGGATGTCGTGATTTGGCAGATTAACGGCAACTTTCGTCGGTTTCCCTCATTTGGCCTTGGCGTCATCACTGCACCAAACATCACCATCGAGACAATTTAGACTTTAACCAGTGTGGGCGTGATGAAAATCACCAACTCGCGCCTTTTATGCTGTTGGTTGCTGTGTTTGAACAGCGATCCCAGCAAGGGGATATCGCCCACACCAGGGACTTTATCGCTCGCCTGGTTGCGCTGACGCTGAAAAATGCCCCCTAAGACAATGGTTTCACCATCTTTCACCGTCACCTGGGTTTTAATCTCCTGTTTGTCGATCGCCAGCGCCTCTCCTTCGCCCTGTTTGATCGAACGCCCGGGCATATTCTGGCTGATCTGTAACGCCAGGGTGATGCGGCCATTGGGTAAAATCTTTGGCGTGACCTCCATGCCCAGCACCGCGTCCTTGAACTCGATTGAGGTGGCACCGCTGGAGCCGCTCGACACCTCGTAGGGGATTTCCGTACCCTGTTTAATACTGGCGGTTTGCAGATGTGCGGTAAGCAGGCGCGGGCTGGCGATAATCTCCACCTGATTTTCCTGCTCCAGCGCCGACAGCTCCAGATCCAGAATGCGCCCGCTGATGCGTGCCAGGTGGAAACCAGCCGTTATGGCACTGTTCTCTACCGGCAGACCAACGCTGAAATTATCTATCCGCAGCTTTTTGGCTGGCCTTTCTTCTGCCGCCAGCCCCCACCTTACGCCAAGCTCCCGCAAATTTTCGCTGCTGATGGTGACAATATGGGCAGCCAGCTGCACCTGTTCCAGCGGGGTATCCATCTCTGCCACCCAGGTTTTCAACTGGGCCAGCGCCTGAGCGGTGTCACGCAGCAGTAACGCGTTGGTGCGTTTATCTACCACGACGCTGCCACGCTCGGTCAATAATTTGCCGCGTTGGCTATCCAGGCTCTGCGCTATCTCGCTGGCCTCCGCGTTTTGCAGCGTGATCGTCAGGTTGTGCAGCGGCTCCTGCTGCGCCAACGCCCGCTGCCGACGAAGCAGCTCCTGCTCATCCGGCAGTGGGAAAACCATCATCACATTGCCCTCCAGCGTCATCGTCAGCTTGCCCATGCGTAACACCACGGCTAGCGCCTGCTGCCAGGGAACATTGTCCAACCGCAGCGTCAGATTGGTATCGACACCCTCGGCTGCGACCAGGTTCAGGTCTTGGTACTCCGCCAGCGCCTGTAAAATCAGGCTGACCGGGGTATCATGGAACGCCAGTGACACCGGTTTTTCCTGCTTTACGCCTGCCATCACCGCCAAAGGGAGAGCCAGCCACCCCACCAAAAGCCACTGATATCCTTTCATCACTTTTCCTTACGGTTTTTTCTCCAACGTGAGCACCACACTGCCCTTACGTGGCCGACATGCTTCAGCCCTATCCTGCGCGACGAGTTCAAGCTGCCGGGGTTGGATCTGCGCCACTTGCCAATCCCCATCAAGCACCCGCTGCCGGGGCAATAACCCCAACCACTGTCCCTGCGGAGTGACCACCCAGCCATAGCGCAAATCCGGTGTGCCAATAATCCCTTTCAACCGCCAGCCCTCTGGTGAAATGGCAGGATCGGCGCAGGCCGCCGTTAGCGGTGGCTGGAACGGATCGCGATACTGTTCAGCCCACAGCGGGGCCGAGAACAACAGCCAAAACCACCACGCCTTATTCATCCACCGCCTCTTCTGAGCAAATAAGAGTCAGTTGAGTGATTAACCCTTCGGGCTGCCTCTCGATCTTCATTTGCCCAATCCTGCGGGTGGATGGCAGCGCCTCCAACAAACGCAGCAAGCCCCCGAAATCTAGCTGTACCCTTATCTTTTGCTGGGCTGGTTTCACCTGCTGGAAACGTAGCAGCCGCCCCCCAAGCTGATAGAGCTGAGCCCCCAAGTCCCCCGGCTCATCAGGCACGATCAACACCTGCTGCCCCAACCGCTGCTCAAGCTCTGCTAACGGCGGTAGCTGACTCAGTTGCTGCCGGCGCTCGGCAATCTGGTGTACCAACTGCTGACGCTGCTCATCCAGCCTTTCCCACCGTTGCCATTCCCCCGAGATCAGCCCACTGCAGGCCAACAGCCCAGCCCCGGTTAATACCAGCCATTGAGCTGCCAGCAGTTGCCAACCAGGCCGGGCAAGCCAGGGGCTCAGCCACTCTGGCAGGGGCTTATCCATCTTGCCCCCAGCGTGCCGTTAGAGTGAACGCAAACCCTCCCTCCTTGCGTTGTGTGACTTCAACCAGTCGACAGCCCTGCAACAAAGGTAGCGCGGCCAACCGCCGCTCAAAGGTGACAATCTCCTCATACGCCCCACCTTGCCCCCGCAGCAAGATCCCCCTGGCGTTCTCTTCAAAATCCGTGAGCCACAGGGTTTCAGGCAGCGTTACCGAGAGTTGCTGCAATAGCGACAGGTAACGCAGGTTATGCGCACGATTGTGCTGGTAACGGGCGCTTTCTGCAGCCAAACGGGCCAGTTCGGCCATCTTTTGCTGCGTCTGCTGAATACGCCCTGCCAGCTCAGTGTGTTGCTGCGTCAAGCCCTGCAATATCGAATGTTGCCTGGCCTGTTGGTAGAACAGCAAACAGTAGGCTGCCGTGAGCGTAGCCAGCACCAGCAGCAATTGAGCAACGAAGCAGCGTAGCCAGAAGGTGTAGCGCTGCCGCTGCCGTCTGAGACGCCAGGGCAACAGATTGACCTGATACATCAGGCATCCTCGCGGCGCAGAGCCAACCCGCCAGCCAAAACAAACGCCATCGGCTGAGCGGGCAGCGGCGGGTATAAGCGGCTGAAAGTCGTGAAAGGTGACCAGGGCATGGTGCCTTCTGGCGCGGCCTCGTCCAGGACGCTGCTGTAATACACCTCTTTAGCCCCCATGGCTGGGCAAGCTGAACGCAGGGCTGCTAACACCTGCTTGACGCCGACGGCTTCCCCCGCAGGCAAGACACCATAAGCAAAGGGCATCGCTCGCGGTGCTACCCATAGCCATTCCGACTCCAGGCGATGCAGCAACCCGGCATCGGGAGCCAAACCAGCAAATGCGGCCATCATGCATAGCGCATTGGGTGTGATATCGATCACCTGGGGATGCAGATCCGCCAGTTGCAGGCATTGCAGCCATTGTTGCAGCTCCTGCTGGCGGGCCGCGGTGAGCAGCAACTGATGGGTATTGGGCTGCACCTGGCGGTAATCCATTGCCAACGTCTGGCTGTCTAACGGGAACTGTTTCAGGCCCTGGGTGGTGATGTAGTCATGGCGAACCGGCTCCTGTAAGCGCAGGTCTGGCAGGGGCAACGTCTGCTGTAAAACCCGCTGTGCGGGTAAAGCAATGCGTAAGGAAATATGTCTTGGTAACCGGCTACGCCACTGTTTGAGTACCGTCACCAGCATGGCAGAACTCTCTAAATGCCCCGCCCGCAGCGCCGGGAAGGGCAATGCCTGTTGCCACCAGTGGCGCAATTGCCAACCGTTACGCCGACGCTGCGCAGCCAGCGCTCTGATGCTGTGATCCTGGATATCCAATCCCACCTGCCACGTTTGAGAAAACATATTTCACCCCACCTCCGTACCCTCAGATAACAAAAGAACATATCCATGTTGCAGGCTTGCCTTTATACTACCGCGCGGTTGTTTATAAACTGCCCAATTGACATGAAATGGGAAATCTCAGGTGAAGTTCGTAAAGTATCTTTTAATCCTTGCAGTGTTTTGCATCGTGCTGGGAGCAGCCTCGATTTTTGGCTTGTACAAATATGTCGAGCCACAGCTGCCCGATGTCGCAACGCTGAAAGACGTGCGGCTACAAATCCCGATGCAGGTTTACAGCGCGGAGGGCGAACTGATCGCCCAATATGGTGAAAAACGCCGTATACCTCTCAAGCTGGACCAAATTCCACCGGTGATGGTGCATGCCTTCATCGCCACGGAGGACAGCCGTTTCTATGATCATCACGGGGTCGATCCCGTTGGTATCTTCCGTGCTGCATCGGTCGCGCTGGTTTCCGGCCATGCTTCGCAGGGGGCCAGTACCATCACCCAGCAGTTGGCCAGAAACTTCTTCTTGAGCCCGGAACGCACCTTGATGCGCAAAATCAAGGAAGCCTTCCTGGCGATCCGCATTGAACAGATGCTGACCAAGGATGAAATTCTTGAGCTGTATCTGAACAAAATCTATCTGGGTTACCGGGCTTATGGCGTGGGTGCTGCCGCGCACGTCTATTTTGGTAAGGATGTCAGCCAACTGACGCTGAGCGAAATGGCCACCATTGCCGGATTACCCAAGGCACCGTCTACCTTTAACCCGTTGTACTCCCACGATCGCTCCGTAGCGCGTCGTAACGTAGTGCTATCGCGAATGCTGGACGAGCACTACATCACGCAGGCGCAGTACGATCAGGCCCGCAGTGAACCTTTGGTCGCCAATTACCATGCGCCAGAAATCAGCTTCTCCGCCCCTTATCTTTCAGAGCTGGTGCGTCAGGAGATGATCAAGCGTTACGGTGAAAACGCCTATACCGACGGTTACAAGGTGTACACCACCATCACCAAGCGGCTGCAGCAAGGCGCTCAGGAGGCGGTACGTAACAACATCCTCAACTACGATATGCGCCACGGCTATCGCGGCCCGTCAAACGTACTGTGGAAAGTGGGTGAGCCAGCCTGGGATCAGAAACAGATTGTCGATTCCCTGAAGAACCTGCCGAACTACGGCCCGCTGTCTCCTGCGGTGGTCCTGCAAGCGGATGCCGAACAGGCTACCGCCATGCTGGCCGATGGCAGCCGCATTGCGCTCCCCATGTCTGGCATGCGCTGGGCTCGTGCGTTCAAGAGCGATACTCTGCAAGGCCCTACGCCGAAGCGCGTCACCGATGTGGTGCAGCCCGGCCAGCAGATCTGGGTGCGTAAAGTTAACGACAACTGGTGGCTGTCACAGGTGCCGGACGTGAACTCGGCGCTGGTGTCGCTCGATCCTAATACTGGCGCTATCAAGGCGTTGGTCGGCGGCTTCGATTTCAACCAGAGCAAGTTCAACCGCGCAACCCAGGCACTGCGCCAGGTGGGTTCCAACATCAAACCGTTCCTGTATACCGCGGCGATGGATAAGGGCCTGACGCTGGCCACCATCCTCAACGATCTGCCGATCACCCGTTGGGATGCCGGTGCCGGTACCGACTGGCGGCCGAAAAACTCGCCACCTACTTACGACGGTCCTATCCGACTACGCCAAGGCCTAGGCCAATCGAAGAACGTGGTGATGGTGCGGGCAATGCGCGCCATGGGCGTGGACTATGCCGCTGAATATCTGCAACGCTTTGGTTTCCCGGCGCAAAACATCGTGCATTCGGAATCGCTGGCGCTCGGTTCGGCTTCGTTCACCCCGCTACAGGTGGCACGCGGCTATGCCGTGTTGGCCAACGGTGGCTATCTGGTTGACCCGTACTTCATCACCAAGATCGAAGACGATACGGGTAAAGCGATATTCGAAGCCAAACCGAAAGTGGTCTGCGATAGCTGCAACCTGCCGGTGATCTACGGCGATACGCATCGTTCAGCCATGCTTTCCGATGATAACGTCGAGAACGTGGCGGTATCGCAGGAAGGCAACAATGCCAACGTCCCGATGCCACAGCTTGAGCAGGTAACCCCGGCACAGATGCAGCAGGATAACGAACAGCAGTATGCGCCACACGTGATCAGCACCCCGCTGTCGTTCCTGATCCGTGATGCGTTGAACACCAATATCTTCGGTGAACCGGGCTGGATGGGTACCGGCTGGCGCGCAGGCCGCGATCTTAAACGCCATGATATCGGTGGCAAAACCGGTACCACCAACAGTTCGAAAGATGCCTGGTTCTCCGGCTACGGCCCAGAAACAGTGACATCGGTGTGGATCGGTTTCGACGATCACCGCCGCAATCTTGGCCGAGCCTCCGCTTCGGGTGCCATCCCGGATCAGATTTCCGGTGGTGAAGGTGGGGCGAAGAGTGCTCAACCGGCTTGGGATGATTTTATGAAGGTGGCGCTGGAAGGCCTGCCAGAGCAGAAAGTCACGCCACCGCCGGGGATTGTCAGCGTAACCATCGACAAGAGCACTGGCAAACTGTCCAACGGGGGCGGAGGTAGCCGTTCCGAGTACTTTATCGAAGGTACTCAACCCACGGAGTTCTCGGTACATGATGCCGGAACCACCCTGACAGACCCTGGTGGCGAAAGCCACGAGCTGTTCTAAAACGACAATGGCCAGAGCAATCTGGCCATTTTTTTATCTTAACCGGCGGGCACAGCATGTTGTGAGTCCGGTGAGGGTTTGTCAGCAGCGCCCGTGCAGATGAATCGATGGAAGGTTAGCGTGAACCACGCAGGAAGGCCTCGGCGAGGAATAATGCGCTGACATTGCGCGCCTCACGAAAGTCCGGTTCCGCCAGCAGTGCCATCATCTTGGCTATCGGCCAACGTACCTGGGGTAACGGCTCTGGCTCGTCCCCCTCCAGGCTTTGCGCATAGAGGTCGTGTGCCAGCACGATATTCATCTGGCTGGAAAAATAGGAAGGAGCCATCGTCAGTTTGCTGAGGAAATCAAAGCGCCCGGCCCCAAAGCCGACTTCTTCCATCAGTTCGCGGTTAGCGGCTTCCAACACCCCTTCGCCAGGGTCGATCAGCCCTTTGGGGAAGCCCAGCTCATAGGATTCAGTGCCCACCGCATATTCACGGATCAGCAGCAAATCATCCCCTATCACCGGCACAATCATCACCGCTTCGCGTTCCGAAGGGCGCATGCGCTCATAGACCCGCCGCACACCGTTACTGAACTCCAGATCGACCGACTCCACGTTAAATAAACGCGAGCGCGCGACCGTTTCTACTTTCAGAATTTTAGGTTTTTGCAGCTGTTTATCCATGATTGCCTCAAATAGGTTAACCGCCTAATACACTGAATACTCAGTACTCTCAGGCAGGTAACCAGGATAATAATATGCGCGTTGTGGCAGACAGCAAAAGGGTCAACCACCGGCTAAACTCGATCTTGATCACATTGTGCGTTAATGGGAACCATTTCCGCAACGAGCTTAGCCTGTAATTTACTTTTTTTTAACAAACCTGGCCAGCAGCTATCCCGGTGGATAAAAAAACAGGTAGGCAAATAGGATAATCCTGATATCCGCACACCATGAGGATTGCTATGCTCGTGCAGGTTAAAAAATCGTACGGTAAATGCCTAACGATAGCCACGAATGAGAGCCGGATACAACTAAACGGTGGGTCATTCTATCTCTGGGCGGTTAACTCCGTATAATGTCTGGCTTTGCGTAAGATTGGCGGTTTCATGGGTGTGGGACGAGAATAGCATGAGCACAATAGCGTTGATATTGGCCTTAGCGCTAGCCTGCCTGATCGCTGCTGGCCTCTACTTGTGGTTTAAATTCCGCTCCCGGTCGGCCTTGACCGGTATCCTGCCGTTCGTCAAACCTACCCACCGCAAGCTGACCGCACCAGAGCGGGCAGCTATCGAGTTTTACCTCAACCAACAGAACCGCCTTGGCAACAAACTGCTGTCAGGTTCCGCTTCCCTACCTTCTGTCAGGCTGTCGTTGACCGCACAGAGCGACAACGTTTACCCGATCACCCATGCCATCACCCGCTATGGGCTGGCAAGCGATGAACCCAACAACTGGCGTTACTATCTCGACTCGGAAGAGATCCATCTTCCTCCGTTTTGGGAGCAGTACATCAGCGCCGATAACCATGTCGAAGTGATCAAGACCCAGACGCTACCGCTGGTGATCTCACTCAACGGCCATTCGCTGCTGGATCATATTTACGACAGCCCACCTTCGCCGGTAGTGACTACAACCCCGACAAGGAACGCCTCCATCCGCAAAGAAGAGAGCGAACATATTGAGTTGGTGAACATTCGCAAGGAAACCCGCGAGGAACATGAGCTTAACCGGCCGAACGGCGTCAAGGAAGCGGCCCTCATCTCTGCTGCCCTACTGCTGCTATTTCTCAGCCTGATCAGTCCGGTGGTAGTGATCCCCTGGATTATTCTGGTGGCGGTGCTGATGATCGTCTGGGGCTGCTGGCATCTGTTGCGCCGCCCGAGCGAAAAAGAGCTGAAAGAAGTGCACTGTCTGCGCGGCACGCCAAAGCGCTGGGGGTTATTCGGTGAGTCCAATCAGGGGCAAATCAGTAATATCTCTTTTGGCATTATCGATTTGATCTACCCCCCGCACTGGCTGCCTTACCTGAATGCAGACCTGGGTAAAACCACCAATGTGGATATCTACCTCAACCGGCAGGTGGTACGCCAGGGGCACTATCTTTCCCTGCATGACGAAGTGAAGAACTTCCCCTTGCAGCAGTGGGGCAAGAACGCCGTATTAGCGGCCAGTTCGCTCGTGGTGCTGTTGTTACTGTTAATCTACATTCCACTCAGCCTGCCCGCTAAATTGAGCACCGCGTGGTTACAGGGCACGCAGAAAACGGAAGTCACCAGCGTTCAGGCGCTGGAGGCCATCCCACTGCATATCGGCGATAGGCTGAAAATTCAGGGCAACGGCATGTGCTACGTTCCTTCGGGCAACAACAGCGCCACTGCGCCGAGCTTTATGCCTTTCGATTGTTCGGGGATCTACTGGAATACGGCTACCCCATTGCCACAGCCCGAATCGGAAGTGATCGATAAAGCTGCTGCGCTGATGGCCACCATCAACCGGCAACTGCACCCAAGCGGTGCCGAGCAGAAAGTGAACCCGCAGTTGGCCAGTGCCATTGAAAAGTCAGGCATGATCCTGCTGGATGACTTTGCGGATATCGTATTGAAAACGCAGGATCTGTGCGGCACTGAGGCCGACTGTGTGCGCTTGAAGAACGCATTGGTCAATCTGGGCAACGTCAAGAACTGGGCCAACCTGGTGAAACGGGCCAAATCCGGGGCGCTGGAAGGCGTTAACGTTCTGCTACGTCCGGTCAGTGCTGAATCGCTGGAAAACCTGAGCAACGCGGCTACCTCTGCCTTTGTGGTGCGGGAAACCCGTCAGGCCGCTGCGGCCCTCAATAGTCCACCGCCGGGCGGTTTTTTGATCACCAGTGACGAAGGCAAGCAGTTGGTGGATTATCCCTTGCCCACGCAACCGCTGAACGAATACAACTCACTCGACCAATGGAAAGAGCTACAGCGTCTTAGCAGCATGCTGCTACATACGCCGTTCCGGGCAAACGGGGTGATCACCAATATCTTTGTCGATGCCAACGGCACTCGGCATATCGCCCTGCATAGTGAACCGGATATCGTGACCCTGTGGCGCTATCTTGGCACCAGCCTGCTGTTGCTGGTGTTGGTCGTCGTGCTGGGTTACAACTCCTGGCGGCTGGTACAACGCTGGCGCAAAAACCAACATCGCCTCGCCGATATCCAGCGCTATTACGACAACTGCTTCAACCCGCAGCTCACCCCGATATCCATACGCCCGATGGCGTAGCCTCCGACCTGCCATCCGCCTATACTAGGCTGTATGTTTTTTATCATCCGCGGGATACCGCTATCCCGCCTATGGAGTTGGTACATGGTTCCTGAGTTTGACTGGCACGATATTGATACCGTACTGCTGGATATGGACGGCACCCTGCTGGATCTTGAATTCGACAGCCATTTTTGGCTAACGCTGGTACCGCAGGCGTTGAGTGAGCAACGGGCCATTCCCTTCGACGACGCCAGCAACATCATTCACCAGGAATACCTGGCCGTGCAACACACCATGAACTGGTATTGCTTTGATTACTGGAGCGAACGCCTCGGGTTGGATATCTACCAAATGACCAGCGAAGTCGGTAACCGCGCTCGGCTGCGTGAAGATACCCAGCCATTTTTGCAGGCGTTACGCGATGCCGGGCAGCGTACCATCCTGCTCACCAACGCGCATCCACACAGTCTGGCGGTGAAGGTTGAGCACACCGGTTTGGATCGACACCTTGATTTATTACTTTCCACCCACACATTTGGTTATCCAAAGGAAGATCAGCGTCTGTGGCAGGCCGTGCAGCAGCAAACCGGCTTTGATCCGCAGCGCACGCTGTTTGTGGATGATGGTGAACCCATTCTGGATGCCGCAAGCAAGTTTGGTATCCGCTACTGCCTTGGCGTGCAGAACCCGGACTCCAGCATGGCGAGTAAAACTTTCCAGCGTTATCCGTCAATGAGCGACTACCGCCAGTTGATACCGGCCTTGGAACGGAGGGAGCAATGAAAGCCAAAGCAACAGAGGATGAGGCCGTCCGCCTGGATAAATGGCTGTGGGCCGCCCGATTTTACAAAACCCGCGCACTGGCCCGCGACATGATCGACGGCGGCAAGGTGCACTACAACGGGCAGCGCGGCAAGCCGAGTAAAGCCGTTGAAATCAATGCAGAAATCAAGCTGCGTCAGGGCAATGACGAACGCACTGTCATCGTGCTGGCCATCAATACCCAACGGCGTGGAGCCGATGAGGCGCAGCTGATGTATCAGGAAACCGAGGCCAGCATTGCCAATCGCGAGAAAGTGGCGCTGGCACGCAAGATGAATGCGCTGACCATGCCGCATCCGGATCGTCGTCCGGACAAGAAAGAGCGGCGCGATTTAATTAAATTTAAATTTGGCGAGCAGGAATAACCCCTCGCCTCAATGAGAGAAAACTATGTCCAACCATGACCAATTGCACCGTTACCTGTTTGAAAACTACGCGGTGCGCGGTGAGCTGGTTACCGTCAGCGAAACCTATCAGCACATCCTGACCAACCATGATTATCCGGCACCGGTACAAAAGCTGCTGGGCGAATTGCTGGTAGCCACCAGCCTGCTCACCGCCACGCTGAAATTCGACGGTGACATTACCGTTCAGGTGCAAGGTGACGGCCCGCTGAAACTGGCGGTGATCAACGGCAACAATCGCCAAGAAATGCGTGGTGTAGCCCGTGTCGAAGGCGAGATTGTGGCCGACAGCACCCTGCACCAGATGCTGGGTAACGGCATTATGGTGATCACCATCAGCCCGTCTGAAGGTGAACGCTATCAGGGCGTGGTGGGTCTGGAAGGTGAAACGCTGGCCCAGTGTCTGGAAGGGTATTTCCGCCAGTCCGAACAGTTGCCAACGCGCCTGTTTATCCGTACCGGCGAAGCCGAAGGTAAACCAGCAGCCGCTGGCATGCTGTTACAGGTGCTGCCAGCTCAGGATGGCAATGCCGATGATTTCGACCATCTGGTACAGCTGACCGCCACTATCAAGGATCACGAGCTGTTCACCCTGCCGGCTAACGAAGTACTGTATCGCCTCTATCATCAGGAAGAGGTCACACTGTACGAACCCCAGGACGTGATCTTCCGCTGCACCTGTTCACGCCAGCGCTGTGCCGATGCCTTGATCACGCTGCCAACGGAAGAAGTGGCCGATATGCTGGAACAGGATGGCAACATCGATATGCACTGTGATTACTGTGGTAATCATTATGTATTCGATGCGTTAGACATCGCAGCCCTTCACAACGGCAATGCCGACAGCAGCACCCAACTGCATTAAGCAAAACCGCGGTGTGACGTGCGTCGAGTTGTGACGCACGTCAGCCCCCGCCGTTTGCACGCTTGCTTTATTCCGTGGTCTACATCTCATAACGTAACTAAAAAACGTTTAATACGTTAAATATTTGATACCTATCGCGGTTACATCTCCATGGATCCCTACAATTGTCGCCAGAAATTCTGTGATCAAGGAGTAGTGACATGCGTGTTAATGGTATAACCCACCAGGATCTTGCCGCTTATGGAATTCATAACGTTGGTGAAATCGTTCACAATCCGAGTTATGAATTACTGTTTAAGGAAGAAACGGACCCTTCACTGCAAGGGTTTGAGCGTGGTGTAGTAACCAATCTGGGTGCCGTTGCCGTCGATACCGGCATCTTCACCGGCCGTTCGCCAAAAGATAAGTACATCGTTCGTGACGATATCACCCGGGACACCGTCTGGTGGGCCGATCAAGGTAAAGGCAAGAACGATAACAAACCTCTCAGCCCTGAAGTCTGGGCAGATCTGAAAAAACTGGTCACCGAGCAGCTTTCCGGCAAGCGCCTGTTCGTGGTCGATACCTTCTGCGGTGCTAACGCAGACTCCCGCCTGAAAGTCCGCTTTATCACAGAAGTGGCCTGGCAAGCGCATTTCGTCAAAAACATGTTTATCCGCCCGAGCGATGAAGAACTGCAGGGCTTTGAGCCTGATTTCGTGGTGATGAACGGCGCCAAGTGCACCAACCCGAACTGGCAGCAGCAGGGAATGAACTCGGAAAACTTCGTGGCATTCAACCTGACCGAGCGTATGCAGCTGATCGGCGGCACCTGGTACGGCGGCGAAATGAAAAAGGGTATGTTCTCCATCATGAACTACCTGCTGCCGCTTAAAGGCATTGCCTCCATGCACTGCTCGGCCAACGTGGGCGAGAAAGGCGACGTGGCAGTGTTCTTCGGCCTGTCCGGCACCGGTAAAACCACCCTGTCCACCGATCCGAAACGCCAACTGATTGGCGATGACGAACACGGCTGGGATGACGATGGCGTCTTCAACTTTGAAGGCGGCTGCTACGCCAAGACCATCAAACTGTCGGAAGAAGCCGAGCCAGATATCTATCACGCCATCAAGCGTGATGCGCTGCTGGAAAACGTCACCGTATTGGCCGACGGTACCGTGGACTTCAACGACGGGTCGAAAACCGAGAATACCCGCGTTTCCTATCCGATCTATCACATCCACAACATCGTCAAACCGGTTTCCAAAGCGGGCCATGCTACCAAGGTGATCTTCCTGACTGCGGATGCCTTCGGCGTACTGCCGCCGGTGTCACGCCTGACGGCCAATCAGACCCAGTACCACTTCCTATCCGGTTTCACCGCCAAGCTGGCCGGTACCGAGCGTGGCGTTACCGAGCCAACGCCAACCTTCTCTGCCTGCTTTGGCGCGGCATTCCTGTCACTGCACCCAACCCAGTATGCAGAAGTGCTGGTCAAGCGCATGCAGGCAGCCGGAGCTCAGGCTTACCTGGTGAATACCGGTTGGAACGGCACCGGTAAGCGTATCTCGATCAAAGACACCCGCGGCATTATCGACGCCATCCTCAACGGTGAAATCGATAAGGCAGAAACCATCACGCTGCCAATCTTCGATCTGTCGATGCCAACCGCCCTGCCAGGCGTTGATCCGGCCATCCTCGACCCACGTGCCACCTATGCCAACCTAGAACAGTGGGAAGAGAAGGCGCACGATCTGGCCAATCGCTTTATCACCAACTTCGACAAATACACCGATACCCCGGCAGGCGCTGCACTGGTCAGCTCGGGTCCGAAACTGTAATAGCGTTGATTAACCATCTAAGCCAAGGCGCGGAATTCCGCGCCTTTTCTATTTGTGGCTGATTTGCACTTGAGGTGGGTTTGAATTCGTGGCTGACTTGCACCGGTGGTCGATTTGTAGGGGCGCAGCATGCTGCACCCGTTAATAAACAGGCCACAATGCTGCGGCCTTAAGTCAGGATATCAGGCGTTCTCTTTGGCTGGCGGATTCCCGCTGGCAGCTTCTTTCTTCTCGATTGGCAATGGGAGATAAGCCCGAATACGCAGGCCACCGCGCTCGCTGGTGCCGATATCCAGCACGCCAGCATGAGCATCAATGATACGCTGCACGATCGCCAGCCCTAACCCCGTGCCGCTGGTGCTACGCGCACTGTCGCCACGTACAAAGGGTTGGAACAGGTGCTTCAGCTCTTCCGGCTTGATACCGGGGCCATCATCCTCCACCTGGAACCAGCCGCGCTGCAGTTCGCGCCCGCTGCTAACCTTGATCCAACCGTTGCCATAGCGCGCCGCATTCACCACCATGTTCACCACCGCACGTTTGATCGATAGCGGATGCACATCCACCATCAGCTCACCCGGCAGAATATCGGTTTCAATCACCCGCTCGTAGCCACTTTCTGTCGCCACCACTTCGCCCAGAATGGAATTCAAATCGCAAATTTCGGTTTGCATCTCCTGGCCGGTACGCAGGTAATCAATAAACTGTTCGATGATGGCGTTACATTCTTCGATATCTTTATTGATCGACTCCGCCAGATAACCGTCTTGCTCGCTCATCATTTCCGTCGCCAGACGGATACGCGTCAGCGGCGTGCGCAAGTCATGACTGACCCCCGCCATCAGCAGCGTGCGATCGTCGGCCAGCAACTTCACCCCAGAGGCCATTTGGTTGAAGGCCCGGGTTACCGAGCGCACCTCAGAGGCACCATACTCACGTAGCGGCGGCGGAATAATGCCTTTGCCTACCTGCAAGGCAGCATGCTCAAGCTCCACCAGAGGGCGGTTCTGAATGCGGATAAACAGCCAGGCGCCGCCTATCGCCAGCAACATAATCGCCAGGGTGTAGCGGAACAGCGGCGAGAAATCGCCTTGATGGATTTCGGTCAGCGGGACGCGCACCCAGATATCCGGCTGCAACCAGGTTTTCAGCCAGACCACCGGGGAGTTTTTATTCACCTCGACGCGGACGTCGGTCGGCCCCCCCAGTTGCTGCGCCATCTGCTGGCTAAGGAATTGGTAGTGTTGCGCCCAGCGCAGGCCGCTCTCTTCCGCAGCCGCGTTGGTATAAAGCGAAATGCCCAGCTCGCGGTAAATCTCGCGGCGGAACGCTGGCGGCACCTCCAGCAAGGTACCGTCCTCCAGTTGCAGCCGATCGGTCATCAGCATACGAACTTCGTACGCCAATACCTTATTGAACTGCTGCAGACTGGGCAGGATGGCGAAGTTAAGCACCACCAGATAGGTCGTCACCAGGCTGACGAACAGCAAGGTGACGATCAACAGCAAAGTTCGGGCAAACGAGCTACGCGGTGAAAAGCGTAATCGCCTCATGCCTTACTGCCGTCCGGGACGAAGACGTAGCCAAGACCCCAAACGGTCTGGATATAGCGTGGATGTGCCGGATCTTCCTCAACCATGCGGCGCAGGCGCGAGATTTGCACGTCGATGGAACGCTCCATCGCACTGTATTCGCGGCCACGGGCCAGGTTCATCAGCTTATCGCGCGACAACGGTTCGCGTGGGTGACTGACCAGGGCTTTCAGCACGGCGAACTCACCGCTGGTTAATGGCATAGGTTCATCTTCACGGAACATCTCGCGCGTGCCGAGGTTCAGTTTGAATTTACCAAAGGCGATCACCGCCTCTTCCTGAGAAGGCGCACCCGGCAGTTCGTTGGCCTGGCGGCGCAGCACGGCACGGATACGAGCCAGCAGTTCACGCGGGTTGAACGGCTTAGGGATATAGTCATCGGCACCGATTTCCAGCCCGACAATACGGTCCACTTCTTCACCCTTGGCGGTCACCATAATGATCGGCATCGGGTTGCTTTGACTGCGCAGGCGACGGCAAATGGACAGCCCGTCTTCACCCGGCAACATCAGGTCTAATACCATCAGATGGAAAGACTCACGCGTCAGCAAACGATCCATTTGCTCAGCGTTGGCAACGCTGCGAACCTGGAAGCCCTGTTCGGTTAAGTAACGCTCTAAAAGCGCACGCAGGCGCATGTCATCATCGACGACCAGAATCTTGTGATTCTCTTGCATTGTCTGACTCCCAAAGGCTGTATTGCCTGATTCTAGACTGTGGCCCGCACTTATGCATTGGCACCGCTGGCGGCTATTTGGCAACAGCCTCGTATTGTTCAAAAACTCAATCATTACTGACAGCGTTTAATGGTATATATTCTAGACGAAATTGTTACAAAGCTTATTCTTTTGCCCAAATATCAACAATTTTCACTTAAACCGGAGCCGCAGATCGGTAAAAAACTTCCCGCTGCGTATGATGTACACTCTTGGCAGAAAACCGCAAGACTGGCGAATTGGCAGTGTACCTCAGGTTTATAAAAAAAACGCCAACGGATATGGTGGCCGCTTTATGCGAGAATGCCCACTGCTCCTGTGATTTGATGATGGATGACGATGAAAACATTGCTGATCACCCGTGAGGGTTACAACAAGCTCAAAAAAGAACTGGATTTTCTGTGGCGTGAAGACCGCCCGGAAGTGACCAAGAAAGTCACCTGGGCCGCCAGCCTGGGCGATCGAAGTGAAAACGCCGATTACCAATACAATAAAAAGCGGCTGCGTGAGATCGATCGCCGAGTGCGCTATCTCACCAAGTGCCTCGAGCAGCTGAAAATTGTCGATTATTCGCCACAGCAGGCGGGCAAAGTGTTCTTTGGGGCCTGGGTAGAGATCGAAAATGACGATGGCGATACCAAACGCTTTCGCATCGTGGGTTACGACGAAATCTTTGGCCGTAAAGACTACATCTCCATCGACTCACCAATGGCCCGCGCCTTGCTGAAAAAAGAGGTGGGGGATACGGCCACGGTTGAGACCCCGGCGGGGATTGCCTACTGGACCGTCAACGAGATCGAATATATCAAAGACGTAGAATAGTTGAGACCGTAGGGGCGCTGCATGCTGCGCCCGTCAAAACCTCGGCCCTCTGGACTGGCATTTTCCCCCTGCAAAACGTATAACTATCCCCCTATCGATTATCGCTGCTAACAGATACCTGACTTATGACTGATCCACTGAGCCGCATTATTGCAACCGAACTGCAGGCCCGCCCGGAGCAAGTTGACTCCGCCATCCGTCTGCTGGATGAAGGTAATACCGTGCCGTTTATCGCACGCTATCGTAAGGAAGTCACCGGGGGCCTGGATGATACCCAACTGCGTCAGTTGGAGACTCGTCTGGGCTATCTGCGTGAACTGGAAGATCGCCGCCAAACCATCCTCAAGTCCATTGAAGATCAGGGTAAGCTGACCGAACAGCTGGCGGGGGCAATCAACGCCACGCAAAGCAAAACCGAACTCGAAGACCTTTACCTGCCCTACAAACCGAAACGCCGCACCCGTGGGCAGATCGCTATTGAAGCCGGCCTGGAGCCGCTGGCAGACTCCCTGTGGCAAGATCCGCAACAGCAGCCAGAACAGCTGGCAGAAGGGTTTGTCGATGCCGAGAAGGGCGTGGCAGACGTCAAAGCGGCGCTGGACGGCGCACGCTACATCCTGATGGAACGCTTTGCCGAAGACGCGACCCTGCTGGCCAAGGTGCGTGACTACCTGTGGAAAAACGCCCATCTGGTGTCCAAGGTTGTCGAGGGCAAAGAAGAAGAAGGCGCGAAATTCCGTGACTACTTCGATCACCATGAACCTATTGCGCAAGTGCCTTCGCACCGTGCACTGGCAATGTTCCGTGGCCGCAATGAAGGCGTGCTGCAACTGGCGCTGAACGCCGATCCGCAGTTTGAAGAAACCCCGCGTGAAAGCCAGGGCGAGCTGATTATCACCAACCATCTCAACCTACGCCTGAACAATGCGCCGGCAGATGCCTGGCGTAAATCCGTGGTTAACTGGACGTGGCGCATCAAGGTGTTGCTGCATCTGGAAACCGAGCTGATGAGTACCCTGCGTGAGCGCGCGGAAGACGAAGCGATCAACGTTTTCGCTCGCAACATGCACGATCTGCTGATGGCAGCCCCGGCCGGTATGCGCGCCACCATGGGTCTGGATCCAGGCCTGCGCACCGGCGTTAAAGTGGCAGTGGTTGATGCTACCGGCAAGCTGGTTGCCACCGATACCGTCTATCCGCATACCGGGCAGGCAGCCAAAGCGGCTGCGGTCGTTGCCGCGTTGTGCATCAAACACAAGGTTGAGCTGGTTGCCATCGGTAACGGTACCGCATCCCGCGAGACCGAGCGTTTCTTTGCCGAGCTGCAACAACAGTTCCCAGAAGTTAAAGCCCAGAAAGTGATCGTCAGCGAGGCAGGAGCTTCAGTATATTCCGCTTCCGAGCTGGCCGCATTGGAGTTCCCGAACCTGGACGTTTCGCTGCGCGGTGCAGTTTCCATCGCCCGCCGTCTGCAAGATCCGTTGGCCGAACTGGTGAAGATCGATCCGAAATCTATCGGCGTGGGCCAATACCAACATGACGTCAGCCAAAGCCAGTTAGCCAAGAAGCTGGACTCGGTGGTGGAAGACTGTGTGAACGCCGTTGGCGTAGATCTGAACACCGCCTCCGTGCCGCTGCTGACCCGCGTAGCAGGCCTGACACGCATGATGGCGCAGAACATCGTCACCTGGCGTGATGAGAATGGCCGCTTCAGCAACCGTGAACAACTGCTGAAAGTGAGCCGTTTGGGGCCAAAAGCCTTCGAGCAATGTGCGGGCTTCCTGCGCATCAACCACGGCGATAACCCGCTGGATGCCTCAACCGTTCACCCGGAAACCTACCCGGTGGTGGAGCGCATTCTGGCAGCGACCCGCCAGGCTCTGCAAGATTTGATGGGCAACCCGAGCGCGGTACGCAGCCTGAAAGCCAGCGACTTTACCGATGAGAAATTCGGCGTACCGACGGTCACCGACATCCTGAAAGAGCTGGAAAAGCCGGGCCGTGACCCGCGCCCGGAATTCAAAACCGCCACCTTCGCCGAAGGGGTGGAAACCCTCAACGACTTGCAAGTGGGCATGATCCTGGAAGGCTCGGTCACCAACGTCACCAACTTTGGTGCCTTTGTTGATATCGGCGTTCATCAGGATGGCCTGGTGCACATCTCGTCATTGGCGGACAAGTTCGTTGAAGATCCGCATACCGTGGTGAAAGCCGGCGATATCGTCAAGGTGAAGGTGATGGAGGTGGATCTGCAGCGTAAGCGTATCGCACTGAGCATGCGCCTTGATGAGCAGCCAGGTGAAGGTTCACCACGCCGTGGCGGGGGCAATAATAACGCTCCAGCTCGCGATAAAAACTCACGCCCTGCAGCTAATAAGCCTAAACCACGCAACAGCACCCTGGCAGGTAACAGTGCCATGGGTGACGCGCTGGCCGCTGCATTTGGCAAGAAATAATGAGCTGAGGGGATAAACCCTTATCCCCCCTTCGGCTGTCTCTTGATTGGTTCTGCGATCAAGAGACAGCGCGGATTTATTAAAGTCGATGAGATCCATGTATTCAACTATGGACTTCTGGAGTTCGTAGGTAAATTAGTCATCAATCCACTAGCTCGGGGACGGCATCCCGCCTAACGTGGCTTCACCAAAATTGCTACCTTCATTGACACCAGCCCTAGATTACCCAGTAATATACGGATACTAACAACAGGGAATGTGAAATGAGTCATCAAAATCAAGACGTAAGCAAGTTTTTAAGCTATGTATTACGTCACCAACCAGAATCTATCGGTTTAACGCTGGACAGTGAAGGATGGGCGAATCTCGACTCGCTTATCGCCTGTGCAGCTAAAAAGGGTAGGATACTTGACCTGCCACTAATCAGATCGGTTGTAGAGAACAGTGACAAGAAGCGCTTTTCTATTTCTGATGATGGTGGTTATATCCGCGCTGTACAAGGGCACTCCTCAAAGCAGGTTGATATCAGCTATGAAGAACAGACCCCGCCACAGTACCTTTACCATGGCACGGCAACACGTTTTATCGTTTCAATTAATCAAGACGGATTGCTCGCTGGCTCCCGTCAATATGTGCATCTATCCGCTGATATCACTACAGCGACCGCCGTTGGCCAACGGCATGGCAAGCCTGTTGTGTTAACCATCGATGCTTTGGCAATGTACCAAAATGGCTTTAAATTTTATCAGGCTGATAATGGGGTCTGGTTGACGACAGCTGTACCAGTGACGTTTATTGGTGAGTGATGGCAGAAATGAAGGCATTTTTGCCATTTATCCTTCTAGCGCCTCCCGACAATTTTGACCTGCCGCAATAAAATGACGATTTTTTTGTCGTCCTGTTTCGCGTCATCGCCTTCATCCCCCACTCCGGTAAAAATACTCCGTTGTTAACACCCTTATTAACACCGCAGTTTCAGACCGTCGATTGTGCCGTAAACACAAATACTTACCCCTCTCATTTACAGCAGGCGATGTTGCCAGATTTGCGCCATAAAGCTTTCAGCCATGCCAATAGAACTACACCTGTTTCATTACCGCAAGAAAATGCACAAATTTGCAACTTAATTAACCTTTTGCACTCATTTGCAGTGCGTTTGGCTTAGTGCTAAAACTAGGGCTGGCAAGGCGTCCATTGCAGATATGACAGCATTTACAATTGCCCATACATTCCGTATTGAATACGATAATTGTTATCACTATGATTCTGTGTATTCAGTGCTCTGTTTTTGGCTCGGCGCTCCTGGCCCCATACACCTTTTCACAGGTAGTCTGGGCAGCAAATGTTCTGAAGGTGGCATTCCCGTGGGAATTCCCAACTCATTGAGAAGGCGATATGCAGCTGCTTCCTAAACATACCTATAAAATCACCGGCTTCTCCAACGAGATCAGCCCGGCTTACCGCCAGAAATTACTGTCGCTTGGCATGCTGCCCGGCTCGCAGTTTGACGTGGTACGCGTGGCACCGTTTGGCGATCCTATAGAAATAAAGACTCGCCGCGTTAGCCTGGTGCTGCGGAAAAAAGACTTAGACCTGATCCTGCTAGATAGCCAAGCGTAACGCGCTGTCCCCGCCTCAGGCAGTTGCCGGGTGCAAACGCGGCCGATACTTAATTTACTCATATCACGTTGGTTTATGAAAAAAATCACTATTGGCTTAATCGGTAACCCGAACTCGGGCAAGACGACGCTGTTCAACCAGCTCACTGGAGCACGCCAGCGGGTCGGTAATTGGGCCGGGGTGACGGTTGAGCGTAAAGAGGGCCAGTTTGCGACGCCGCAGTCACGGGTCACGCTGGTGGATTTACCAGGCACCTACTCGCTCACCACCATCTCCGAACAAACCTCGCTGGATGAGCAGATCGCCTGTCACTACATCCTGAGCGGCGATGCGGATATGCTGATCAACGTGGTCGATGCCTCCAACCTCGAACGCAACCTCTACCTGACGCTGCAATTGCTGGAGCTGGGTATTCCGTGCATCGTGGCCTTGAACATGCAAGATATTGCCAAGAGCCAGAATATTGAGATCGATGTCGCCGCCCTGGCCGAGCGCCTTGGCTGCCCGGTGGTATCCATGGTTTCTACCAAGGCCGACGGCATTGGCCTGCTGAAACAGACCATCGATAATCATCGCTTCAACCAGTTAAAAGCGCTGGTGGCCTATCCGCCGCTGCTGCTAGACGAAATCGCTACGCTGACCGAGGCCATGCCTCAACAGCTGCCCACCGAACAACGGCGCTGGCTGGCCCTGCAAATGCTGGAGGGCGATATTTATAGCCATCAGTTGGCCGGGAAAGCCACCGAGCTACTGGCACCCTCCAGATTAGCGCTGCAACAGCAGCAGCAGGAAGATCCCGCGCTGGTGATTGCCGATGCCCGCTACCAGTCGATCGCCACTATCTGCGATGCGGTCAGTAACTCTAAGCTGGCGTTGCCAAACCGCCTGACGGAGGTGCTGGATCGGGTGATCCTCAACCGCTGGCTGGGGGTGCCCATCTTCCTGCTGGTGATGTACATCATGTTCGTATTGGCGATCAACATCGGCGGCGCACTGCAACCGATCTTTGATCTCGGTTCGGCGGCCATCTTTATTCAGGGCATCCAGTGGGTCGGTTATACCCTGCATTTCCCGCAGTGGCTGACCGTCTTCCTGGCGCAGGGCGTGGGCGGCGGTATCAATACCGTGCTGCCGCTGGTTCCCCAGATCGGCATGATGTATCTGTTTCTGTCATTCCTGGAAGACTCCGGCTATATGGCACGAGCGGCTTTTGTGATGGACCGCCTGATGCAGGCGCTCGGGCTGCCGGGTAAATCCTTTGTACCGCTGATCGTCGGCTTTGGCTGTAACGTGCCGTCCATTATGGGCGCACGCACCTTGGATGCCCCACGCGAACGCCTGATCACCATCATGATGGCCCCCTTTATGTCCTGCGGCGCGCGTTTGGCAATCTTTGCCGTATTTGCCGCGGCTTTCTTCGGCCAGGATGGCGCGGGCGTGGTGTTCTCACTGTATATGCTAGGCATCGTGGTGGCGATCCTCACCGGCCTGGTGCTGAAATACACCATTATGCGCGGCGAAGCATCGCCGTTCGTGATGGAGCTGCCGGTTTATCACGTGCCACATCTGAAAAGCCTGCTGCTGCAAACCTGGCAACGCCTGAAAGGCTTCGTGCTTCGCGCCGGGAAAGTGATCGTCATTGCCAGCATCTTTATTGGCGGCTTGAACAGCTTCTCGTTCAGCGGCCAGCCAGTAGACAGCATCAATGATTCAGCGCTGGCCTCAGTCTCCAAGGTGCTGACTCCGCTGTTGCAACCCATGGGCGTACACAGTGATAACTGGCAGGCGACCGTCGGGCTGGTGACAGGGGCGATGGCCAAAGAAGTGGTGGTCGGGACGCTCAACACCCTGTACACCGCAGAGAACATCACCAATGAGCACTTTGATGCCGCCAACTTCAATTTGCTTGATGAACTCGGTGCCGCCGTCAATGAAACCTGGCAGGGCCTGAAGAACACCTTCAGCCTGAGCGTACTCTCCAACCCTATCGAAGCCAGCAAGGGCGATGGTGAGATGGGCGTGGGCTCAATGGGTGTTATGAGTAGCAAATTTGGTACTTCAATCTCTGCCTACAGCTATCTGATCTTCGTGTTGCTGTACGTTCCCTGCGTCTCGGTGATGGGAGCCATTGCGCGTGAGTCCAGCCGTGGTTGGATGACCTTCTCCATCCTTTGGGGGCTGAACGTGGCCTATTCGCTGGCAACGCTGTTCTATCAGATCGCGACCTTCAGCCAACATCCGCAATACAGCGCGACGGCGATCCTGATCGTGCTGCTGTTCAATGCGCTGGTGCTATTGGGCTTGCGCAAGGCACGTAGCCGCGTAACGATCCGTTTGCGTAGCGCCACCTCGGCGTCCTGTTGTCAAAGTTCGGGTGACTGCCACTAATGGCCAGCCTGCTGCAAATCCGTGATGCGCTTGCCCTACAGGGCGGCGCTCAGGCGCAACAGCTGAGCCAGCAGTTGGCAACGCCCTTGCCATTGGTTGAGGCAATGCTGCAACGTTTGACCGCGATGGGAAAAGTTGAACGTATTGAGCTCGATAGCAGCGAATGCCTGAGCGGCAGCTGCAAGAGTTGCCCAGAAGGGCTGGCTTGTAAAACGGTGATTTATCGTTTGAAGAAGTGAATGTGAATACAGGGGCGCAATAGTTTGCCTGCACCCCCTCACTTGAAGATTATTGCTTGTCTTTATACACGTCCGCTACGGCGCTGAACTTGCCGTGCTCACGGGCTGCCAGCACGACATAGTATTGGCCCCCTTTCTCATCGGCCAGTTTGGACAATTCATCTTTCAAGTCCATCGGATCGGTGGCCTGTGCAGTTGAAGACACGGTGCCAACTTTCTCATACTTGCCTGGGTTCTTGTCCAGTTCGTCTTTAGTTAGCAAGGTTGCTGCCATCGAACCGAAAGACACTGAACCTACAATCAACGCCGCAACGATCATCTTCAATGATTTCATGACAATACCTCTCAATGGATAAATTGGATTTTTATGAAAGCGACTAACAACAAATGCGTCATCGAGCTTGGCTACTGCGACGTCTAACAGCTTCGTTGCTTTCCCTGACGAAGCTCCCTCTGCCCAGAAACAAATCGCCAAGGTGAAGATTGATAAGCCCATATTCACCTTGTAGCCACGCATTTACCCCTTCAAGTATCGAACAGGTTTAGTTTTTATCCACTTATTGGTTAAAAATTTACCGCTGTTTTGTGCGTTTATAATCTGTAATCAATGAGATATCGCCGCCAGACCGCGCCATTACTCGGTTGCAACAAATTGATTAATAATGTTAGCGAATGCTTCGGGGTGAGAGATAAACGGCGCATGGGCCGCTTTGGCGATCACCTCCGAGGTGGAGTTTGGCCACAACTCATCCAGCAGGCTAGCCACTTTGCGCGGCACCAGTCCGTCGAGATAACCATAAATACGCAATACCGGCATCGTCAGTGCCGCCAATGATTGGCGTTGATCCACCGTACGCAGCATCTCCAGGCCCCCGTTAAGCACCTCAACGCCCGGCATCGGCTGGTTGAGCACCACGGTTTTCAACTGGCGCGCATCTTGGCGAGCGCTTTCCGTGCCCAACGTTTGCAACGCCAGGAAGCGCTCCACGGTGCGCTGGAAATCATGGCTGAGCTGCTGCTGGAAGCCACTGAGCACCTCCGGGCGGATCCCCGGCCACGGATCGTGCGCCGTAAAGCAGGGCGAAGAAGCCACGGTGATCAGCCCGGTTACCCGCTCAGGCTGCATAAGGGCGATCTGCCCGGCTACCAGCCCACCAAGGGACCACCCCAGCCAATAAGCCTGCTTGGGTGCTGCGGCCAGCAGTATCTCCGCCATCTCCATTAACGAGACGGCCCCATAGCCCTGGCTGCGGCCATAGCCGGGTAAGTCCACCAGGTGTAGGCGAAAATGCGGAGCCAATCGCTCCAGCGTGCAACCCCAGACCTCGGCATTCAATCCCCATCCGTGCAGCAGCACAAGATCGCGATCGCCTTCACCTAAGGTTTGCCAATACAGCTCTGTCATCAGTTATTGTCCTTACTCGTCGCCTTCCAAACGGTAGCGTTTTGCACAACTCGAAATTCATAGAATATTAAAAAGGGGAGGTGACCATGCTACCAATCCACAGCCGCTGTTGGCTATGCCGGCAACCATTACGGCTGATGCAACAGGGCATCTGCAGCTACTGCCTGCGGACGTTGCCCGCCAAACCTTGTTGCTGCCCAGTTTGCGGCCTGCCCAGTGGCGATCCCCATCAGCCTTGCGGACGATGTCTGCAAAAGGCGCCCCCTTGGCAAGCCTTGGTCTTTGTTTCGGATTATCGTCCACCCATCAGCACCCTGGTGAAAAATTTCAAATTCCAGCAGACACCCGCACTGGCTCCCACTCTGGCTCGTTTGATCCTGCTGCATTGGCTGCAAGCGCACCGAGAGCAACATCTGAACAGACCGGAGGTGATTTTAGCGGTACCCTTGCAGGATAAACGCTGCTGGCGGCGTGGCTATAACCAAAGCGAGCTGTTGGCCCTGCCACTGGCCCGCTGGTTGGGCTGCGAATATCGCCCTGGGGCATTACGCCGCATCAGGGCAACCGCGCCACAACAGCAATTGATAGCTCGCCTGCGGCGGCGTAATCTGCGTGGTGCTTTCCGTTGTGATGAGAGCCTGGCAGGAAAACATGTGGCGCTGCTGGATGATGTGGTTACCACTGGCAGCACCATGGCAGAAATCGCTACACTATTACAGAAGCAGGGCGTCGCATCGTTGCAGATTTGGTGCGTTTGCCGCACGTTGTAGTACCACGGCAATGGGCGTATTATAACCTACTATAGAAGTCAACTATTGAGCTAATGCTATGATCCGTATAACAGATGCTGCACAGGAACACTTTGCCAAGCTGTTGGCAAGCCAAGAAGAAGGCACCCAAATCCGCGTATTCGTGATCAATCCGGGTACGCCGACGGCCGAATGCGGTGTCTCTTATTGCCCGCCAGACGCGGTGGAAGCGACAGATACCGAACTCAAGTTCGAAAAGCTGTCCGCTTACGTCGATGAGCTGAGCGCGCCTTATCTGGACGACGCCGAAATCGACTTCGTCACCGATCAGCTCGGCTCACAGCTGACGCTGAAAGCGCCGAACGCCAAAATGCGTAAAGTGGACGACGATGCACCACTGATGGAGCGCGTAGAATACGTACTGCAATCGCAGATCAACCCGCAGCTGGCTGGCCACGGTGGCCGTGTGACGCTGATGGAAATCACCGACGACGCACTGGCCATCCTGCAGTTCGGCGGCGGTTGCAACGGTTGTTCAATGGTAGACGTCACTCTGAAGGAAGGGATCGAGAAAGAGCTGCTGCAAAAGTTCCCGGAACTGAAAGGCGTGCGCGATCTCACTGAGCACCAGCGCGGCGAACACTCCTACTACTGATAAATATCAGGGCGCAATTCCGTTCTGCGCCCTGCTTATCTCCATCGGGGTCGGTTAATCCGCCCCGATGCATTTAGCCTACCGAAACCTTTCTGCGTCGCTTATCCAAATCCTTCAATAAACGGTTGACCTCAGCATCGTCAAACATCGCTTCCAAGGTATGGCTCAGCTTACGCCGCCAGTTCGGGTACTGATCGCTGGTGCCTGGAATATTCACCGGTTCCGTCATATCCAACCAGTCTTCCGGTTGCAGACCCAGTAACGCGCTGGCACTGTCTGCCACATAGCGTTGCAGACCCCGGTTCAGCAACGGGCTCATACTCAATAGCGAGGCTTTCTTGCCGACCTTTTGCGGTACGCAGCCGTAGCGATGCAACCCGTCCAGTAGGCCCTGCTTGGCCCGTTCACGATCGGCAAACAGCTCTTTGAGCACTTCCGCATCTGGGTATAACCCCAGTTGCTTGCCGAGCGTCAGGTCGCCGCTTTGCCAATAACCACGCAGCGTTGGCAGATCGTGGGTGGTAATGGTCGCCATTGCCTGCACCGGATAAGACTGCGGCGCACGGAACTGCTTCTCCGCATCGTGCTCGAAATACAGTACCTTGTAGGAATAGACGCCGCTATCACGCAGTTTGCCGACAATCTCCACCGGCACGGTCCCTAAATCTTCCCCAATCACCATGCAACGATGGCGCTGACTCTCCAAGGCCAACAGCGCCAGCAGATCGTCAACCGGGTATTTCACATAGGCGCCGTGATCGGCCGTTTCACCATAAGGGATCCACCATAAACGCAGCATCGCCATCACGTGATCGATACGCAAGGCGCCACAGCTGGTCATGTTGGCCCGCAGCAAATCGATAAACGGCTGATACCCCCGCGCCACCATCACATGCGGATCCATCGGCGGCAGGCCCCAGTTTTGCCCCAGCGGCCCAAGAATATCCGGCGGTGCCCCCACCGAGGCTTGCATACAATACAGCTCCCGTTCACACCAGGTTTCCGCCCCGCCCTCTGCCACCCCGACCGCCAGATCGCGGTACAGGCCAATCGGCATCTGGCACTGCTGGCTTTGGCCGAAGCACTCGGCAAACTGGCTGGCCGCCAACCATTGCAGCCACAGGTAGAAGGTAACCTCATCCTCATGCTGCTTACAGAAGGTTTCCACTGCCGGGCTATTGCCCTGCTGATACTCTTTCGGCCAGGCTGGCCATCCCCACATCGTGCTGTCTTTAGCACTGAGATGGGCATGTAACGCGTCGAACGTTGCCTGCTGATACAGGCTGCTGCCCCCTTCGCCGACGAAGCGTTCAAATTCCTGCTTCAGCGCATCCTGCGGCTTGCGGGCCTGGAAATGCGGGAAAGCCAGCTTCAACGCCGCCAGCTTCAACTGCGTTACCGTGCTGTAGTCCACCAGCTCACTACTACGCGCTTTGGCCAACAGCTTCTGCGTCGCAGCCTTCTGCCACCATTTTTGCGCGGCCTGGCTGAGCTGGAAATCCTCCACTACGTTGACGTCGATATACACCACGTTCAACCAGCGGCGCGAAGACGGGCTATAAGGGCTGGCGCTTTCCGGGTTGGCCGGATACAGCGCGTGGATCGGGTTGAGCCCGATAAAGGCGCCGCCGCGTTCCCCCACCTCACCGACCATCGCCCGCAGATCGCCAAAGTCGCCAATTCCCCAGTTACGCTCGGAACGCAGCGTGTAGAGTTGTACGCAGGCTCCCCACAGCTTCTTGCCGGTCAACAATGCATCCGGCTCGTAGCAACGCTTGGGGGCGACAATCAGCCGGCAGGCCCATTGCTGCTCCCCCTGTGACAAAGTGAGCTGGTGATAACCCAGCGGTAACTTGCCCGGCAGGGTTAGGGTTTTATGCGCACTGGCACGGCCTTCTTGCTGGCTACCGTCCTCACGCAACAATACCCAATGAAACTCGCCATCTCCTCCCAGCGGCAGCGCCACCGGGTTGCCTTGATAAAAGACTTTAACCAGCGGCAAGGGAGCCGTTGACGGCTGCAACGACGCCGGATTCATCGCCGCCAATAGCTTGCGTTTGGTTTCCGGCGAAATTGCCTGCCGTTGGCCATGGGCATTGATGTAATCGGCAGCAATCCCAGCCTGAGCTGCTACCTGATCGATACCTTTACTCATTCGCACTCCTTAACGCTTGGCTTGCCAAATGCGTTGCTGATAGTCACGGATCGAACGATCCGAACTGAACATGCCTACGCGCGCGGTGTTAAGGATAGTGCGGCGCGTCCATTCGTCGCGGTCACGATACAGTTTGTCTACCTGCCGTTGAGCTTCGCAGTAGGAAGCAAAGTCCGCCAGCACCAGATACGGATCCCCCCCTTCCAACAGGCTGTGCAGCATCATATCGAAAGCGTGCTTGTCACCGTGACTGAATGCGCCGCTGGCCAGTTCGTCCAGGATCGCCTTCAGGTGCTTGTCTTTCTTGCGATAGCTCAGCGGGTCATAACCCTTGGCCAACAGCGCTTTGACCTGCTCCACGGTGTTGCCGAAGATAAAGATGTTGTCCTCGCCGACCTGCTCGGCGATCTCGACGTTAGCTCCGTCCAGCGTGCCAACGGTCAGTGCACCGTTCAGCGCCAGCTTCATATTCCCGGTGCCCGACGCTTCTTTACCGGCGGTGGAGATCTGCTCGGAAATGTCCGCAGCCGGGATCATCAGTTCAGCGACGGAAACGCGGTAATCAGGGATGAAGGCCACTTTCAGGCGATCCTTGACGATCGGATCGTTATTGATCTTCTCTGCAGCCTGGTTGATCGCATAGATGATGTTCTTCGCCAGGTAGTAGCCCGGCGCGGCTTTGGCACCAAACAGGAATACGCGTGGCACGATGTCCAGATCAGGGTTATCCCGCAATTGGCGATACAGCGAAAGAATGTGCAGCAGGTTCAGGTGCTGGCGCTTGTACTCGTGCAGGCGTTTGATTTGCACGTCGAAGATCGCGTCTGGATTGAGCGTCAATCCCATTACGCTGTGCACGTAGTTGGCCAGGATCACCTTGTTATCACGCTTGATCTGCTGATATTTCTCGCGGAATGCGGCATCTTCGGCATATTTTTCCAGCCCCTTCAGCGCATCAAGATCGTTGGCCCACTCTACTTTCAGGGTGGTATCGATCAGGCCTGACAATGCCGGGTTACACTGCTTGAGCCAGCGACGCGGCGTAATGCCGTTGGTGACGTTGTGGAATTTGTTCGGCCACAGCTGGTGATATTCCGGGAACAGATCTTTGACTACCAGATCCGAGTGCAGCTGAGCCACACCGTTCACCGCAAAACCGCTGACCACGCACAGGTTGGCCATGCGCACCTGCTTGTTGTGGTGCACTGCCAGCTTGGCCCACACCGCCTCATCGCCCGGCCAGTGTTGGTCTACCAACCGCTTAAAGTTGGTGTTGATCTGCTTGATGATAGAGAAGTGGCGCGGCAGCAGGCTGCGCACCAGTTTCTCATCCCAGCACTCCAAGGCTTCCGGCATCAGGGTGTGGTTGGTATAGGCAAAGGTCTTGCTGGTGATCGCCCAGGCTGCATCCCAATCCAGTTGATGCTCATCGAGCAGAATACGCAGCAGCTCTGGAATGGCGATGGTTGGGTGGGTGTCGTTGAGTTGGATCACTTCGTACTTCGGCAACTCTTCAATCTTGCGCCCGGCCAGATGGTGTTTACGCAGAATATCGGCCACCGAGCAGGCACACTGGAAATACTGCTGCATCAGGCGCAGGCGTTTGCCAGCCTGATGGTTGTCATTCGGATAGAGCACCTTGGTCAGCTTGGCAGCTTCTACGCCCTGCTTTTCCGCCTGCAGGAATTTGCCGTCGTTGAAATCCCCCAGATCGAATGGATGACTATGCGTTGCCTGCCACAGGCGCAGCGGCTGGGTGACCCCGTTACGGAAGCCCAACACCGGCAGATCCCAAGCTTCCCCACGCAGGGTAAACTCCGGGTGCCACTGCTCGCGGCCATCGGCCAGTTTCTCTATCTTGCCACCAATCCCGACATCCACCGCCAACGCAGCATTATGGCGGAACCACGGGTAGCTCTCGCGCTGCCAGTTATCCGGTGCCTCTTGCTGATGGCCCTCTTTGAACGACTGACGGAACAGCCCATATTGATAGTTCAGCCCATAGCCGGTAGCCGGTTGCTCCACCGTAGCCATCGAGTCCAGGAAGCAAGCGGCTAAACGCCCCAGGCCCCCGTTCCCCAACGCCGGATCGGTTTCCTGCTCCAACAGATCGGCCAGCTTGACATCCTGCTCTGCCAATGCGGCCTCAACGGTGTCATACCAGCCGAGGTTGATCAGGTTGTTGGCCGTCAGGCGGCCAATCAGGAATTCCATCGAGATGTAGTTTACATGGCGCAACGACTTGCTGCTTTTACGCGGTGCAGGCTGCGCAGCCAGCTGTTCGGCGAGAGCGGCACTCACGGCCTCCCACCATTGATGCTGAGTCATCTGCTGTGCGGAGCTGAGGCCAAAACGCTGCCACTGACGAGTCAGTGCAGCCAGAAAAACGTCCTTTTTGAGCATAGGCTGTGACATAGGTAAAACTCTCTATCCGGTGTACCCGTCGTCTTTCAAGCGGCAACTTGAGTTCCATTGGGTAGTAAATGGGCCAATTTTTTCACTATCGTGCCGGGGAGAACCCGCAATGGCATCATCCCGCCTGGGGGTTAGCTGGGGAGGAGGATTGGGGCGTAGCTGAAACTGTGATCTCAGGCACTTTTTAAGCCCCCTTGCGTGCGGTAAGAAAGCCCATCGATATCACCGGTGAGCATAAAATCGGCGGCAAACCTCAGGACGTTAGCACAGTTATGATAGCTGATGAAGTTTTGTACTTGTCCACTAACAGCCGAAAAACAGGGTAATTTCTGAGGGTAATCAGGCGCGATGTAAAGCGCAGTTAGAGCGGAACCGGGGGCAAACATAAAAAAGTGTGATCAATAGCAATTTAACTTCAAGCCAAAGCGCAAGCTTGTTGCATTACCGTTGACGATGTTCGAAGTTAAAGAGGGGGATTAATTACGAGCTACAAAATAATTAACTCAACCCGGTCCCGAGACAGGAACACGGTGAAATAATTCCTTCGGGCAGTCCTTCGGCGGCGGGAACCGCACTTTACACCTGGAATATTATGCTGATCCCATCAAAACTGAGCCGTCCGGTACGGCTGCAAAATACCGTGGTACGCGATCGTCTGCTGGCGAAGTTGGCCGGCGCGGCGAACTATCGCCTGACATTGGTCAATTGCCCGGCAGGCTACGGTAAGACCACGTTGGTGGCACAATGGGCTGCGGGCAAATCGGATCTGGGGTGGTACTCCCTGGACGAGAGCGACAACCAGCCAGAGCGCTTCGCCAGCTATCTGATCGCTGCGCTGCAACAGGCCACCACTGGCCACTGCGTGAAAAGCGAGGCATTAAGCCAGAAACATCAATACGCCAACCTTTCGGCGCTGTTTGCCCAGCTGTTTATCGAGCTGTCTGACTGGCACCAGCCGTTGTACCTGGTGATCGACGATTACCACCTGATCACTAATGACCAGATCCATGAAGCGATGCGTTTCTTTCTGCGCCACCAGCCAGAAAATCTGACGTTGCTGATCCTTTCCCGCACCCTGCCTCCCCTGGGGATTGCCAATCTTCGCGTACGCGATCAGCTGTTAGAGCTGAGCACGCGCCAGTTGGCTTTTAATCACCAGGAGGCGAAACAGTTCTTTGACTGCCGCCTTACCTCCCCACTGGAGCACAATGACAGCAGCCGTCTGTGTGACGAAGTGGAGGGCTGGGCAACCGCCTTGCAGCTAATCGCGCTCTCCGCTCGTCAATCCACCTCTTCCGCTCAGCAATCTGCCAAACGTCTGGCCGGGCTGAACGCCAGCCACCTGTCCGATTATCTGGTGGATGAAGTGCTGGATCGCGTTGATGCCGATGCCCGCGCGTTCCTGTTGCGCTGCTCGGTACTGCGTTCGATGAACGACGCGTTGATCGTACGCCTGACCGGGGAAGACAACGGCCAGCAGCGCCTGGAAGAGCTTGAACGCCAGGGCCTGTTTATTCACCGTATGGACGACACCGGCGAATGGTTCTGTTTCCATCCGCTGTTTGCCTCGTTCCTGCGCCAGCGTTGCCAGTGGGAATTGGCGCTGGAACTGCCAGGCCTGCACCATGCGGCGGCGGAAGGTTGGCTGGCGCTCGGGTACCCGGCGGAAGCCATTCACCATGCGTTGGCAGCCAGCGATGTCAGCATGTTGCGCGATATCCTGTTGCAACATGCCTGGTCGTTGTTCCATCACAGCGAACTGGCCTTGCTGGAGGAGTGTCTGAATGCCCTGCCGTACGAACGGCTGATCCAAAATCCGAAACTGGCGCTGCTGCAAGCCTGGCTGGCACAAAGCCAACACCGTTACAGCGAAGTGAACACCCAGTTGGAACGCGCCGAACAGGCCATGCTCCAGCAAAAGATCGTCATTGACCAGACTCTGCATGCTGAATTTGACGCGCTGCGTGCTCAGGTGGCGATCAACGCCGGTAAACCGGAAGAGGCCGAACGCCTGGCCACCGAGGCGCTGAAATTCCTGCCGCTATCCAGCTATTACAGCCGCATCGTGGCCACCTCGGTCACCGGTGAGGTTCACCACTGCAAAGGGGAACTGGCACGGGCGTTGCCCATGATGCAGCAAACCGAGCAGATGGCTCGCCGCCATCAGGCTTATCACTATGCGCTGTGGGCGCTGTTGCAGCAGAGCGAAATTCTGATCGCGCAAGGGTTCCTGCAAGCCGCCTATGAAACGCAGGATAAGGCCTTCGAACTGGTGCGTGAACAGCATCTGGAGCAGTTACCGATGCACGAATTCCTGCTGCGCATCCGCTCACAGGTGCTCTGGTCATGGTCACGGTTGGACGAAGCCGAAGAAGCCGCACGTGAAGGGCTGAAGGTGTTGGCTAACTACCAGCCGCAGCAGCAGTTGCAATGCCTGGCGATGTTGGCGAAATGCTCGCTGGCGCGTGGCGATCTGGATAATGCCAATGCTCACCTGCTGCGCAGCGAAGTCCTGCTGCATGGCTCACAGTATCACCGGGACTGGCTGACCAATGCCGATAAACCAAGGGTGATCTACTGGCAGATGACCGGTGATACCACCGCAGCGGCCAATTGGCTGCGCCATACCGAAAAACCGGGGATGGCCAACAACCACTTTATGCAGGGGCAATGGCGTAATATCGCCCGCGTGCAGATCCTGCTTGGGCAGTACGAAGAAGCCGAAGTGGTGTTGGACGAGCTGAACGAAAATGCCCGCCGCCTGCGGTTGGTGAGCGATCTCAACCGTAACCTGCTGCTCAGTAACCATCTCTACTGGCAGATGGACCGCAAAGTGGATGCCCAGCGCGCGTTGATAGAGTCACTTTCGCTGGCCAACCGTACCGGGTTTATCAGCCACTTTGTGATCGAGGGAGAGGCGATGGCGCAGCAACTTCGTCAACTGATCCAACTCAACACGCTGCCGGAAATGGAACAGCATCGCGCCCAGCGCATTCTGCGCGATATCAACCAGCATCACCGGCACAAGTTCGCCCATTTTGACGAGAACTTCGTCGATAAGCTGCTAACTCACCCGCAAGTGCCAGAATTGATCCGCACCAGCCCGCTGACACAGCGTGAATGGCAGGTGCTGGGTCTGATTTACTCCGGTTACAGCAACGATCAGATCGCCGGGGAACTGGCCGTAGCGGCCACCACCATCAAAACCCATATCCGTAATCTGTACCAGAAACTGGGGGTCGCACATCGGCAGGAAGCGGTGCAGCAGGCGCAGCAGTTGCTGAAAATGATGGGTTATGGTGCGTAGTTTTAAAGCAGATCAGTATGTTAAGTCCGGTGTGGCGGCCCTCACTCTCCCCCTCTCCCACAGTGAGAGGGGACCGAACGAGCCACATTTAACAACTGCGTTCGACCATAAATCCGCAAGGGATGTCTCTACAGCTGGTTTAACCTTCTACGCCGCTGCCTTGCTATCTATTTTGTCATCCTGGGTGATTTCCCAAGAGGGGCATTCATCCTCCTTTTATTAAGAAATCTATAGTTTAGAAAATATATAGGGCCTGATACATCCACCAAATAAATAGGTCGAGCGATATCACTGGCGGTCAATCTAAAGCCCGCCGGTTTTCTCATGACATTATCGTTTCATCTGGGTACTATTGCGGCAAATTTCCATAGGGAGTTGGGATTGTGGCAATAAACAAGAAAACACTTATTGTGGTCGGGATTTATCTGACCACTTCTCCGGCCATGGCGAGCACGGAAACCCTCATCGATTATAGTTCTCGGCCCGACGCCGGGGTTTATCTGGGTAATCAGGTTGCCGCATCAACGTTATTTTCTCATACCCTACACCAAAGAAAGACCGCGCCAGGGGACAGTCAATTCTGGATGCGCGTTTCGGGTTATCACAGCAAGGATCTGAGCGCGGGCGATAATGGCTTGCCCGTCGATATGGATCGTCAGGTCTTTATGCTGGGCGGGGATTTGCTGGCCTTGGATAACAACAAAGAAGAGTGGACGGCAGGCCTGATGACCGGCTACGGCCACGCCAAGAGCAGCGCTAACAACGCTACCCTCTCATCCGAAGGAAAAGTCGACGGCTATTCTGTCGGCGCTTACAGCACCTGGTATCAGGATAAGAAAAAGCATTCTGGGGCGTATGTGGATTCCTGGCTGCAATATGCCTGGTTTAACAACAGCGTGACCTCTGCCCAAGGCAAGCAGAATTATGACAGCACTGGTTTTAGCGCCTCGCTGGAAACCGGCTATGCCTTGCAGCCTTTTTCGGCACTCGAGTTGATTATCGAGCCACAGCTGCAGATTATTTATAACCGCTTCGATGCCGATAATTATCAGGATCCGGCAGGCGTCTATATTCATCAGGCCGATGCGCCAAACTTTACTTCACGCGTCGGTATTCGCTGGTACAGCGATCAAGACGATTATACTACCGCCTATCTCGCCACCAACTGGTGGCATAATAGTGGCAAGAACGCGGTCAATTTTAATGATACACGGGTAGAGACCAACGCCCTGGATGATCTTTTTGAGGTCAAGTTAGGCCTGCATTCGCCTAGTACTTACAACATGCAGCTGTGGTTCGAAGGCGGGATCACCATGGGAGCCAACAGCTACCAGGATTACGGTGGCACCTTGGGTGTGAGCTATCGCTGGTAACAACGCTACGGCTGCAAGACGGCGGGGATAAAGTCCCTGCTGTTGCTCTGGTCTAATGCCTGCAAAAATTGGATACAATAAAGACATTATCCCATTACCCGGTATTTTGCAGTTATGGAACAGTTTGAAACGATCGACGTTGTGCAAGCACACCAACGCCTGAAAGACGGTAGCGCCGCACTGGTTGATATCCGCGATCCACAAAGCTTTGAAGCTGGGCATACGCCAGGCGCTTTTCATCTGACCAACGCCACCCTGTCCGCCTTTATGCAGCAGAACGAGTTCGATCGCCCGGTGATGGTCATGTGCTATCACGGCAACAGCAGCCGCAGCGCCGCGCAGTATCTGCTGCATCAGGGGTTTGACGCGGTTTACAGTATTGATGGCGGTTTTGAGGCCTGGGCCCGCCAGTTCCCACAGGACGTTGAGACCTCCGCCTAATCCCCATTGGGCCGCCTTTCTGGGCGGCCAATTGCTGAATTCTGCACTGTTTTTGTCAGATCCCTTCCCTGCGCTCAGGATTTCAACGGTATAATCAGCCGCCAATGCCATCGGCGGTTTTGCCCGTGGCCAAAGTCATCTACTTAGACGGAAAATCTATGGTTCGAGTGATCGCCGTATCCAACCCTCGCCTGGCGCAGGCCTTTGTCGATTACATGGCAACGCAAGGGGTTGTACTTGAAGTCCGCGCAACAGGCGATGCAGCCGAAATCTGGCTGGCGGACGAGGCCCATCTGGAGCAGGTACAACACGAACTGCAACAGTTCCTGCTCGATCCGTTCAACCGCCGCTATCAGGCCGCCAGTTGGCAGGCAGGCAGCACCGATGCCGGTCTACAGTATCAACAGTTTTCTTACCTGCAAATCATCCGCAGCAAGGCCGGGCCGCTGACGCTAACGGTGATGAGCCTGTGTATTCTGGTCTATATCCTGATGCAGGTGCTGGGTGATGATACCGTCATGTTCTGGCTCTCCTGGCCGCAAAACAGCTCGCAATATGGCCAGCTGTGGCGCTGGGTCAGCCATGCGTTTCTGCACTTCTCGCTGCTGCACATTACCTTTAACCTGATGTGGTGGTGGTATCTTGGTGGTCCGCTGGAAAAACTCCTCGGCACCGGCAAGCTGTTTGTGATCGCCGTAGTGTCGGCCTTTTTCAGCGGCTGGGCGCAGTCGTTATTCAGCGGTGCGCTGTTCGGCGGGCTTTCCGGGGTCGTTTACGCGCTGATGGGCTATGTCTGGCTGAGCGGTGAACGTGCACCGGAACGCGGTTTGAACCTGCCCCGGGGCTTGATGGTCTTTTCCGCGCTCTGGCTGGTGGCAGGTTATTTCGATATTTTAGGAATGTCGATCGCCAATGCGGCACACGTTGCCGGTTTAGTGATAGGGTTATTAATGGCATTCTGGGATACGCGGCATCGCGCGCACAACGAACAATAACAACCAGGCACATCGGTGTATTAGGGGAATATCGTGAAGCAAACACAGCGTCATGACGCAATTATCGAATTAGTGCGCCTACAGGGATATGTCAGTACGGAAGAGCTGGTGGAGCACTTTGCCGTCAGCCCGCAAACCATTCGCCGTGATTTGAATGACCTGGCCGATCAGAACAAAATACAGCGTCATCACGGTGGAGCTGCGTTACCTTCCAGTTCGGTAAACACCGCTTATCACGATCGCAAGGTGATGTGGTCGGAAGAGAAAGCCCGCATCGCCCAGCGCGTAGCCAGCCAGATACCGGACGGTGCCACGCTGTTTATCGATATTGGTACCACGCCGGAAGCGGTAGCCCACGCCTTGATGGGCCATAAAAATCTGCGGGTCGTGACCAACAACCTGAACGTGGCCACCCTGCTCACCGCCAAGGAGGATTTCCGTCTGATCCTGGCCGGTGGCGAAGTCCGTACCCGCGATGGCGGCATTATGGGCGAAGCCACGCTGGACTTTATCTCCCAGTTCCGCCTGGATTTCGGCATTCTCGGCATCAGCGGCATCGATATGGATGGCTCGCTGCTCGAATTCGACTATCACGAAGTGCGAACCAAACGCGCGATTATCGAAAACTCCCGCTGCGTGATGTTGGTTACCGACCATTCCAAGTTTGGCCGTAACGCGATGGTGAACCTGGGGAACATGAACCTGATCGACTATCTGTTTACCGATCAGGCTCCGCCACCCAGCGTGATGAAGATTATCGAGCAGTACGACGTACAGCTGGAACTCTGCTGATCTCCCGGCCCCCCTCACCAAATGGAGAGGGGGCCTAACGTGCCACGCATTAGCCCATCACCCAGGGCAATACATGCGGCCATTGCTGAAGCTCCAGTCAGCGGCGTTGTTGAACTGAATAATCACCATGACATCATCGGGATGAATATTCAGCCCCCTGTTCAGGCGCTCACTCAGCACATGGTAAAAACTCTGTTTCTGCCCGGCGGAACGTGGCTTTCCCGCAATGATCTGAAACAGGATAAAGTTGTCGCTGCGTTCACCACTCTGATAACTCCGGTCAAAAATGCGCTGGCTGGCAGGTAGCGTTTCAATGACCTGAAAACGGTCGTCTGGCGGAACGTCAAACTCCTCCGTCAGGCTCTGGTGCAGAATGTCAGAAATTTTCTGAAGTTGTGTCTCACTGTAGCCTTGGCGAAGTGTAATTCGGCTGAAGGGCATCAGATACTCTCCTCATCAATACAGCCGATTGCAGATACTGCGGCCGGCCAGCCTGCATAAAAAGCCAAATGGGTGAACGCTTCAATAATCTCCTGGTGGCTCAGACCATTTTTCCGAGCAAAATCGAGGTGCCACGGTAGCTGTTGCACCCGCCCCAGCGCAGCCAGAGCAGACAATGTTATCAGGCTGCGATCACGCGGGGAGAGCTCACCGCGCTGCCATATATCATCAAAAAGAACCTCCTTACTCAATTCAGCCAGTTTGGGGGCCAGTCGGGCAAGCATGTCTCGGTCGGTGGATTGGGTCATGGCATTCTCTCCGTATTGACAGTCAGCCCATTCTGGCGCGATAGTCACATCCTGAAAATCGAATTAATCAGGACTAACCATCCTGAATATAAGGATGATAATGAAGAAGCTTTTACCCGCGCTGGATCTGGATGCACTACGCAGCTTTGTTACCGGCATTGAATGTGGCAGCTTTGCACTGGCGGCAACACGCCTGTCCCGCTCCACTTCTGCCGTCAGCGCCCAGTTAAAAAAGCTGGAAATGCAGTGCAACACGACATTGGTGATGAAAAAAGGGCGCCATCTGGAACTGACCCCTCAGGGTGAAATGCTGATGGGTTATGCGCGGCGCATGCTGGAGTTAAACGATGAAACACAGCGTGCTCTGAAAGGAGAATTGTTAAAGGGAGAGATCAGCATTGGTATGCAGGAGGATTTTGGTGAATCACTGATGCCTGGGATCCTCGGCCAGTTCAGACGCCATCATCCAGAGCTGAAGATCATCGCCAGGGTAGACCGTCAACGTGCGCTACAAACCGCATTAGACGATAAAACGGTCGATATGGCACTCATGTGGCAGCCAGATGCACAGATACGCGAAGGCCGACGGTTAGGCGAACGCCAGCTAGAGTGGATTTACCATCCGGACCTGGATCTTCCTGCTCTGCTGGCAAAAGGTGAGCCGCTACCACTGGTGATGTTTGAAAACCCGTGCCTGATGCGCTCGCGTGCTACTACCAGCCTGGATCATGCAGGGCTCCCCTGGCGGGTAATGTTTGTCAGCCACAGCCTGAGCGGTATCTGGGCTGCGGTAAAGGCCGGATTTGGCCTGACCGTGCGTACACGCCTTGGCATGCCAGGAGATCTGCGCATAGCGGGCAACCTTCTGCCAACACTCGGAAATCTGGGGATCACACTTGAGCAGACCAAGGCCGACGGTGAGAATCTCACTGCGCGGGCAATGCTTGGCCAGTTAATGGAGGAGGCGTTGTCAGGATTGAAATGATACCTATACTTATGTTCATCCTCTTATCCACCCCAGTCGCTTCGTCACCAAACTCAAAAACCTCCTTATATCCACGCCCGCTATAGGCATGGGTTTACGGTGGATACGGCTAAGCGAAAGCTGCGTCAAATACCCCTTCAATTTGTATACCTACTATCACCAAACTGTTACCTCTATCACGCAAGAATGTTTTTGTTTGGTTAACTCTTGGCTTGCTTGTTGGTTTCCGATTACAATAATGAGCGAAAACGAACATAAAAGAGCTATTTCGAACACCAGGAGGAAGTTAACGTGGAAACCAAAGACTTGATCGTTATCGGTGGTGGTATCAACGGAGCCGGCATCGCAGCCGATGCAGCCGGGCGTGGGCTGTCCGTACTGCTACTGGAAGCGCAAGACTTGGCCTGTGCTACGTCTTCCGCCAGTTCAAAACTGATCCACGGTGGCCTACGCTACCTGGAACACTACGAGTTTCGTCTGGTCAGCGAAGCGCTGGCCGAACGTGAAGTGCTGCTGAAACTGGCACCGCATATCGCCTTCCCAATGCGTTTCCGCCTGCCGCACCAGCCTCATCTGCGCCCGGCCTGGATGATCCGTATCGGCCTGTTCCTGTACGATCATTTGGGCAAACGCACCAGCTTGCCAGGCAGTAAAGGTTTGCGCTTTGGACCAGAGTCCGTCCTGAAGCCAGACTTAAAGCGCGGTTTCGAATATTCTGATTGTTGGGTAGACGATGCGCGCCTGGTCGTACTGAACGCCCAAGCCGTGGCCGAACGCGGTGGCGAAGTGCGCACCCGCACTAAAGTGACCCGCGCCTGGCGCGAAAATGGGCTGTGGATGGTGGAAGCCATCGACGTCGACAGCGGCAAAACCTTTACCTGGCGCGCCAAAGGCTTGGTGAACGCTACCGGCCCATGGGTAAAACATTTCTTCGACGATGGCCTGAAGCTCAAGTCTCCTTACGGTATCCGCCTGATCAAAGGCAGCCATATCGTGGTACCTCGGGCGCATAACCAGCCACAGTCTTATATCTTGCAGAACGAAGACCACCGTATCGTGTTTGTCATTCCGTGGCTGGACGAATTCTCCATCATCGGCACCACCGACGTGGAATACCACGGCGATCCGAAAGACGTGAAGATCGACGATAACGAAATCAACTATCTGTTGAAGGTGTATAACGATCACTTCAAAAAACAGCTGGGCCGTGACGATATCGTCTGGACCTACTCTGGCGTACGCCCGCTGTGTGATGATGAATCTGACTCACCGCAGGCCGTAACTCGCGACTATACGCTGGATGTGCATGACGAGCAGGGCAAAGCCCCACTGCTTTCCGTATTCGGTGGCAAACTCACCACCTACCGCAAGCTGGCCGAGCACGCGATGGAGAAGTTGGCTCACTACTATCCTGGCTGTGGCCCGGCGTGGACCAAAAACGGTTCCCTGCCGGGGGGCAATATTGACGGCGATCGCGATAGCTATGCCGCTAAACTGCGCCGTCAACACGGCTGGATGACGGAGTCATTGGCTCGTCGTTACGCCCGTACTTATGGTAGCCACAGCGAAATAATCCTGGCCAATGCCAATAGCCTGAGCGATTTGGGTGAAGACTTCGGCCATGACCTGTACGAAGCTGAACTGCGCTATCTGGTGGAGAAAGAGTGGGTTGTCGAGCTGGATGATGCCCTGTGGCGTCGTACCAAACTGGGGATGTGGCTCAGCGAAGAACAGCAGGCGCGGGTGAAAACCTGGCTGGCAGAAAATGCCAAACCAAAAGCGTTGTCATTGGCGTCTTGATTGAGGTGTGCGTAGGCGGGCGCAGCATGCAGCGCCCCTACGGCATACGGGACGCAACAAGTTAAATTCAAGGGCCGGTGATCCGGCCCTTGGCTATTACAGCTTTATCGGTTTGATATTCCAGATCTCGTCCGCGTATTCCTGGATCGTGCGGTCGGAAGAGAAGTAGCCCATGTTGGCGATATTGAGTATCGCGCGCCTGGTCCAGTCGTCCTGATTGAGATACACCTCATCCACCTTATCCTGCGTATCCACATAGCTGCGATAATCTGCCAACAGCTGATAGTGGTCGCCGAGATTGACCAGTGAATCGAACAGGCTGCTGTAGCGCTTGGGCTCTTCAGGGCTGAACACACCGGTAGCGATCTGCGTCAACGCCAGATGCAACTCTTCATCCTGCTCGTAATACTGACGTGGGTTATACCCATCGCGGCGCAGCGCTTCCACCTGATCGGCGGTATTGCCAAAGATAAAGATGTTCTCTTCGCCCACGTGTTCCAGCATTTCGACGTTGGCCCCGTCCAGCGTGCCGATGGTCAAGGCACCGTTGAGAGCAAACTTCATATTACTGGTGCCCGAAGCCTCTGTCCCTGCCAGCGAGATCTGCTCGGAGAGATCGGCCGCCGGAATGATCATCTGGGCCAGGCTTACCCCGTAGTTAGGAATAAACACCACCTTCAAATCATCATGCACTCGCGGATCGTTGTTGATCACCTTCGCTACGTCATTGATCAAACGGATGATCTGTTTGGCAGCATAGTAGGCCGAAGCCGCTTTACCCGCGAAGATCACCACGCGCGGTACGCGTTTGGCATCAGGATCCTGCAACAGACGGTTATAACGCGTGATCACATGCAATACGTTCAGCAATTGCCGCTTATATTCATGGATCCGTTTGATCTGTACGTCGAACAACGCGTCAGGGTTCACCACCACGTTGAGCTTTTTCGCGATATACCCCGCCAGCCGCTCTTTATTCTGCCGTTTGGCAGCCTGTACGGCCTGCAAGAAGCTCGGGTAATCCGCATTCGCTTTGATTTCGCCAAGCTGGCTGAGATCGGTACGCCAGTTGTGACCAATACTGTCATCCAGCACTTTGGATAATGGCCGGTTAGCCAACCCCAGCCAGCGGCGCGGCGTGACCCCGTTGGTTTTATTGCAGAAGCGATCGGGGAATACGTGAGCAAAATCGGCAAACAGGGACTGTACCATCAGTTCGGAGTGCAGTGCCGAGACGCCATTCACCTTATGGCTGGCGACCACAGCCAACCACGCCATACGCACTCTACGCCCGTTGGTTTCATCAATGATGGAGACCCGTGCCAGCAATTGATTATCGCCCGGCACCACTTGCTGTACCTGCTTGAGGAAATGGTCGTTGATTTCGAAGATCAGTTGCAGGTGGCGCGGCAGGATCTTGCCCAGCATATCAACCGGCCAGGTTTCCAGCGCTTCGCTCATCAAGGTGTGGTTGGTATAGGAGAACACCTTTTCCACCACTTCCCAGGCATCCAGCCAGCTGAATTTGTGCTCATCAATCAGCAGGTGCATCAGCTCAGGGATCGACAACACCGGGTGGGTATCATTGAGGTGGATGGCAATCTTGTCGGCCAGATTGTCGAAGGTTTTGTGCATCGTCCAATGGCGGTTGAGGATGTCCTGGGTAGTGGCTGAAACCAGGAAATACTCCTGCCGCAGGCGCAGTTCACGCCCGGAATAGGTGGAGTCATCGGGATAGAGCACGCGCGAGACGTTCTCGGAGTGGTTTTTATCTTCCACTGCGGCAAAATAATCCCCCTGGTTGAACTTACCCAGGTTGATTTCATTACTGGCCTGAGCGCTCCACAAACGCAGCGTGTTGGTGGCATCGGTATCAAAGCCCGGGATCACCTGATCGTAGGCGATAGCGATAATCTCTTCGGTTTCCACCCAGCGGGCCTTCGCCCCTTCCTGCTGAACGCGGCCACCAAAACGCACTTTATAGCGGGTATTATGGCGCGGGAACTCCCACGGGTTGCCGTATTCCAGCCAATAATCCGGCGACTCCATCTGTTGGCCATCGACGATGTTCTGCTTGAACATGCCATATTCATAGCGAATACCGTAGCCCCGGCCAGGCAGCGCCAGCGTGGCCAACGAGTCCAGGAAGCAGGCAGCCAAACGCCCCAGGCCGCCATTGCCCAAGCCAGGATCGTTCTCTTCCTCAAGCAGCTCACTCAGGTTCAGACCCATCTCATCGAGTGCGTCCTCAATATCCTGGTAAATCCCCATCGATAACAGCGCATTCGACAGCGTACGGCCAAGCAGAAACTCCATCGACAGGTAATACACCTGCCGGACATCTTGTGAAAGCTGGGCGCGATTGGATCGCAACCAACGTTCCACCATCCTGTCGCGCACCGCAAACAACACGGCATTAAGCCAGTCGTGCTGGGTGGCGATAGCCGGATCCTTACCGACAATAAACATCAGTTTATAGGCGATGGAATGTTTCAGCGCTTCGACACTGACCGTGGGTGAGGTGTAACTAAACGGTGAAGTCATAGTAATTCAATCCCAAGTACGTGATTACAACAAGCGTTGATAAAGCGACAGATATTCCTTTGCCGCGACTTGCCAGCCAAAATCCAGACTCATGGCATGGCGTTGTACGTGATGCCAATGTCTCGGCCTGCTCCACAACACCAGAGCACGCCGAATGGCATTGCCTAGGGCAACAGCATTACAATCATCAAACATAAACCCGCTGGCAGTACCGTCAGCCAGGTTCTCCAGCGCACAGTCCACCACCGTATCTGCCAACCCACCGGTGCGGCGCACCAGCGGCAACGTGCCATATTTCAGGCCATAAAGCTGTGTTAACCCGCAAGGCTCAAAGCGGCTGGGTACCAGGATCACGTCCGCTCCGCCGATAATGCGGTGCGAGAAGGCATCGTGGTAGCCAATCTGCACACCGACCTGTTCCGGATAATCGGCCGCAGCCGCCAGGAAAGCCTGCTGTAATACTGCGTCACCGGCCCCCAGCACGACCAACTGCCCCCCTTGTTCCAGCAACGCTGGCAGGGCTTCCAGCACCAGATCCAACCCTTTCTGGTTGGTCAAACGGCTGACCACCGCAAACAGTGGCAACGATTCATCCACCTGCAGCCCCATGGCTTTTTGCAGATGAACCTTGTTCTTGGCCTTGTTTTTCAAGCTGTTGGCATCATAGCGTGCCGCCAGGCGCGCATCGTGTGACGGGTCCCAAATCTTGTCATCAACACCGTTGAGAATACCGCTCAATCTCCCCTGCCGCTGCCGCTCCTGGAGTAACCCTTCCATCCCGTAACCAAACTCCGGCTGGGTAATTTCACGCGCATAGGTCGGGCTGACGGCGGTGATATGGTCTGCGTAGTACAGGCCTGCTTTCAGGAAAGACATCTGGCCGTAAAACTCCAGGCCATAGATATTCAAGAATGACGATGGCAACCACAGCTCCGCCATATGGTGGGCGGAGAATAGCCCCTGATAGGCCAGATTGTGTACGGTAAAGATCGAGCGTGCCGGGTGGCCATTCGCCGCCAGATAAGCGCAGGCCAAGCCAGCATGCCAGTCATGAGCATGGACCAGTTTTGGCCGCCAGTAATGATCCAGCCCCTTCGCCAGCTCACAGGCCATCCAGCCCAGCAAGGCAAAACGGCGGTGGTTGTCCGGGTAGGCATACATCGACTGATCGTGGTACGGGCTGCCCGGCCGGTCATACAACCAGGGGGCATCGATCAGGTAAACACCTACGCCATGATAGGTACCATAACGTAGGCCTACGCGCCCGGCAAAAGAGTCGATCTCGGCAACCAGTACCGTGTCCGGGATACCGTTGCGCACGTCAGGAAAAGCCGGTAATAGCACCCGAACATCAGCTCCTGCGGCAATCTGCGCCGTCGGTAATGCGCCAACCACGTCTGCAAGCCCGCCGGTTTTAAGCAGAGGGAACATCTCGGAACATACGTGTAAAACCTGCATTATCACTCCTGAAATTCGGTAAAAACGTCTTTACGGAGATAAGGGGCGCGGCTTGCCACGCCCAAGGTTCCGGCCGGAATGGCTACAGTTTTGCCAACATTTCGCGCGTCACCAGCACGATGCCCTCTTCCGAACGGTAAAAACGCTTGCTGTCTTCCTCGGCGTTTTCACCAATCACCATGCCTTCGGGAATATGACAGGCGCGATCGATAATGCAGCGGCGCAGGCGGCAGGAGCGGCCAACGTTGACATCGGGCAGTAATACAGAAGAGTCGATAGTGCAGAAGGAGTTCACCCGCACCCTCGAGAACAGCACTGAATGCACCACCACCGAACCGGAGACAATGCACCCACCGGCCACCAGCGAGTTCATGGTCATGCCATGGCTGCCGGAACGGTCTTGCACAAATTTGGCCGGTGGCAGTGGCTCCATGTAGGTACGGATCGGCCAGGAACGGTCGTACATATCCAGCTCAGGCGTTACCGAAGCCAGATCGAGGTTGGCGCGCCAGTAGGCTTCCAAGGTCCCGACATCACGCCAATACGGCGGTAGATTCGGACCACATCCCACACAGGAAAGAGTAAACGGATGCGCCCAGGCAGCGCCCTGCGCGGTAATTTTGGGGATCAGATCCTTACCGAAATCGTGGGTGGAGTCAGGGGTCGACATATCCTCTTCCAGCAGTTGGAAGAGGTAGCTGGCGTTGAAAATATAGATGCCCATGCTGGCCAGTGACATATCCGGGTTGCCAGGCATGGCTGGCGGATTGTCTGGCTTCTCCAGGAATTCGAGGATCAGGTCGTTATCGTCCACCTTCATTACGCCAAACTCGCTGGCTTCCTTGCGCGGTACCGGAATACAGGCCACCGTGCACTGCGCCCCTTTCTCGACGTGATCGATCAGCATGCGAGAGTAGTCCATTTTATAAATATGGTCGCCCGCCAGGATCACCACGTATTCCGCTTCATAGCGGCGAATGATGTCGAGGTTCTGGTAAACCGCATCCGCGGTGCCTTTGTACCAATGTTCGGTGCTGAGGCGCTGCTGGGCAGGCAGCAGATCGACAAACTCATTCATCTCTTCGTTGAGGAACGACCAGCCCCGCTGAATATGCTGCACCAACGTATGGGAATGATACTGAGTGATCACCCCCATACGGCGGATCCCTGAGTTCAGGCAGTTGGACATGGCAAAATCGATGATGCGGTACTTGCCACCGAAGTGAACGGCTGGCTTGGCGCGGGTAGAGGTTAAATCTTTCAAACGCGAGCCACGGCCGCCTGCCAATATCAGGGCAACGGATTTATTCGGCAGTTGGCGCGCCAACATCAGAGGGTCTTTATTTTCGTGCTTAACCATAACTGACTCCTTTTAATTTTTCTCTACCAGCACGCAAAGCGAATGCGCAACCTGGCACCAGGCGGGTAAAACCGCCCGCGAATCTTCCTGAGTAAAGGGGGCGACAACCTGCCAATCACCCTCGGGTAACGTCATCTCAACGGTCTGCTGGGTGGCGTTGATCACCATCAGCCAGCGTTGCGACAGGCGGATCTGCAAGCAGCGATCGCCCTGTTCCCACTGTTGCGCACTGAGCGGCTGCCCCTGCGCGTTTAACCACTGCACGCTGCCGTCTCCCTCCTGCCACCAGCGGTCTGCCTGCAAAGCAGGAATTTGCTGGCGCAAGCGGATCAGCGCGGCGGTGTATGCGGTCAGTGACTCATCCGCATTGGCCCAATCGAGCCAGGTGGTTGCGTTATCCTGACAGTAAGCATTGTTGTTGCCTTGCTGGCTATTTCCGTGCTCATCACCGGCCAGCAGCATCGGTGTCCCCTGTGCCAGAAGCAGCGTGGCAAGCAGTGCTCGCTGGCTGGCCTGGCGGCGTTGCAAAACGGTTTCGTCGGCAATCAGGCCTTCAACTCCGTGGTTACAGCTAAAGTTTTGGTCGCTGCCATCACGGTTTCCCTCTCCGTTAGGCTGGTTATGTTTCTCCTTGAAACTCACTACGTCCTGCAAGGTAAAGCCGTCGTGGGCCGTCAGCATATTGATGCTGACATAAGGCGCACGCCCACGTTGGTTGAATACCTCGCTGGAGGCAGCAAAACGCTGGGCAAACTGACCCAGTGACAGATCTCCCCACAGCCAGAAACGGCGGATATCGTCACGAAAATGGTCATTCCACTCAGCAAAACGGCCTGGAAACGCGCCAACCTGATAGCCCCCTGGGCCTATGTCCCAGGGCTCGGCGATCAGTTTGCAGCGCCCCAGCGTATCGTCCGCCAGCATCGCCTGAAACAGCGGTGCATCGCGGTCAAACGCTGGTGTACGGCCTAACACGGTGCCAAGATCGAAGCGGAAACCGTCGACATGGCACTCCCGAACCCAAAAGCGCAGGCAATCCATCACCCACGCCACGCCCGCTGGCTGATCCAAGCGCAGCGTATTGCCACAGCCGGTGAGGTTATCGTAGCCACCGTCAGGGGTTAGCCAGTAGTAACTGGGGTTATCGATACCACGCAGCGACAACGTTGGCCCATCCACATCCAGCTCTGCACTGTGGTTGAACACCACGTCCAGGATCACTTCGATCCCCGCCCGGTGCAGTGCTTTCACCGCATCGCGGAGCTCACGGAGCGGCGTCGTCCCGGTGCTCAAACTGCTGTAACGGTTGTCTGGCGCGAAAGGAGCCAGCACGTTGTATCCCCAGTAATTGATCAGCCCCAGGCGCTGCAAACGCGGCTCCGTGGTGTGCTGCTGCACCGGCAAAAGCTCGAGCGCCGTGATCCCCAACCGCTTGAAGTAGGCAATCATCGCCGGGTGGCCAAGAGCCGCAAAGCTGCCACGCAATACGGCCGGGATCTCCGGGTGCGTTAATGTCAGCCCCCGGACGTGGGCTTCGTAGATCACCGTTTTACCCCAAGGGGTGGCTGGCGGGCGATCGTCTTGCCAATCGTAGCTTTCATCGATCACTACACATTTGGGCATCAACGGGGCGCTGTCTTGCTGGTCCGGTTGATCGTACCCCCCATGCAAATTCACATGGTCGGCAACCGGCCCTTCGACTGCCCGCGCCGCCGGATCGAGCAACAGCTTGTTGGCGTTAAAACGCAACCCAAGATGCGGCTCAAACGGGCCATGCACCCGAAAACCATAACGCTGCCCCAACTCGCCCCCTGGCAGATATCCATGCCAGATATCACCGCTGCGGGCAGGCAACGGCAGGCGTGTTTCACGATATTGCACATCGAACAGGCACAGCTCAACCCGCGTGGCATGCGCAGAAAACAGGGTAAAGTTGATGCCATTACCGTCGTAATAAGCTCCTAAAGGCGCGGCAAGACCCGGCGTCAGCTCTACCATCAAGCCTCCCGCCGTAGATAAACGGTGGCCAGCGGTGGCACCATCACGCTGATCGAATGTTCACGACCGTGGCTGCCGATCGGCTGCGAAATCACCCGCCCCTGATTACCCGCGTTACTGCCGTGATAATGGTGTGAATCGGTATTGAGGATTTCCTGATATTCGCCAGCGCGCGCAATGCCGATGCGGTAATGAGGGCGCGGCACCGGGGTAAAGTTGCTGATGGCTATCAGCTCATTGCCCTGCGAGTCGTAGCGTGCGAAAGCAAATACCGAGTTTTCGTGATCGTCGACCACCAGCCATTCAAAGCCATCTGGACGATAATCGCGCTCATACAGCGGCGCATTCTCCTGGTAGCAGTGGTTGAGATCGCGTACCAACCGTTGCACGCCGTGGTGCCAACCGTCCAATCCATCCAGCAGATGCCAGTCCAGGCTGTTATCGAAATTCCACTCACGCCCTTGAGCAAATTCGCTGCCCATAAACAGCAGTTTTTTGCCCGGGTGCGCCCACATAAAGCCGTAATAGGCCCGCAGGTTGGCGAATTTCTGCCAGGCATCTCCCGGCATCCGATCCAGCACGGAGCCTTTGCCATGTACCACTTCGTCGTGCGAGATCGGCAGCACGAAGTTTTCGGTATAGGCGTAGAGCATGCCGAAGGTCATCAGGTTGTGGTGGTATTTACGGTGCACCGGATCGCACTTCATATAATCCAGCGTGTCGTGCATCCAGCCGAGATCCCACTTGTAGTGGAAACCTAAGCCGTTGGCATCCGGCGGCAGCGTAACCCCCGGATAGTCGGTGGATTCTTCCGCCAGCGTCACCGCCCCTGGCCGCTCTTTGCCCAGCGTCTGGTTGGTGTAACGCAGGAAGGAAATCGCTTCCAGGTTCTCATTGCCGCCATAGTAGTTTGGCACCCACTCACCGTCGGCACGGCTGTAATCACGGTAAATCATCGACGCCACCGCATCGACACGCAGGGCGTCGATACCAAAGCGCTCCAGCCAGTAAAACGCATTGCCCGCCAGATAGTTACGCACCTCGTGGCGGCCATAGTTGTAGATCAGCGTGTTCCAGTCCTGGTGGAATCCTTCACGAGGATCGGCATATTCATACAGCGCGGTGCCGTCGAAGTTGGCCAGGCCATGGGCATCGCTGGGGAAATGCCCCGGCACCCAATCCAGGATCACGTTGATCCCGGCATCATGAGCCGCGGCGACAAAAGCCTTGAACTCCGCTGGCGTGCCAAAACGCCGGGTTGGCGCATACATTCCCAACGGCTGATAGCCCCAGCTGCCGTCGAACGGATGCTCGTTGATCGGCAACAGTTCAATATGGGTGAAGCCCATATATTTAACGTAGGGGATCAGTTGCTCGGCCAGTTCTTGATAGCTGAGCCAGAAATTATTGTCGGTATGGCGACGCCAGGAGCCCAGGTGCACTTCATAGATGGAAATCGGACGGTCAAAGTCATTGGCCCGCTGCCTTTCCGGCGTGTTTTCCACCACAGCAGGCAACGGTGTGATCAACGAGGCCGTTTCCGGCCGCATCTGCGCTTCGAAAGCATAAGGATCGGCTTTCAGCTGCACGTTGCCGTAACAATCGATAATCTCGTATTTATACAGCTGCCCGGCCTTCACGCCCGGTAAAAACAGCTCCCAAATCCCGTTCTCTCTACGCAGGCGCATGGGATGACGCCGTCCATCCCAAAAGTTGAACTCCCCCACGACCGACACGCGCTGGGCATTCGGTGCCCAAACGGCAAAGCTGACCCCATCCACATTATCCAACGAGCCAGGATGCGCCCCCAGCCGCTCATAAGGCCGCAGATGGGTGCCCTCGGCCAGCAGCCAGCTGTCAATATCCTGCAGCAGGGTGCCAAAACGGTATGGGTCTTCAAGCAGTTGTTGATGGTCGCGCCAGCTGACTTCAAGCTGATAGCGGAAAGGGGTTTTACGACGCGGTACGAGAGCGCTGAAAAAACCACGAGCGTCATCGCAATTGAGCTGAACCAGACGGTTTCCGGTTTTACTCTCTACCAGCCACACGGTGCCCGCATCCGGCAACAGCGCACAAATCTGTAGGCCGTTTTCGGTTACATGCATGCCGAGCAAGGAAAAGGGATCGGCATAGTGACCGGAGATGAGCTGATTGATCACGTCACGTTCGGGAAGTACAGGCATAGCATTCTTCCTTTGATTAAGAGCATGACTTTTAAAAGGCTACGCTGAACAAAAAGCAGCCGTTGCACCTATCATGCAATTCATTTGCTACCTAAAGCGTGATTTCAGTCGGTTATTGATTAATCGATCGCCTTCATGCTCGCAGTTTCGCTCTTTATGCTTAATTTTTAGGCGAATTTTCACCATTGATGGAAAACTTTTCATCCACCTAATAAGCATAGTCATGTCTGCTAAAAACACGGTGACATTACCAAGGAAAATTTTTAGCCGGAAAACCGGCAGAGTGGGCAACCTTCGCTGGCTGCGTCTGATATACGACAGGCATGACGTCACCTTGCCTGCATCACCTTGACTACTTCTGCAATCGAGACCAGAAACGTGAAAAACAGGGCATTGGTGGGCTGAAAGAGATCAGCCCTCGGGAAGTTCAAGGTTATAGCAGCCACATGCAGTTCATGGGGATGCACTCACCTTCATAATGTGACCCTCCCCCTACTCAGTAAAAACACCTAGCCAAGTAGGTAATCAAGACAATAGATTACGTCAATGACACCCTCTATTCTCTTTGTTACAACAAGGGTTTATTCAGGAGCAAGCCAAGATGAAACGTATAATCTCATGCGCCATTTTATTTAGCAGTATGCTGTCATTCACCAGTACAGCCAGTGGCATTCTGACCGAAAAGAATCTCTCCCTAGAATTGGCTGATAAGTTGGCGCAAAGTGCTATCCAGGCCTGTAGCGCCAATAACTACAATGTTGCCGTTACCGTTGTAGACCGTGCCGGAATTCCTCTGGTTATCAAGAGAATGGATAACGCTGGTCCTCATACCGTGGAAGCCAGCCAGATGAAAGCATTTACCGCACTGACCACCAAAAACCCTACCGAAAATGTAATGAAAAATGCCCAGGCAAATGCTGGAGCAGCAAATCTACGTGATATCCCTGGATTTTTATTACTGGCCGGTGGAGTACCAGTGAAAAGCGGTGAAGAAGTCGTTGGCGCTATTGGTGTCGGCGGCGCACCAGGTGGACACCTTGATCAGCAATGCGCACTTACCGCATTAGAAAAGGTGCTGACGAAATAACACGGCGGGCTTGAATCGGTACCCTGTTTCAATGACATACCGCCAGGCAGGTGCCACACAGCCCCCGCATTACGTTGCCCCCTATCGACCTGTCCCCAAAGTACGGCCTTGGGGATAACCAACATGTGCGTTTTGGTAATGCTATCCACATAAAAAAGCCCGCTTTTCAGCGGGCTATCGGGATTTTTGCAGCTTAGTGATTCTTCATGCCACGCAACTAAATATCCTACAGCAAGATACGCAACATGCGACGTAGCGGTTCGGCCGCGCCCCATAACAGCTGATCGCCAACGGTGAAGGCGGAGAGGTATTCCGGCCCCATATTCAGCTTGCGCAGACGACCAACTGGCGTGTTCAAAGTACCGGTTACGGCAGCAGGCGTCAGCTCACGCATGGTCAGTTCGCGGTCGTTAGGGATCACCCGTACCCAATCGTTGTGCGTGGCCAACAGTTGCTCGATTTCCGGCAGCGGGATGTCTTTCTTCAGCTTCAGGGTAAATGCCTGGCTGTGGCAGCGCAGAGCGCCGACGCGCACACACAAACCATCAACCGGGATGATGCTTGACGTGCTGAGGATCTTGTTGGTTTCCGCCTGGCCTTTCCACTCTTCGCGGCTTTGGCCGTTATCCAGTTGCTTGTCGATCCAAGGGATCAGGCTGCCCGCCAGAGGAACGCCAAAGTTATCGGTTGGCAGCTTACCGGAACGGGTGGCCTCCGTGACTTTACGTTCGATGTCCAGGATCGCCGAGGCCGGGTCCTGCAACTCCTTCGCCACATCCGCATGCAGCATGCCCATCTGAGTCAACAGCTCACGCATATGGCGCGCACCGCCGCCAGAGGCAGCCTGATAGGTGGCAACAGAGGCCCACTCCACCAAGTCGTTGGCAAACAGACCGCCCAGCGACATCAGCATCAGGCTGACGGTGCAGTTACCGCCAACAAAGGTCTTGATGCCTTTGTTCAGCCCTTCCTGGATCACCGCATGGTTGACCGGGTCGAGGATGATAATCGCATCGTCTTTCATACGCAGAGAAGAGGCCGCATCGATCCAATAGCCCTGCCAGCCGGTAGCCCGCAGCTTTGGATAGATTTCATTGGTGTAATCGCCGCCCTGGCAGGTAATAATAATATCGAGAGCGCTTAATGCTTCGACATCATACGCATCTTGCAGTGTGCCTTGCTGCTGACCACCGAAAGCCGGGGCGGCAGCACCGAGCTGCGAAGTGGAGAAGAATACCGGGCGAATGGCGTCAAAATCGCGCTCTTCAGTCATGCGTTGCATGAGAACCGAGCCGACCATACCACGCCAACCAATGAAACCAACGTTTTTCATATTTACTGTCCTGCCTTGGAGGATGACTATGCTCTATACCCTTTCAGGAAGGATATGAGATAGAGTTAAGTTATATGTTGTGTGCAATATCTACCCACCTTACAAAAAGTCGGCGCGAGCGCAAAGTGAATTTATTCGATGAACAAACAATTCTCAGCAATGCCGCTTATACCCGTCGTCTTTCAAGCTGCAGCGTTGTTACCTGCACTTACTCACCCCAGCCACTTACTAAACGTAAGCTCCTGGGGATGAGTAAGCTTGTCGCCTAGCTGCAGCTTGAAATCCATAGGGTAAATATCGGTCGTTTTTTCTGATTTTGAGGCCTTAAATGACAGAAATGATTGCGGCAACGGTGTTGCTGTTTTTAATTATGGATCCGCTGGGTAACCTGCCGATTTTCATGTCAGTGCTGAAACACCTGGAACCGCGCCGTCGCCGGGCGGTGGTGATCCGCGAGTTACTGATAGCTTTGGTATTGATGCTGATCTTCCTGTTCGCGGGCGAACACATTTTGGCGTTCCTTAACCTGCGCACCGAAACCGTGTCGATCTCCGGCGGGATTATCCTGTTCCTGATCGCCATCAAGATGATTTTCCCTTCTCAGGAGGGCAGCGGTAGCGATCTTTCCGCCGGAGAGGAGCCTTTCCTGGTGCCGCTCGCCATTCCGTTAGTCGCCGGGCCGTCGATTCTGGCAACCTTGATGTTGCTTTCACACCAGTACCCCAACCAGATTTCGCATCTGGTCGTGGCCTTGCTGATTGCTTGGGGATTGTCGGCGGCGATCCTGCTGATGTCGAACGTGTTCCTGCGGTTACTGGGGAGCAAAGGGGTGAGTGCACTGGAACGACTGATGGGGTTGATTCTGGTGATGCTGTCCACCCAAATGTTCCTGGACGGCGTTCGGGCCTATCTGAACCTTTAGCAGCCAGGGCGCAGCAGAGACTGCTGCGCCCCACCGTTAAAACTTAAACCACCATCGCCAACAGCAGGCAGCCAATCAGGCCGCAGACTGAAATGATGGTTTCCAACACGGACCAGGACCTAATGGTTTCCATAATGGTCAGGTTGAAATACTCCTTGAACAGCCAGAAGCCCGGATCGTTAACGTGAGAGAAAATCACGCTGCCTGAACCGACGGCGATAACCATCAGCTCCGGGCTAGCCCCGGTGGTAGCAATCAGCGGAGCCACAATGCCCCCGGCGGTGATCGCCGCTACGGTCGCGGAACCCAGTGCGATACGCAGCACTGCGGCAATCGACCAGGCCATCAGGATCGGTGACACGTCGCTGCCATGCATGATGCCAGCAATGTATTGCTCAATGCCGCTGTCCACCAGCACCTGTTTGAACGCCCCGCCACCGCCGATGATTAACAGCATCATGGCGATGATTTTGATGGAGTCGCTGACGGTGCCCATCACTTCGTCCATGGTGCGGCCACGGTTCAGGCCGAAGGTAAAGATGGCAATCAGCACCGCGATCAACGTTGCCATTACCGGGTCACCAAAGAACTCGGCGTAGGACAGGAATGGATGGCCTTTAGGCAACACCATTTCCGCCACGGCACGCAACGCCATCAGGATCACCGGAACCAGTGCAGTCGCTACGCTGACGCCAAACCCAGGCATTTCTTCTTCGGTAAAGGTTTTTGGGTTATATAAACCGACCGGAACCGGCTTATCGATTCCTTTCAGGAAACGGGCATACACCGGGCCTGCCAGGATCACGGTTGGGATCGCCAGCAAGGTGCCATACAGCAGGGTTTTACCCATGTCCGCATGGAAAATGGTAGCAATGGCCGTTGGGCCTGGGTGCGGCGGCAGGAAACCGTGGGTAACGGACAGCGCCGCAGCCATTGGCACGCCGACATACAACAGCGGGATACGCGCAGAGGCAGCAATGGTAAACACCAAAGGCAGTAACAGCACGAAGCCCACTTCGTAGAACAGGGCAAAACCGACGGTAAAACCGGTCAGCACGATGGCCCATTGGATATGCTGTTTACCGAACTTGTCGATCAGCGTGGTAGCAATCCGCTGTGCACCGCCACAGTCCGCCAGCAGCTTACCGAGCATGGCACCAAAGCCCATGATCAGCGCCAGACCACCCAGCGTTCCGCCCACGCCGGCCTTGATGGAACCAATCACTTTGTCTACCGGCATTCCCTGCATGATACCAACCGCCAGAGCGACCAGAATCAACGAGATAAAGCCGTTCAGCTTAAAGCGGATCATCAGCAGCAGCAGCATGGCTACGCCGATGGCAACAATCACTAGTGGCATAATTTTTCTCCAACCCTTTTATCACTTGGCCTCTTTACGCAATGGCAGCGAAAGAAGGTGCTTTGTTTTATTGTACGACCCGATCCTGGTGGTCTAAATAGGCAGCTGAGTACAGTGGTATAACCAATGGATGCAGATTGCAGCCCGCCACGTGGCGACATGAAAACGCCGGGCATGTTCCCTGTTCTATGCTGTGTGATGACAATCACATCTCCATTTGTTACCCGTATCATGATACCGGTAACATGATAAGATCCGGAACCAGGTAACCCAGCAAAATTCGCATTCTGAGATAGAGATCAAACTTATGGCGGGAAAAAGCATCATCCTGATGGGCGTCTCCGGCAGCGGCAAATCCACGATTGGCGCGGCGGTAGCACGGGAAATCAAGGCAAAATTTATTGATGGCGACGATCTGCATCCACGCGCCAATATCCAGAAGATGGCCAGCGGCCAGCCGTTGAATGACGAAGACCGCGCGCCTTGGCTGCAACGCCTCAATGACGCGGCGTACAGCCTTAATCACAAGAACGAAAGTGGGATTATTGTCTGCTCGGCGTTAAAGCGCCGCTACCGCGATCTGCTACGCAAAGACAATGACAATATGGTGTTTATCTATCTGAAAGGTAGCTTCGAGGTGATCCTGGCCCGTCTGCAAGCCCGCTCCGGGCATTTTATGCCCACCGAACTGCTAAAAAGTCAGTTTGAAGCATTAGAAGAGCCAGGGGCCGACGAAAAAGATGTGATTTGCGTGGATATCGATACAGACGTTGAAGGCGTAGTTGGCCGCTGTGTCGCAGCGCTGAAGCAATAAACCAGCCGTGCTGGGCGCTGGCTATTGCGCCCAGGTTCAGATGCTGCCACCGGGTGCCACGGTGAAACCCACGTCTACCATACGTGGGGAAACAACTTCTCCACGCAGCCGTGCCAACAGGCGCTCAGCGGCGAGCTGGCCCATATGTTCACGCGGTGTCAATACGCTCGCCAGTTTTGGCACCATCACCTGGCCGATATCGTGGCCGTGGAAACCGGCAATCGCCATATCCTGCGGGATAGATAACCCCTGGCGCTGACACTCGAAGGCCGCACCGATCGCCAGGTCATCGTTGGTACAGAAGATACTGTCAACCTGCGGATAATCGCGCTGTGCCTCGCGCAACATCTCACCACCGGCCGAATAGGAAGAAGAACGTGCGGTCATGATGCTGTAGGCTTCAAGACCAGACTCACGCATGGCCTGTTCGTAGCCCTGCTGTTTGATAATGGTGCGTTCATCCTGGCGCGCGCCAAAGTACACCACATGACGATGGCCGCGAGCGATGATCTGCTGGGTCATTTGGCGGGCCGCTTCAAAGTTGTTGAACCCGACCGCCAGATCGATACAGGGTGAGACACAGTCCATCAACTCCACCACCGGGATGCCTGCAACTTCAATCATCTTCAGGGTACGTGCGGTATGGTGGCGTTCGGACAGGATCAGCCCATCGATATTATAAGAAAACAGCGATGTCAGACGCTCTTCCTCACGCTCCGGCAAATAGCCGTAGTGCGCCAGCATGGTTTGATAATTGTGGGCATCGGTAACGCTTTCGATACCCCGCAACACTTCGGCAAATACCTGGTTGGTCAGCGACGGCAGCAACACGCCGATCGCCCGGCTGGTCGCATTGGAAAGGATATCCGGGGCGCGATTGGGAATGTAGCCAAGTTCGTCCAGCGCTACCGCAATTTTTTGCTGTAAAGCGGCAGAAACCTGATCGGGATTGCGCAAATAGCGGCTCACCGTCATTTTGGTGACGCCAACCTGATCTGCAACATCTTGAAGCACCGGCCGTTTTTTCTTCATTATCACTGAACTGGCTAACCGTGAATGGGCGGCCATTTTAGCAAATAAAACGCCTTTCCGATATTGTTGGTTATCCGGCCAGCAGACACAAAAAAGGCCCGGTATTGCACCGAGCCCTCGCCATTACTCTGTCATCACACCGGTGGCAGATCGAACAGTAAAATCTCGCTGTCTTCATCGGCATGAATAGACAGCGCTGTCTCATCCCAGATGGCAAAAGCATCGCTAATACCCGCTTTGTGGCCATTGATAGAGACATTGCCATGCACCACCTGGATCCAAACGCGGCGTTCTGCCTGGATTGGATAAACGGATTGCTCGTCTTTCTTCAGCGCCCAGCGAGACAAAGTCATATCCTGGAACACCTTCAGCGAACCTTCGCGAGCGTCTGGCGACAGCACCAACTGGCGGCCCTGAGGCGCATCAAACATCCGTTGCTCATAACGTGGCTCCAGCCCAACCTGATCCGGAATAATCCAGATCTGGTAGAGATGCAATGGCCGATCGCTATTGGCATTGTACTCGGAGTGACGCACACCGGTCCCTGCACTCATAATCTGGAACTCACCGGCATTGATCTGTTCTTTGTTGCCCATGCTGTCCTGATGCTCCACCGTGCCGCTCAGCACGTAGGTCAGGATTTCCATGTCTTTATGGGGATGAGTACCGAATCCCTGGCCTGCATCAATCACATCTTCGTTGATCACCCGCAGCGCCGAGAATCCCATAAAGTCGGGATCGTAATAGTCGGCAAATGAGAAAGTGTGCCAGCTGTCGAGCCAACCATGATTGGCATGACCGCGATCTTGTGCCTTACGTAAATCAATCATATTCAACTCTCCTCAACGTTTTCTACAGTCTAGACCTGACGGAGGAATATGAAAGCGCAAAAATCTCACCCCTCTGTTCAAAAAATTAGGTGGAGTTTGGCAGCCAGTAGCAAAGGGTTTGTGGGATGGGTTAGCCGCTGAATTTGGGCAAAAAAAAAGCCAGCACCCGAGCTGGCTAAGTAAACACTGGAAGCAATGTGAGCAATGTCGTGCCTTCAGCAAACAGTATCAAAGGTTGATACTCTCTCTGAACGCATGACAATAATAATCATTATCATTCGCACCTGTAAAGCGTTTTTTTGACCAATGGGAAATTATATTGACTCAGGGGAGTAAACGGATAATTTGGGAGGTTATTCAAACGGTAAACGCGAAAGAGAGGAAAAAATGAGCGAGATTGTAGTTCGTCACGTGGAAAGTAACGATGCTGAAGCCTTGCACCAGCTATATTCCCACCCGACCGTTTACCGTGACACGCTACAACTACCGCTACCGTCAAAAGCCATGTGGCAGCAGCGTATTGCTAACGTGCAGCCCGGAACCTACAACATGGTGGCCTGCATTGACGATCGCGTGGTGGGGCAGCTGTTCGTGGAACTCAACCAGCGGATACGCCGCCGCCATGTGGCCACTATTGGCATTAGCGTGGATGCCGGTTACCACGGCAAAGGCGTTGGCAGCGCGCTGATGAAGGCGATGATCGATATTTGCGACAACTGGGCCGGTATTGAGCGCATTGAGCTCACGGTGTACACCGACAATCAGGGTGCCATAGCGCTGTATCGTAAGTTCGGTTTTGAAATTGAAGGCACCAGCCGCCGCTTTGCCATGCGCGATGGCGAGTTAGTGGATGCCTACCATATGGCCCGGTTTAAAACCCCATAATCAGAACTGCTTTGTCGGTGGGGCGCTCATACCAACGCCCCACCCGTTAGACTCAGCAAACCAATAACTGACTTAAAGCCCGGCCGTTTCGCGAATATAACGGCGCGCTTTCACTGCGTATTCAAAAGGGTTGGCCAACGCCGGATCCTGCTCTGCTTCCACCACCATCCATCCCTTATAGCCACGCTCATCCAGCAGCTTGAATACCGGCCGGAAATCGATCACGCCATCCCCCGGCACGGTGAAGGTGCCTTTTTTCACCCCGTCCAGGAAGCTCAGGTGCTTGGCCTTAACCTCTGCCACCACCTCGTCACGCACGTCTTTCAGGTGCACATGGTTGATGCGCGGCAGGTATTTCTCCAGGATTGCCAACATTGCCTGTTGGCTGCCTTCGGAGTAATAGGCATGCCCGGTATCAAACAGCAGGTAAACATCGTCGTTCACCATGCTCATATAGCGATCTATCTCTTCGGTGGTCTGGATACCCGTGCCCATATGATGGTGCAGGCAGACCTGCATCCCCTTCCCGGCGGCAATTTTCGCCAGCTCGTTATATCCCTGCGCCACCCGCTGCCACTCTTCATCGCTAAAATAGGGCTTCTCTTCAAATACCGCCTTGGTGGTGCCCTGAATGCTCTTGCTCTGCTCGGAGCAGCCAATCACTTTGGCCCCCATCGCATGCAGGAAATTCATGTGGTTAACAAACTCATCGATGGTCTTTTCCTTCAGCCCATCGGCAAAGAACGTGCTGAACCAGGCATTACAGATCTGGATCCCGCGGATGTCCAGCATCGGTTTCAGCACCTCGGGATCGCGCGGGTATTTACTGCCTACTTCGCTGCCAGTGAACCCGGCAAGCGCCATTTCGCTGACGCACTGCTGGAACGTATTCTCGTCCCCTAACTCAGGCATATCGTCATTCGTCCAACCAATCGGGGCGATTGCCAGCTTTACGTGGTCTTTGTTCATTTTCAGCCTCAGTCATGTAGGCACTTACCGGCTATCTTTCCCACCGGCGTGGCCTGGAAAGTTATTTGCCATAGAAGCCAGGGCGAGCGGGCAAGGTCACTGGCACCACTTCACCGCTGTTCTGCGCGGCGATACAGGCATCTGCCGCCACCGCAGCCGCAAAGCCATCCCAAGCAGAAGGCCCGGTGAGCTTGCCGGCCTGGACGTCATTGATAAAGGCTTGCAGCTCAACGTCATAAGCACCGATAAAGCGGTCTTTCCAGTCAACCAGGATCTCGGTGGACAGTTTGGCACCGCTACGCATTTGCACCGCGGAAGGTTCTGGCAGCTTGGCGATGCCGGTTTCCCCCACCACCTCACACTGAATGTCGTAGCCGTATTGGCAGTTAACAAAGATTTCGACGTCAATACGGGTGCCCTTGGCCGTTTCCATCAGCACAATTTGCGGGTCTCTCAAATGTGGCAAGGCTTTGCTGCTCTTACGTGGGAAAACCACCTGTACCGAAACGTAATCATCGTCCAGCAGCCAACGCAGGACGTCTAACTCGTGAATGAGCGTATCGGTTATGGCCATATCCGTGGTGTAGGCTTCACCGACCCTTGGGTTGCGGTGGGCACAGTGCAGCATCAGCGGCTCGCCAATCTGACCGCTGGTCAGCACCTGTTTCAGCGCCCGGTAGCCCTGATCGTAAGGACGCATAAAGCCCACCTGTACCAGGCGTTTGCCATGCTTGGCTTCGGCATCCACGATGTTCTTGCAGCCCTGTGCCGTAACCGCCAGCGGTTTCTCGCAAAATACCGGTTTGCCTGCGGCAATGGCGGCCAGCACAAACTCTTCATGGCTCGGCCCCCATGACGTGACCAGCACCGCCTGTACGTCTGAAGAGTTGATCAGATCGTGGGCATTGTCATAAACCTTGGCGTCCAGTTTCAGTTCACTGACCACCTTGGCCGCACTGTCTCGATTGATGTCATTCACCGCAACCACGCGGCTACCCTGCAACACCTGGCTACAACGGCGAATATGATCCCTACCGATAGCGCCGGTACCAATAACCCCAATGTTCAATGTCATTTTCGTTATCCTCATGGACTGTAAACGGCAGACGCAAGGTCTGAGGTAGATCCGATTGTTTATGTGAGCGCGGCGTTCTCAGCCGCACCTACGATTGCCAAGGCATTGTGTTATCAGTAGTCGCGGGCTTTATCGATGTTCTCTTGCAGCTTGCGGGCGACGGCGATAATTTTTTCACTTTCGGCCACCTGGGCACCGCCCACGCGCCACCAACTGAGATATTTGTGCACCATGGTTTTTGGCAGCACTTTGATATCCAGCAGGGTAGAAACCTGTTGCTTGCGGGCATCTGCCAGCGCTTCGATTAGCTGTTGTTCGGTAGTTATGCTGTAGGTTTTGCAACCATAGGCCGCTGCCAACATCGCAAAGTTGACCGGAACGAGCTTGCCATCCAGTTTGCCGCCTTGCGGATTACGGAAGCGGAACTCGGTGGTATAGCTCCCCATGCCGTGCTCTATCTGCAGGTTGTTGATGCAGCCGTTGGTCATGTTATCGAACAGCACCACGTTGATCTTGCAACCTTCCTGGATCGAGGTGACCAGCTCAGAATGCAGCATCATGAACGCCCCATCCCCTACCATGGCGTAAACTTCGCGTTGTGGCTCCGCAAGCTTGACGCCTAACGCGGCGTTAACCTCATAGCCCATACAGGAGTAGCCGTATTCGACGTGATAGCCGTGCTCACCCCGGTTTTGCCAGACACGCTGCAGATCGCCTGGCAAACTGCCAGCAGCGGCAACGATGACGCTATCCTGCGGTAAATGCTCATTCAGCACCCCCAGCACTCGGCTTTGGGTTAATACGGAGTCGGTTTTTTCGATAAACTCGGCAAACACCTGTTCACGATCGAGGCTATCGTCGATTTCCGGCACAAAGCCTTCGCCGCTATAGGTCACTTGGTAGACACGCTCGGTCTCTTTTTGCTGTTCGCCAAGCGCCTTGCTGATAGCGTCTTGCCAATTGGCACGATAATCCGCCTGAGCCAACAATGGGCTGAGAGAGGCCAGCGCCGTACGGGCATCCGCCAAGACTTGCAGACCGTCCAGCTTGCCAGCATCAAACGTGCTGACGTTGATATTAAGGAATTCCACATCCGGATTTTGGAATAACCATTTGGACGAGGTGGTGAAATCGCTGTAACGGGTGCCGATGCCGATCACCAGGTCTGCCTGCTTCGCCAGCGTGTTGGCCGCCAGACAGCCGGTTTCACCGATGCCACCCACGTTATAAGGATGAGCGGAAAGCACCGTACCTTTACCTGCCTGAGTTTCGGCAAATGGAATATGGAAGCGTTCAGCAAACTGCTGCAACGCCTGCCCAGCCTGCGAATATTTCACCCCACCACCGCAGATTATCAACGGCTTGCGTTTACCCACCAGCAACGCCAAAGCATCAACCAGTGATTCTTGGCTGGCCGGACGACGTTCAAGGCGATGCAGCCGTTTATGGAAGAAATAGTCTGGGTAATCGTAGGCTTCGCCCTGAACGTCCTGTGGGAGGCATAGCGTGACGGCACCGGTTTCTGCCGGATCGGTCAGCACGCGCATGGCATTAATGCAGGCGCTCATCAGCTGTTCCGGGCGCACAATGCGATCCCAATATTTACTGACGGCGCGAAATGCGTCGTTGGTGCTGATGCTTAAATCGTAGGGTTGTTCGATCTGTTGCAATACCGGATCGGGCTGGCGAGAGGCGTACACATCGCCCGGCAGCAGTAGTAGAGGAATGCGGTTAGCCGTGGCAGTGGCCGCAGCGGTGATCATATTGGCCGCACCGGGGCCGATGGAAGAAGTACAGGCGTAGATCTGCTGGCGCAGCTTCTGCTTGGCAAACCCGGTAGCAGCATGCGCCATCCCCTGTTCGTTGCGCCCCTGATGCACCACCAGATCGCCACAGTCTTGCTCCAGAGCCTGCCCCAGGCCGAGGACGTTACCGTGGCCGAAAATGGCGAAGATACCCTTTACGAATTTGGTTTCGACACCGTCTACCAACAGGTACTGGTTGTCGAGAAATCTGACCAATGCCTGTGCCATGGTCAACTTGATCTTACCCATTTTACTCACCCTTTCATTTGGCGTTATCCCGAGCCTGCTGCAGATGGTGATTTGCAAGCAGGCAGGTGTATCCGAGTGGCGTAGCGCTGACTTTCGTTACACAAAAGCAGTGATAATCTTGTCTGGGTTGTTACACACTGCTCATGCAATAAGCGGTTTGAAACGTGCATTGATTATAAACAAATATATTTTTCATAAAATATCAATACAGAAAAAACATTTCATTTTGCGATAAAGATCGCATATTACCAAACCACCCAGGTTACAGTTATTTATATAATTCAATTGATTAAGTAATAAGTCGTCATAACTCTCTTTCGAACGATGCGCTCACTCGACGATCGAGCCTGCAGCCATCAAGATGGCGCTCGCTTGTGCAGAAATTTCATCAAGTCACTGTTATATAAATAATAATACACCAGATCGGCAGACCATCCGTTGTAGGCTGCTTTTAAATGCATCACATTTACGGGGCGTAAATTTCATTTCATATTGAAATTGAAATTTTTATTCCTCATACTTCGAACTATGCTTCCTACATAGCTCCTTTACCGGGTCGCAATCGGTTTTGCTTAATGACAGAAGGAAACGGGTATGGCCACACAACAAAAACAGCTTGATGTCATTTGCCTCGGGCGCATCGCTGTCGATTTCTATGCTCAACAAATCGGCGCACGCCTGGAAGATGCCAGCTCATTCGCCAAATACCTCGGCGGCTCCTCTGGCAACGTGGCCTATGGCACCGCGATCCAAGGGTTAAAATCCGGCATGCTGGCTCGCGTAGGGGATGAACACATGGGCCGCTTTCTGCGTGAAGAACTCCAGCGCGTCGGCGCGGACACGCAGAGCCTGATCACCGATAAACAGCGTCTCACCGGCCTGGTGATCCTGGGCATCAAGGATCAGGAAACCTTCCCGCTGATTTTCTACCGTGAAAACTGTGCCGACATGGCGCTGACACCTGAGGATATCGATGAAAACTACATCGCATCATCACGGGCTTTGGCGATCACCGGCACCCACCTTTCCCACCCCAAAACGCGCGCAGCGGTGCTTAAAGCGTTGGAATACGCCCACCGCCACGGGCTGCGTACCGCATTGGATATCGATTATCGGCCAGTGCTGTGGGGATTGACCTCGTTAGGCGATGGCGAGACCCGCTTTATCGAATCGGAAAAGGTGACCCGCGAGTTGCAGGAAGTACTGCACCATTTCAATCTCATCGTGGGGACTGAAGAAGAGTTCCATATCGCTGGCGGCAGCACCGATACGCTGATCGCGTTGCAAAACGTCCGTAAGGTCACCCAGGCAACGTTGGTGTGCAAGCGAGGGGCGCAGGGGTGCTCGGTATTTGAAGGAGATATCCCCACCGATTGGCAGCAAGTCAAACTGTATTCTGGCGTTCGCGTTGACGTTTTGAACGTGCTCGGCGCGGGTGATGCCTTTATGTCTGGCCTGCTACGTGGCTATCTGAACGATGAGGGTTGGGAGCAGGCTTGCCGTTACGCCAATGCCTGCGGTGCACTTGTGGTGTCACGCCACGGCTGCGCCCCGGCAATGCCGACCAAGCTGGAGCTGGACGATTACCTGCAACGCGAACAAGAGGTGAAACGCCCGGATCTGGATGCACGGCTGAACCACCTGCACCGCGTTACCACACGAAAACAGCAATGGCCTGAACTGTGCGTATTTGCTTTTGATCACCGCAAGCAGTTGGCAGAGATGGCGCGAGAGGCGGGAGTGAGTACAGAGCGGATCCCACAGTTAAAAACGTTGTTGTTGGCCGCCGCACAGGCTGCCGCTGCCGAAGCGGGGTTACACGGCAACAGCGGCATTCTGGCAGATACTACCTACGGCCAGGCGGCATTGAATGCCATTACTGGCCAGGGCTGGTGGATTGGCCGCCCGGTAGAGCTGCCAAGCTCCCGCCCTTTGCGGTTGGAGCACGGTAATATTGGCTCGCAGCTGATCGACTGGCCCCAAGAGCACGTGGTCAAATGCCTGGTGTTTTATCATCCACAGGATGCCGAAGCGCTGCGCCGTGAGCAGGATGAGCTGATCGTTGACGTGTATCGTGGCTGCTGCAAATCGGGCCATGAGCTGTTGCTGGAAGTCATTTTGCCAGAAGGTCATGCCGACAAAGACGAGAGCAACTATCTACAGGTGATGGAACATTTCTACCGGTTGGGCGTTCTGCCAGACTGGTGGAAATTGCCGCCGCTTAGTGCCGCCAACTGGCAAAAAGTGGGTGAATTGATTGAAACTCACGACCCATTCTGCCGCGGGGTGCTAATCCTCGGGCTAGACTCTCCACAGGAAACGCTGAAAGCCGGGTTCGCCGCAGCCGCAGATGCCCACTGGGTAAAAGGCTTCGCGGTTGGCCGCACCATTTTTGGCACTTCTTCACGCCTTTGGCTACAAGGTGAGATCGATGACGCCGGGCTGATCGAACAGGTGAAACAGAAATACCTGACGCTGATCGGTTTCTGGCGGCAATATCGCCCGCAGCCTGCGAGTAAAACCAGCCGTAGTTAAGCTGGCGTGGTTAACGAACCTACCCCTTAAAGTGATTTTCGCTGCTTTAAGGGGATTTTTTTGCCCATTTTCTGTGAAGTAACGCAACTGGCGACGAAATAAATCGCTTTTTGTAGAAATGAAATGTCCACTCCATCTGTTAGAATAACCAGACAATATTTTCAGCGTATAAACCAATACGCCTCAGCCAATACTGCGAGCCGAATGGATGACTAACCCAACTCAACTTTCGCTGTTACAGGACGAGATCCGCCGCCGTTATGAAACGCTGAGCAAGCGCTTGAAACAGGTGGCACGCTACATCCTGGATAACAGTAACAGCATTGCTTTCGATACCGTTGCCTCCATCGCCGCACAGGCCAGCGTGCCACCTTCTACCCTGATCCGTTTCGCCAACGCCTTTGGCTTCAGCGGCTTCAACGAAATGAAGCAGGTCTTCCGCCAGCATCTGATGGAAGAAACGGTGAACTATACCGAGCGCGCACGCCTGTTCCGCCAAACCTCTACCGACGACAGCGTTGCCCCGGAAAAGCCGGCAGAAATCCTTAACGTGTTTACGATGGTCAACTCGCAGGCGCTGCAACAGTTGGCGATGCAAACCAGCGCCGAGCAGTTGGATCGGGCGGTAGAGCTGTTGAATAATGCAGAAAATATCTACGTGATTGGCCTGCGCCGCTCATTCAGCGTGGCTTCCTATCTCACCTATGCCCTGCGCCACCTGGAAAGGTGCGCCTTCCTGATCGACGGGCTAGGCGGGATGTTTACCGAACAGCTCAGCATGGTGAAGCCCAAGGACGTGGTGATCGCCATCAGCTATTCGCCTTATGCCAAAGAAGCGGTAGAACTGGTGGAGTTGGGCGCCAAGCAGGGCGCACAGCTTATCGCCATTACCGACAGCCAGGTCAGCCCGCTGGCCGCCTTCAGCGATGTCTGTTTTGTAGTACGCGAAGCACAGGTAGATGGGTTCCGCTCGCAGGTGGCCTCCATGTGTTTGGCACAAACGCTGGCGGTATCATTGGCACTGAATAACGCCAAAGAGCTGTAACTTTCGACAAGGCACGGTTAAAAGGGGCGCAGGTTTGCGGAGCGCCCCCACCTTGTCAGTATCAATAGCTTTCGCTGTTGATCCAGGCGTGATCTTTTTCCCAAGTGAACTTCCACAGGCGTACCGGCCCCGCCATCACATTGAGATAGTAATTGTCGTACCCGGCCAGGGTAGCCACCGGATGGTAACCGCGCGGCACTTTTACCACATCGCGGTTATAGACCGGCATACACTCATCCAGCGAACGATCGTCGGTATAGACACGTTGCAGGCAGAACCCCTGTTCAGGGTTAAGACGGTGGTAATAGGTTTCTTCCAGGTAGGTTTCGTCCGGCGAGTTTTCCTGGTCGTGCTTATGGCTTGGGTAGGAGCTGGTATTGCCTTCGTCGGTATAGACCTCAACCACCAGCAGGCTATCGGCCGGTTGGCTATCCGGCAGAATATTGTGTACCAGCCGTTGGTTACGGCCTTTACCCCGCCGCTCCACGCCGACGTCTGCCGGGGTGATCAAGCGTGAAGGTAGATGCCCGTTACCCGGCGCGCTGCATACCGCCAGTTCCAGATCGGTCTCTGCCCGGACTTCAACATGGTCGTGATGGGGTACATAAACGGAATAAGGTGGCGTGCGCTCAAACGGGCTCATCCGCTTACCAATATGTGGATACTCCGCTCGTTGCGTTGCCACAGAGGCAATACCTGCCACCAGCACCAGGCAAAGCTCCTTGTCGCCACTCTCCAACCGCAACGACTGCCCGGCCGCTAACCGATAGACCTCAAACCCGACAAAACGCCAACCGGCATTTTCCGGGGTGACGGACTGAATACGCCCCTGCGCATCCGGTTGCTGACATTTCGCAAGTAATGATGACATGACAATGCTCCTTAAATCCCGTGCTTATGAGTGTGGCTGCAATGCATTGATACCAGCGACAGCGGCCGTTATCCCGGTGGAATAACGGCCTCGGCATGCCTGGCTGCGGTTTAGCCCAGCGTTGGCATACTGTATTCGGATACCGTTTGCTGGCCGGTTGGCCAACGTGCGGTGGCCGTCTTCATGCGGGTGTAGAATCGCACGCCGTCCGTGCCATGTACGTTAAGTGCACCGAATACTGAACGTTTCCAGCCGCCAAAGCTGTGGAAGGCCATCGGTACCGGTACCGGCACGTTAACCCCCACCATCCCTGCCTGAACCTCATGCACAAACTGGCGAGCATAGTGACCATTATTGGTAAAAATGGCGCTGCCGTTACCAAACTCGTGGCTGTTCACCGTATCGATGGCCGTTTGGTAATCAGCCACACGCACAATGCCCAATACCGGCCCGAAGATCTCCTCGCGGTAGATACGCATATCAGGTTGTACGTTATCGAACAGGGTGCCACCCACGTAGTAACCCTCCGGATAACCCGGCACCTGATAATCACGACCATCGACCACCAGCGTTGCTCCCTCTTTAACGCCAATATCAATGTACCCCAATACTTTTTTCTGATGGGCGGATGAGACCAACGGCCCCATTTCATTTTCCTCACCACCTTGCTGCATACCGGGGCCAACCCGCAGCTGGGCGATCAGCGGTTTGAGTTTGGCAATCAGTTTATCTGCGGTGCTATCACCAACCACGACGGCCACCGGCAGAGCCATGCAACGTTCACCGGCCGAGCCAAATGCCCCTCCCATCAGCGCATTGACCGTGGCATCCAGATCCGCATCCGGCATAACGATAGCCTGATTTTTGGCGGCCCCAAAGGCCTGTACACGTTTGCCATGTGCGCTGGCGGTGGTGTAAATATGCTCTGCAACGGTGGAGGAGCCAACGAAGCTCACCGCCTGAATGCGTGGATCGGTGCACAGCTGCGAGGCTTCTTCATTGCCGCAATGCACGACGTTGAACACCCCATCTGGCAGGCCCGCCTCTTTCAGCAGTTCTGCCAGGCGCACGGAGGCCGAAGGCACCAACGCCGGAGGCTTGAGGACGAAGGTATTGCCGCAGGCCAGCGCGATAGGGAACATCCACATCGGCACCATGGCCGGGAAGTTAAACGGCGTGATCCCGGCCACTACGCCCAGCGGCTGCATCAGCGAGAAACTGTCCACGCCGGTGCCTACGTCCGGTGAGTATTCCCCTTTGATCAGGTGCGGAATACCGCAGGCAAACTCCACCACCTCCATGCCTCGGGTCAATTCACCCAGCGCATCGGAATAGACTTTGCCATGTTCACTGACGATCAGTTGCGCCAACTCTTCGCGGTGCTGCTCTAGCAATGCTTTGAAATTGAACATGATACGCGCCCGGCGCAGCGGCGTGGTACGCGCCCAGTCGGTAAATGCCTGATGGGCGACATCAATAGCCTGTTTCACCTCGGCGGCGGTGCTCTGCGTCACACGGCGTTCAACCTGACCGCTGGCCGGATTGTGCACGTCGACGGTTTGGTTACTGCTGCTCAGGCAAACCTGCCCACCAATAAAGTTACCCACGGTTTTCATGTTTCACCCTCTCTTAAGTCCGCTATCGCCACCGGATTGAAGCATTGCCGCATACCGTGACGTTCATCGTGCCACCTGCAAGAGTACGGCCCACAGGCAGATTAAATCCTGACCAGATGAATCAAACTCTATTCTATTGAAAAAAAAGTTTCAAATAAAAGTTTTTAGAAAATTTATTTTTAGTGCCGCCGATCGCAAATTTGCCATGCCCGTAGGCAGAGCGGGTGGTGGCAAACGACGCTATCTGCGATCCGCTAGCTGCGCGGCCTTACGCAGTAATCCCTATTTTTTATACAGATACGTTTTCCCGCCTGGACGAGTCAATTTTCCAATCTGCTATGCAAATCGGGGAGAACATTTGCCCTATTTATGCTCAATTTTTTGAACTGGATCTAAAAATCAATATTTCATTATTCACTAAATATGAAATAAATGTTCTTGTCTGCCAAAGGCCCACTGAAAAATACCGCCTTGATGACAGGCACGGTTCACCCTTCTGCCTCCCTACCCCCTACAAGTCACTTAAGTAGGCAGAAGCCAGGATAAAAATCGGAGCAACATATGTCACATCAGCGTAAACACAATACTGGGTATATTCTGCGTATCTGCGGAATTGCAGCACTCGGCGGCATTCTGTTTGGTTATGACACCGCCGTGATTTCTGGTGCGATCGAAGCCCTAAAAGCCTACTTTGACCTCAGCCCGGCAGAAACCGGCTGGGCAGTATCCAACGTGGTGATCGGCTGCGTGGTCGGTGCCTTCGGCGCTGGGCCGCTGGCCGGGCGCTATGGGCGTAAAAAGGCCCTGGTGGTAGCCGCCTTCCTGTTTACCGTCTCTGCAGTCGGTGCCGCTCTGGCCAGCACCTTCACCTGGTTTGTTATCTATCGCATCATTGGGGGGTTGGCCGTCGGGCTGGCCGCAACGGTATCCCCCATGTACATGTCAGAAGTCTCACCGAAGGATATGCGGGGCCGGGCGCTCAGCATGCAGCAGTTCGCCATCGTGTTCGGTCAGATCGTGATTTTTTACGTTAACTTCAAGATTGCCAGCTATGCCAGCGAAGCCTGGCTGATTGAAATGGGCTGGCGCTGGATGATTGGCTCAGAGGTTATTCCCTGCCTGTTGTTCACCGCCTTGGTCTTTGTCATCCCCGAATCACCACGCTGGAGCGTGATGGTAGGCCGCGACGATCAGGCTTTAGCCATGCTGACCCGCGTTTCAAATGCTGAACATGCTAAAAGCGTTTTAAGAGAAATCAAGGAGTCGCTTCGCCAGGACGAGCAGCACCGTAAGCAAAAGCTGAATTATGGCGACGTGCGCGTGCGCTTCATCCTGTTTGTCGGCTGTATGATCGCCATGCTGCAACAGGTGACGGGGGTTAACGTCATGATGTATTACGCCCCGGTGGTGCTGAAAACCGTGACCGAAAATGCGCAAGAAGCCCTGTTCCAGACCATCTGGATCGGCGTGTTACAGCTGGTCGGTTCGGTGATCGGTGCCATGCTGATGGATCGTTTAGGCCGTATCCCACTGATGCGCTGGGGCACCCTGGGCACCATTGTTGGCCTGCTGATCACCTCTTACGCCTTGTATACCCAGGCAACCGGCTACTTTGCGCTGTTTGGCATGCTGTTCTTTATGGTGTTCTACGCCATGTCATGGGGCGTAGGTGCATGGGTACTGGTCTCCGAAATCTTCCCCAACCGTATGCGTTCGCAAGGGATGAGCATTGCCGTTGGCTGTATGTGGCTGGCCAACTTCGTCGTGGCCCAGAGCTTCCCGATGATCAATGACCAGCCTTATCTGTTCTCCACCTTCCACGGGGCGTTCCCAATGTGGGTCTTTGCCGCCTGCTGCCTGTTCAGCTATTGGTTTATCGCCCGCTTTATTCCAGAAACCAAGGGCATTTCACTGGAAAGAATGGAAGACGTCGTGATGGCAAAACGCTATCGCCAACCGCTATCTGAAATCGTCACGGTAGAAGATGGCAAAGCCTAAAGCCAGCAAACCCAGGAGTGATGCATCATGGCCATTTCATTGGAACGTTTTTGTATCAACCGTAAGATCGCCCCCAATCTCACGCTGGAGAACTTCTTCCGCCTGGTGAAAAGATGTGGGTTAAGCAAGGTCGAACTGCGCAACGATATGTCGGGTGGCAAAGTAACCGACAACCTGAGCAATGAGCAGTTAAACGCGCTGGCCGAAGAGTTCGGCATTGAGATCGTCACCATCAACGCGCTGGGAATGTTCAACCTGCTGGAAAATCAAGCAGCACTGCTTAAAAACGCTGAAGCGTTGCTGATTCAGGCGAAAGCCATCCATAGCAAGGCGGTGGTGATGTGCCCACATTGCAACGCGAGTGACCGGCGTAGTGAGTCGCAAAAGAGGGAAGATACGCTGGCTGCACTACGACTACTCGCTCCGCTGTTCAAACAGTACGGCGTTGAGGGCTACGTGGAACCATTAGGGTTTGGCATGAGCTCACTGCGCTCTTCCTTGTTGGCACAGGCAATCATTCGTGATTCTGGCGCACCCTATAAGATAGTGCTGGATACGTTCCACCACTATCTGAGCGACGTAGTACAACCAGAGTTTGATGCTCAGATCCGGGTTGAGCAGATTGGTTTGGTGCATCTCTCTGGTGTTGAGGATCCGCTCATCAAAGGCGCATTGAGCGATGAAGAACGCATTATGCTGAGCGATAAAGATCGGTTGGCAAGCGTAGCCCAGGTACAGAACCTGGAACGCTTGGGCTACCGGGGGATCTATGCCTTCGAGCCGTTCTCTTCACAGCTAAACTCCTGGACAGAAGGCGATATCGAACGCGAGATCCGCCACAGTATTGCATTACTGCAAGGATAAACGCATAAGCTGCCCGTAGGCACAGGGAGCCTTGCTTTACACATACTGCGTAGGGCGAAAAGTGCCTATTTGAGCGTATGAACCACCAGTTGCTCACGCTGGTTGTAAAACTTCCGATAAGCCAGATAGCAGGCGATGATGGTTGACAGGCTGGCGGTAGAAAGCAGCATAAATGTCACCATGATCTGATACTTGATGGCTTTTACCGGATCGATACCGGCAAAGATCAAACCGGACATCATTCCTGGCAGGCTTACCAACCCAACCGTTTTAGCGGAGTCTATCGTCGGGATCAGCGAGGCACGAATACTGTCACGGATCAGAGCTGCAGAAGCGAATTTGGGGGAAGCTCCCAGGCTGAGCATCTCCTGGATCTTCTGCTGTTGGTCTTTAAAACGTTGCCCAAGGTTGTTGTAGCACAGACCCACCGCCACCATCGCGTTGCCAGCAATCATGCCGGAAATGGGGATCACCTGCATTGGCGTAAAGGCAATCGAACCGCTCAGTATCAGCACTACCAGCGTCAACGTCGCCCCTGCAGTAATGGCAATAAACGAAATGGTAAACGCGTTATCGATATACTTACTGCGTTTTTTCGCGTTATATGCTGCATTGAAGCAGATAAACAGCACCATCAACACCGTTAATATTCCATTATCCAAATCAAAGATATATTTTAAAACGTAGCCGACGATAACCAACTGCACCACCGCACGGCAAATGCTCCAGATAATGTCTTTTTCCAGCGCCAGTTTCTCTTTGTGGCTGATCAGAATGGCGACAATCACCAGGAGCATCGACAGGCCTAATGACTCGTTGGTGATATTATGCTGGTTCATGGACTTTCTCCTGGCTATTGACGCGGCTCAGCGGCAGGGTGATCACCTCGTCCGCATGCGCAATTTCATCCTTATCGTGTGTAACCCATAGCACTCCCAGACCTTGCTCGGCTACCAGACGGCAGATCAACTCGTTGACGTTACGTTTGTTGTCTTCATCCAGAGCACTGGTGATCTCATCAAGCAGCAGTACCTTTGGCATAAATTGCAGATTCCGAATCAAGGAAATACGCTGTTTCTCACCGCCGGAGAGCTCATTGATACCTTTTTTCAACATGCTATCCGGCAAGGCCAACAGCGCCAGATCCTGGCGTATTTTCTTCTCATCGGGTTTCAGTTTGCGAATTTGATAGGGTAACGCGAGGTTATCGTAGACGGTGTCACCAAACAGGGCTGGAGTTTGGAAGCAGTAAGAAACCTGCTTGCGGTATTCTTCTGGGGCAACGTCATCAATATTTTTACCGTTGAAGGTGATGTTGCCACGAGTTGGGCTAAGCAATGAGGAAACGATCTTCAACAAAGTACTCTTGCCACACCCCGAAGGCCCGGTGATCAACTTAAATTCGCCCGACTTCAGGGTGAAAGAAACGGCATCCAGAATAACCTGCTCGTCAATTTGATAATGGATGCCTTCCAATACCAATAATTCATTACTGCCCTTCATGCTCACTCCGGCCTGTTGCGCGACACTCCTCTTTCAGCGGCGAACTGCTGGCAGCCAGCTGAAATCCATGAAGGTATTTTCTGCCAGTAAAAACATTCAGGCAAGTTGTTAATCGGTCTGCGAACCGGCCAGCTCAGCGCATGGGGAGAGCGGTTGATGCAGTGTAGAGCCAAGCTGAACAAAATGTTGCTGAGCCGAAAGGAGTCGAGGTCACTGTTGGCACATTATTAATAATGTAGTATTAGTTTATCCCCTCAACGGCACGACAATAGGTATACGTGTAGAAGCAATTAATAAAACTTCCGGCGAAAATAGAATTATATCGATAAAATACCCGGGCGCTCCACCCTATATTGGCCCGCCCCCCTTATCCAACACGTCAATGACTGCATAAGTTCAAAATACGGTGAAATAAATAGCTCGTTAATAATGAGCCGGTACCGTACGCACCAAAAAGCAACCCCTCGCTAAAATAGAGGGGTACTGATGGAACTGTCAGGGTTCGATTTGCGCACGTAAATACGCCAGTGCACTTTGACTGTAGCTCTCCCCTTGAGTCAATTTCTTGATCAGGCCTTGGGCCTCCAGCACCATACCAAGACGATGTAATTCCTGATGCTGCGGAAGTACATCCGCAAACGCATTAAGCAGGATAATCGATGGCATGATTTTTTCTGCGCAAGTACCTACTGCGCCAGGTTCATCCCCCCTGGCAGGACAGGGCAGGCTGTCCGAATGGCGATGTTGGCATGCCTGTAACAAGGTAATTGCCTGTTGAATTTCATGACTCCATGGCATAACCACTTTCCTCTAAGACTGATTGCCTTGCCTAGATATGATTAATAATCAGCACGTTAACATGTATTAACGACTCACAACAAACCACAAGCGCCCCTAACCAAGCTGGCCCTATACAAGATAGGTTTTTCCAGCCGTGGTTTATTGATATAGGTCACATTGCGTAAAGATCGCCAAATTTTTATATCCCACCAATGACTAGGATAATTCGCACAATTTCTATGGTGCAACATTTTTTACTTAAAAAAAGATAAAATTCCTACTGCGAATTGTATCTATCCCTAAGCTAAATTGGGTAAAAAAAACCAGATTTTCCGGTAAATTACCCGCTAAAAACAATAAAAAAGGCGTTCGCAAGATATAGAAGCATAATCTGAAAAAGCACGATAGTTGTAAACGTAAAGTTATTACCAACCAGATTATTCCTGCACACCATTTATTATCTCGAAAACTGCCAATAGCAAAGTCTTCCTGGCCGAAAGGTAAGCGTTCACCCTGCGATGAAGCGATAGCAGCTACGGGGGTCAGGAGATGCCGGTGTGTTTAGGATGTCTGAGGATACTGGAAACAGGCCCGAAGCCTGAACATGGCCTCAGATTTTGAGGCCATGTTCACGCAATTACGGTTTCTTGCAGGGAGCAGGGGCGTATTTAGTATCCCCAGGAAACGCCTGCGGTTGGCAATCAGGCAGGCCCGGCAGCGCCATTTCATAAACCGCCACGCCAATCACGCCGGTATTCTCTTTTTCGCCCGCCAGTGAACTCGCAGCGTAGGAGTCATCCGGTTTTGCAAAACGGAATGCGGCAACGGACGAGTCACTTTTACGGAAGCCCTCAATCACCAGAGTTCCTTTTGGTGAAACCAGATAGCCAGAATTGCGCAGTGAGCCACTGCGGCCAGAAATCACGTCAAGGCCGTCAACAGCGGTTACCACCTCATAGGTTTTGTTTGGGCTGGTGTTATAGAAGAACAGTTGGTAGCGCTCGCCATCATTGGCAGAGAATGAAAACTCGCCATTTTTATAGCGATTGAGCGCGAAATCCCGATTATTTTCGGTCTGCACCCGCATTCTGACGGAAGACAACACGATCTCATTGGTGTACTGCCCATTACTGGACGCTGCCGCGCTGTAAAACACTTTGGCGACACTGTCTGGAGAGGAATGCATACGCTTCGCGTCAACGGTGGTCACTTTAGAGTAAATATCCTCACCCCATGCCGTTCCCAGTTTATTTTCCTGAGCTACAGGAGCCGGAGCAGAGGCGGATTCAGCCACCGCGCGTGAAGAGGAAATCTTTTGGCTACAGCCGGAAACCAGCACCAGAGAAGCCAGTAATGCTAAACCGCATTTGATTTTCATCAGCAGAACTTTCCTTGTTATTATTTGAATAAGAGTGCGCTTGTCTCAACGCACGAGCCGAGCCCATTATTCTGAATTACGTCCGATGTTCCTATCTCTAAAGTTCTTAAATTAGACGATTGATTATCTGAATGGGCGCAGCATACCGCGCCTCTTCATGGCGAGCCGTTTTCAGAAATGCCTGCCATCTCTTTAAGATTTCTGCGCAGCCAAAGCCTGTGCACAAGCCCACGCCGAACTCCAGGCCCACTGGAAGTTATACCCCCCCAGCCAGCCTGTCACGTCCACCACCTCACCGATAAAGTACAGGCCCGGTACCTTACTCGCCTCCATGGTTTTGGAAGAAAGCTCTTTGGTGTCCACACCGCCCAGGGTCACTTCCGCAGTACGATAACCCTCGGTGCCATTGGGTTGTACGCGCCAGTCTTGCAAACTATCAACCAACGCTGCCTGCTGCGTTGGAGTGAGTTGCTTCAACGTGGCCTCCGGCAGTTGCCCCAACTCTTGCAGCAATTCCACCAGGCGCTTCGGCAAGTGCAAAGCCAGGGTGTTTTTCAGGCTCTGGTTAGGATGTGCCTGGCGCTGTTCGTTAAGGAAGCCCACCAGGTCTAACGTCGGAAGTAAGTTAATGCTCACAAACTCACCAGGCTGCCAGTAGCTGGAGATCTGCAAGATAGCCGGACCAGAAAGCCCCCGATGCGTAAACAGGATGCTTTCACGAAAGCTGGTACCATCTTCCGCCGTGACCACTGCGGGAACCGAAACGCCAGACAACGCCTGGGATTGCTCCAACAGCGGCTTATGCAGCGTAAAGGGCACCAAACCGGCCCGGGTCGGTAACACTTTCAGGCCAAACTGTTCCGCCAGCTTATAACCAAAGGGAGTGGCCCCCAGGCCCGGCATGGAAAGCCCACCGCTCGCCACCACAAGTGAGCGAGCACTCACACTCTCGCCGTTAAGTGCTAATTCAAAGCCTTGGTCGGTTTTTTCGACGCTCAGGACCTCGCTGCGCAGGCGCGTTACCACCTGACCCAGTTCGCACTCTTGCACCAACAGATCGACGACCTGCTGCGCAGAATCATCACAAAACAGCTGCCCCAAGGTTTTTTCGTGATAGGCGATGCCGTAGCGGTTAATCAGATCGATAAAATCCCATTGGGTATAGCGTGCCAATGCCGATTTGCAGAAATGGGGGTTATGCGAGAGGTAGGCCGCCGGTTCAACGGACATGTTGGTGAAGTTACAGCGCCCACCGCCAGACATCAGGATCTTGCGGCCCGGTTTTTTGCCGTTGTCGAGTAATAGCACCCGGCAACCCAGTTGCCCTGCCTGCGCAGCACAAAACATCCCTGCGGCACCCGCGCCAATGACGACAACATCAAACTGTTCCACCCAAACCTCTCTTTGCAATAACCACAACAATCGCGGCAACAAGAGCGTATTTTACGCCTTTTACCTGCCTGTATACCGCTAAATCCGCGGTGAGGGATTGTAAAGGCATCGGCAGGACAACGCCAACGTAAGAAAATGTAACGGGCATAAACGGCAGTAACATGCTGAAATTGCATCGATTCAGCCGTGACGCAACTCTCTCGGCAACAGGTAAATTCAAAAAACGTCATATTTTCCTTTTCCCGGACACCGGTTGTCGCCGATAATGCGCGGCGTTCATGTCCACAAACCTGGCGTAACGCTTATGCTGCATTTGTTCACTGGCCTGGATTTCCATACCGGCCTGATGTTAATTCTCGCATTGTTGTTCGTGCTGTTTTATGAGGCCATTAACGGCTTCCATGATACGGCCAATGCGGTCGCTACTGTAATTTACACCCGTGCTATGCGCTCGCAACTTGCGGTCGTTATGGCGGGCCTGTTCAACTTTCTTGGCGTGATGCTCGGCGGTTTGAGTGTTGCCTACGCCATTGTGCACCTGCTACCAACCGATCTGTTGTTGAACGTCAGTTCAGCACACGGGTTAGCCATGGTCTTCTCCATGTTGTTGGCGGCAATTATCTGGAACCTCGGTACCTGGTATCTTGGGCTACCGGCCTCCAGTTCCCACACCCTGATTGGCGCCATTATCGGTGTCGGCTTGACCAATGCGTTGGTGACCAACACTTCCGTGGTCGACGCGCTGAACGTGCCAAAAATGATCAGCATCTTCCTGTCGTTAATCTTCTCCCCGTTGATCGGGATGATAATTGCCGGGCTGATGGTGTTTATGCTGCGCCGCTATTGGAGCAATACCAAAAAACGTCAGCGTATTCATATGACACCGGCGGAACGCGAAAAGGTCGATGGCAAACGCAAGCCACCATTCTGGACACGTATCGCTCTGATTCTGTCGGCTATCGGCGTGAGCTTCTCACACGGTGCCAATGACGGTCAGAAAGGTATCGGCCTGATTATGCTGGTACTGATCGGTGTTGCCCCTGCAGGCTTCGTCCTCAACATGAGCGCGACCGGTTATGACATCACCCGTACCCGTGATGCCGTGAGCCACCTGCAGCAGTTTTACCAACAGCATGGCGACTCTCTGGCACATGTGGCCACACAGACGCCGTTGGTTCCTGCGCCTCAGAATACGGCTCCAACGCCTGATCAACCGGTTGAGTTCCACTGCGACAGTTCACGTGCCCTGATCGCCGTTGAGCGCTCTCTGGACCTGCTGAACAATCTGCAAAGCTACGATCAGCTGACGGTAGAACAGCGCAGCCATCTGCGCCGCCTGCTGATGTGCGTGACCGAGACTGCAGACAAGGTGGCCAAACTGCCGGAAACCTCAGTGGACGATCAACGCTTCCTGAAGAATCTGCGTTCAGATCTGTTGGAAACCGTTGAATATGCACCAACCTGGATTATCGTCGCGGTAGCCCTGGCGCTGTCTCTCGGTACCATGGTGGGCTGGCGACGCGTTGCTACCACTATCGGTGAGAAAATCGGTAAGAAAGGCATGACCTACGCCCAGGGGGTGTCGGCACAGATGACGGCCGCCCTGTCGATTGGCGTGGCCAGCTATACCGGTATGCCGGTTTCCACTACCCAAGTACTGTCTTCGGCGGTTGCCGGAACGATGCTCGTGGATGGCGGTGGCGTGCAGAGCAAAACCATCAAGAACATCTTGCTGGCCTGGGTTCTGACCCTGCCAGTCTCGATTTTGCTTTCCGGTGGCCTATATTGGCTGGCGCTGAAGGTGATTTGACGATTGCCCGATACAACAATGGCGGCCAAAGTGGCCGCCATTTTTTTGCCTTGCTATCGCCGGGCTAATACCAGATCGCCAACGCCACCAGGCTGATCACCACTAGCCCACACAGCGATGAAGTCAGCACAAACTGGCTGCGGACACGCTGACAGCGGCGAATGAATTCCGGGTCGTGGTGCTCCATATAGCGTTGCGTAAAGATATAGCGCACCAGCCGTATCTGCTTGCTCGGCTGGCCGTGCGAAGTAAAGAACCCTCCGCCATCGACGTATTGGTAAAGTAACGGGTCGCAGCCGCGTAAAACAAATAGCAGCGCACGCAGAGAAGAAAAATACCGGGCCATGTTAATCACACAGACCACACACAATGCCCAAAACAGCGCGACGGTACTAATCATGATAGCCCCCTCAAGGCGTTGTTATCCCGGACACCCGCCGGGCCAACGGCCCTACTTCATACCTTATGCTGCCGGAGCCTTGGCTCCCATCCCCCTAGCACCTTACGGACCCGAATCTACCCACAACCTCTGACCGCTTGATGAACAGGCCTTACAGCGATCAGAGGAAATAAGTGGGGTCCACATTCACTAGTGTAGAATAATGAAACGCAAACAGATCCCGGTGGCGTATAAAATTTACAGTCAGGGCCAAATTCTTCATCTACCCGCTCTCCGCTCGGATAACCGTCATAAGCTATACTTTGAGCAACAATGCTTATAATTCAATCGGTCAAACGGCGGATAGCCGTATAAGCCATAGGATTTTTTGCCCCGGCGGTGTAAAACGGATGGGGTAAACGTATAAACAAGGGTGATTGATGCGGTGCAGTGTGATCGCCCCAACATATCATTATGTTATCTGGATGGTACTATGCAGGTAAGGCGAAAGCGCCAAGCTGGAACACTGAATGCCTGCCCCCTTTAATCGGCATTATATGGAAGGAGTATTCTCATGGCTTACAAACACATACTGATTGCGGTTGACCTATCACCGGAAAGTAAAATCCTGGTCGAGAAAGCGGTATCAATGGCGCGGCCGTACAATGCCAAAGTCTCTCTGATCCACGTTGATGTAAACTATTCCGATCTGTATACCGGCCTGATCGACGTCAATCTTGGCGATATGCAAAAGCGTATTTCCGAAGAAACCCACCATGCGTTAACCGAGCTGTCGCAAAATGCGGGCTATCCCATCACCGAAACCCTGAGCGGCAGCGGCGATCTGGCGCAGGTACTGGTTGATGCGATTAAAAAATACGATATGGACCTGGTATTGTGTGGACACCACCAGGATTTCTGGAGCAAATTGATGTCCTCTGCGCGCCAGTTAATCAATACGGTACACATTGATATGCTGATTGTGCCGCTGCGCGACGAAGAAAAGTAAGTATTCGCTAACCTGTTTGGCCAACGCCCGCCCTGCGCGGGCGTTTTTCATGGTTTCCTGTTATTTATTGCTTGTTAATCAGCCACCCCACAGTGATATAGTCGAGGGAGACACAACATCCTCCCCAACTGTGAGACACATCATAAAAACAGGGGAACCAATATGCTAAACAGGAGCTATCCATGGAACAGGCTGTATCGCTAGAATCCTTTCTAAAATCCTTACAACGTCATAACTCGCATCAACCGGAATATCTGCAGGCAGTGCGTGAAGTCTTTACCTCTCTGTGGCCATTCATCGAGCGTAACCCCCATTATCGTGACCACGCCCTGTTAGAGCGCCTGGTAGAACCTGAGCGTATCATTCAGTTTCGCGTCAGTTGGGTCGACGATCAGGGCAAAGTACGGGTAAACCGCGCCTACCGTATCCAGTTCAACTCCGCCATTGGGCCGTACAAAGGGGGGATGCGTTTCCACCCTTCGGTTAACACCTCCATTCTGAAGTTCCTCGGTTTTGAACAGACCTTCAAGAATGCCCTGACCACGCTGCCTATGGGCGGCGGCAAGGGGGGGGCAGACTTTGATCCCAAAGGCAAAAGCCAGGGCGAAATCATGCGTTTCTGCCAATCGCTGATGACCGAGCTTTATCGTCACCTGGGCCCAGATACCGACGTGCCAGCCGGGGATATCGGCGTAGGTGGCCGCGAAGTGGGCTTTATGGCCGGCATGATGAAAAAACTGTCCAACAACACCAGTTGCGTATTCACCGGCAAAGGCCTGTCGTTCGGCGGCAGCCTGATCCGCCCGGAAGCTACCGGTTACGGCCTGGTGTACTTCACCGATTCAATGCTGCAGCGTCATGGCCTGGGCTTTGAAGGGATGCGTGTCGCGGTTTCCGGCTCCGGTAACGTGGCGCAATACACCATTGAGAAAGCGTTGGAGCTGGACGCGCGAGTGATCACCGTTTCCGATTCCGGCGGTACCGTAGTGGATGAAGCTGGCTTCACCACTGAAAAACTGGCACATCTGGCCGAAATCAAAAACCAGCGCTATGGCCGGGTTGCCGATTACGCCCGCGAGCGTGGCCTGACCTATCTGGCCGGTGAAAGCCCGTGGAACGTGCCGGTGGATATCGCCCTGCCTTGTGCCACCCAGAACGAGCTGGATCTGGAGGCCGCACAGGTGCTGATCCGCAACGGGGTCAAAGCCGTGGCAGAAGGCGCTAATATGCCAACCACCATCCAGGCTACCGATGCCTTCCTGGAAGCGGGCGTGCTGTTCGCACCGGGCAAAGCCGCCAACGCAGGTGGTGTTGCCACTTCCGGGCTGGAGATGGCGCAAAACGCCGCACGCCTTAACTGGCGGGCAGAGAAGGTCGATATCCGTTTACGTCACATCATGGCGGATATCCATCAGTCCTGCGTCGAGTACGGCGGTGAAGGCAAGCAAACGCATTACGTTCACGGCGCCAACATTGCCGGGTTCGTCAAGATTGCCGATGCGATGCTGGCTCAAGGCGTGCTCTAACCTTACCCTCTGTGACTATGCCGGTTTACCACCGGCATTTATCCTCTTTCGCCTTCGTGCCCGTCATTCCATCCTGTGAGTGAAGTACGCCCCCATTTCTCTCTACCGCTATTGATCATAGACTGGCTACATCCCCCTGCCGAGATCGCGCCATGAAGAAAAAAGAGTTTGTTATCCAGGATTTGCTGAGCAAAATTTATCAACACAGCACCCTGGAAAATCGCAAACTGCCGCCGGAGCGCCAATTGGCGCAAGAGTATGGCGTCTCACGATTTACCATTCGCCAAGCGCTGGAAAAACTGGTCAGCATTGGCGTGATTGAAGTGATCCAGGGGTCGGGGATTTATATTAACGAACGTGCACGCACTAACCCGCTGGTGTACAACTCCATCACCGAAAAGCGCTTTGCACGCATTGCTTTCCTGATGCTCAGCCTGCATAAGAAATTGCCCGACAATAACGATCGGGTGGTCTTTGGCCTGGCGGCAGAGGAGTATATTTGGCAATTCAGCCGGTTGCGTTACGTGGATGGAGTGGCCGTGCAGATCGAACACTCCAAACTGCCCGCCAGCACCTTCCCCGATCTGAACCGGCGGGCGATCGAAAGCTCTATCCAAAACTATGTGCTGGGCAAAGGCCTGACTATCTCACATATGCTTACCCGCTATCAGGCCATTGTCATTGATCGCCAGCAGGCGGCCCTGCTGGGCTGCAAGAAAGGTATTCCGGCCATGCTGATCCACAATCGTGGCATCCTCGAAGGTGGCAAGGTATTCGAAATCAGTGAAGTTATTGATATCGACTACGCCTGCACCTACGTGATCCCGTTTAACCGCAATCATCTGGAATTTCGCCAAACGCCTCCTCAAGGGGTATGAATGGCACCGTTCGGCAGGCGACTTTGCGTCCATTCATGCGGGCGATACTCCACCGGGAAGGCATCCGCCGCCTGCGGGTTAAAGCCAACCCCGATGCCGGGCCGATCGATAGGATACATGTAACCCGCCTCAGCCTGCGGAGCGCCTGGGAAGACCCCAAGGGTGTTCTCCTGTGCCGGAATATATTCCTGGATGGCCGCATTATGCAGATGAATATTCAGATGGGTATTCACCGCCACGCCGATAGGCGTCATATCTGGTGGCCCATGCCAGGCCAGCCTGACCCCGAAGGCCTGGCACAGCACTGCCAGTTTCAGCGCCGGGGTAATGCCCCCCAGCTGCGAGACATGGCAACGAATAAAATCAATACGCCGCTGCACGATCAAATCCTGCCATTCCGCCGGGTTATTGAACAGCTCGCCCAACGCCAGCGGCACCGTGGAGTGCGCCCGAACCTGTTCCAACCAGGCGCTTTGCTGCGGTGGAAGAATATCTTCAATAAAATAGGGTTGATAAGGTTCCAGCGCTTTGGCCAACTGCACGGCCTGCTGGGGGAACAACCGTTCATGAACGTCGTGCAGAATATGGAAAGCCTGACCGTATTTTTCCCGCAGCGCTTTGAACATGGCGACAGTGTTAGCCATGTACTCATCCTGATCGTAATACGCGCCAGGGGTGGGCTGACGGGTGGTGTGCATCTGCTGTGACGTACCGCCATAAAAACCAAGCTGACAGCGGATATGGCGATAGCCAGCCTGCAAGAGCGGATCAATCTGCGTGTACAGCGCCTCCAGGCTTTCACCCGCCACATGGGTATACACGGCAATGGCATCCTTCGACTTACCGCCAAACAGTTGGTACAGCGGCATCTTCGCCAGCTGGGCCTTGATATCCCATAGCGCCATGTCTACGCCCGCAATGGCGTTATTAATCACCGGGCCGTTGCGCCAGTACGCGTTGACCATCATCATCTGCCACAGATCTTCGATGTGGTTGGCATCCCGCCCCAGCAACAGCGGCTTGAGGTATTCATCAACCATGGTTTTGACCGCCAGCGGCCTTTGCTGGAAGGTGGCACAACCGTGGCCGATCGCGCCCTGGTCCGTGGTCACCCGCACCACAATCAGATTATGGCGATCTGGTTTGGTAATAAAGCATTCAATGTCTTTGATCAGCGTTGGTAACATTCTTTCTCCTGCACGGAGGCAACCCGTAAATATATAACTCCAGTGATACTCTCTTTTTACTATTGCCTTATTTTAAGGTTCTCTGCAATTCACTTTTACTATTAATTTTTTTGGTTCAAAAAACACGTTTAATTCCGCATAAAAACCAGACCAATTTACAAAATCCCCCAACACAGCCCGCTTTAAATGCAATTATGTGATTATCATCAAGCTTTATTGGTTTGTTTTTTACTTAGTGATTCCCTACCATCCAATGCTATCTTCCCGCTAACAGACAACATAAAACCAGGACCATTTCATGGTGAATACCTCAGTGGTAAATAACATCATTCACTTGGTGGGTGGCTCAGAAAATATCAATAAAGTCTGGCACTGTATGACGCGCCTGCGCTTTGACGTTATCGATGAGAATAAAATTGATCAGCAGAGCATTAAATCGCTGCCGGGTATTTTGGGTGCACAAATCCAAAGCGAGCAGTTCCAGATTATTATTGGCCCGCAGGTGAATCACTGGTACCAAGCCCTGACTCAGGTACTGGCACCGCGCGAGCCAACGGATGGCGATACGCTAGCTGCACGCAAGCCGAAGAAAGGCCTGATTTCGCTGTTTATGGATACCGTTTCCGGCGTGTTCGGCCCCATAGTCCCGGCCATCGCCGGGGCCGGGATGATCAAGGGGCTTTTGGCTGGGCTGATTGCGTTAAAACTGGTTTCCGCCAAGAGTGACACGGTGATCGTTATCGATCTGATCGCCAGCGGCGTCTTCTATTTTCTGCCCTTTTTCCTGGCGGTTTCTGCCGCGCGAATTTTCAAAACCAACGAATACCTGGCCGCCGCCGTTGCGGCCAGCCTGATGTATCCTTCGCTGATCGAAGCGGCAAAAGCGCTCGCCAACCATACGCCGGATGCGGTGAGCGCCTTCTATTTTCTCAACCTGATCCCGGTATCGGTGTTCAACTATGCCTCCAGCGTGATCCCGGTCATTTTCTCCGTGCTGGCACTGAGCTATATCCACCGTTGGGTCGATAAGCTGATGCCTGCGGTGCTGAAAACGGTCTTTACCCCCACGTTTTCGCTGTTCTTTGCCGCACTGGTGGCGCTGGTGATCATCGGCCCGGTGGGAATCTGGCTGGGCAAGGGACTGGCGCTTTTTATCGAGGGCTTGTTCAGTATCTCTGCCAGTTTTGCCGGTCTGGTGGTCGGTGCCATTCGCCCAATCGCGATCCTGACCGGAATGCACCACGCCATGACGCCCATCGCCCTGCAAAACTTTACCGACCGTGGCTACGACATGCTGATGCCGATGATGTTTATGGCCAATATGGCGATTGCAGGTTCAACGTTTGCAATCTGGTTGCGCAGCAATACCCGTGAAGAGAAATCGGTGGTTGTTTCGGCCGCCATCTCCGCCCTGCTGGGGATCACCGAACCTGCGCTGTTCGGGGTGCTGACGCGTTATAAAAAAGCATTTATCGCTACCACGCTGGCCAGTTCATTGGCCTCGGCCTTTATTGCCTTCTTCGGCGTGCGTATATACGGCTATATTCTGTCCAGCATTTTCAGCCTGCCTGCCTATATCGGCCCATACTTTATCTTCACCGTTGTGGGCATCGCCCTGGCCATAGGCATCTCTTTCTTCCTGACGTTGTTCCTGGTGGATAAACAGACCATCCAGTGAGCCACACTCCCCCTCCTGTTTTATTGGGAGGGGGAAACCCAGCTTTGGTTAGTTAAGCGCCTCGATAATCACCACGCGTTCCTTCAAGCGCTGTTTGATGACTGGATCGGTCGCCTCTTGCGCCTGTTTTTGCAGCGCCGCAACCTGTTGCTTCATCATTTGCGGATCGCTAAATAGCAGTTCTTTGACGTTGATGGAGGCCACGTTGGTATAGCGCCCATCATCGGTGGTTGGCACGCTGATTTTGCCGTCATTGAGCAACTTGTCCACAATCTTGCGCTCACGTTCATACCCTTCCAGCCCCACCAGCTTCCAGCGGTGCATCGCTTTGCCCTGGTATTCGCCCTTCTTCACCTCGGTCAGATAGCGAATAGTGAGATTACGGATAGTCCCTGCCTCCTCGCCGAACTCCGCTTTGGTATCTGACAGCACCGGAAACTGCATACCCTCCAGTACGCCACCTTTCTGCGTCAGGTGACCCATGCGATAGCTGTTCATCCCCAACTGGATCGGCGTGCTGTCGGTCACCGGGGTGCCATCGTTCAATTTCAACTCGGTAATGCGCTGCCCAACGGGTTTACGCAGATCGATGGTATAGGTCACGCCGTCAAAGAAGTCATTGGTTGAGTATTTGGACGATCGGCGCTGTGGGTTAAAGCTGTAGGTGACATCGCCATCATGCTGCTGGTTGAAGTAGTCCGCTGACCACTCCATGTACTTTTTCAGCTCTTTACCGGTCAACTTGTAGACGGTAATTTCGCCACCGGCATATTGATAGTTGAAGGCGATATCCTTGGCGGTGATAGTGCCTACGTTCAGTTTCGGCCTGTCGTTATCAATCTGCAACGCGATCACCTGGGCCTTAGGCGCATAGTGACGGGCAGCCTCCTGATACAGGGCGCTGATGCCGGTATCCTGAATATGTACCTGTGGAATACCTTTCACCGCATCCGGCGGCACCAGATCCTGGCCGGTCAGTTGTGCAATCGGCCGGTTGGCGTTGGCACGCAGGATGGTATGGAACGGCTGGTAGATCTCCTCGAGCTTTTTGTCGGAGCTGACGCCTTTGATCGGGTAGGTGTAGCTGTCTTTATTGATCAGCACGTATTTGCCGTTTTGCTGCTCAAATTGCAGATCGATTCGCGACAGCGCACGGCCGTATTTGTCCGGCTCGGTGACGATCACGCCGTTGATCACCTCTTTATCCACCTTGACGTGCATATGCCCGGCAACGATCGCCGCCAGCTCTGGGTTGGCCCGCGCGATATCGCCCACGCCGGTACCCGGCCGCTGGTTCTCATTATCGATCCCCATATGGGCCACCAGCACGATGGCGTCCACCTGGCCGTGGATCTGCTGGATCACCTTTTTCACCGCCTGCACCGGATCGGTAAACGTCAGGCCGTCGATGCGATCGGTGCCCTTGGCAAATTCGGCGGTCATCGGCGTATCCATACCGATAATGCCAATCTTCACCCCCTGGCGCTCAACGATCTTATAGGCAGGCAGGTAAGGCTTGCCGCTGTCCCAGAAGATATTCCCCGCCAGCGCGGTGCCTTTGAACTGGCTGAGTGGGGTTGCCAGCGCCTTCAGGCCAAAATCGAACTCGTGGTTACCCATCACCCATACGTCGTAGTCCAACGCGTTAAAGCCGAGGATCATCGGGCTGGTTTTGTCATTCTTGAAGGTTTCAACAAAGTTGCCCTGAATGGTATCCCCGGCGTCTACCAGGATCACGTTCGGCTGTTGGGCACGGACTTTATGCACCTGGGTGGCAATCTGGCTGAGGCTGCCCGCCAGGTTCTCGGTGTCGGTAGAGTAATCCCAAGGCACGAAGGTGCCATGCAGATCGGAGGTGCCCAGAATGGTGATATTTACCGGTTCAGCGGCCATGGCAGAGGTACTCAAGCAAAGCAGCAGGGAAAGCAGCGTCTTTTTCATCATGTCGTTTCATTATAGTTGATTGTAATTAAACAGGATTATGCGACGCACATCTCAGCGTTACCAGTGACATTGCAGAATGAGCATAGGAAATGTGAGGAGGGTCGATGAATTCCACCTCACGTTTAGCTTACAGCGGCATATAAATATCAAAACGGTGATTCTTGGTGGTCGTGGCTGCATGAGCAGGAACGTCGGCCAGCGGAGGGGCATAATCCGGTCGTTTCACCACGACCCTTTTGGTAGCCAGCCTTCGGGCTGGCTCCAGCAAGCCATCGGCATCATCATCACTGCCCACCAGCGACTGAAATACCCGCATCTCTTTTTTCACCAACGCGCTCTTCTGCTTATGCGGAAACATTGGATCGAGATACACCACTTCCGGGCGTGGATCGAGATCGCTCAGCGCCGTCAGGCTGGAGGCATGAAGCAACGTCATGCGTTCACGTAGCCAAGGGCCGATCTCCGCGTCCTGATAGCCCCGTTGCAGGCCGTCTTCCAGCAACGCAGCTACGACTGGATCACGCTCCAACATGCGAACCTGGCAACCCAGCGATGCCAAAACAAACGCGTCACGCCCTAACCCGGCAGTGGCATCCACCACGCTAGGCACATAGCTGCCTTTGATGCCTACCGCTTTGGCCACAGCTTCGCCACGGCCGCCGCCGAAACGCCGCCGATGGGCCATCGGGCCAGCGATAAAATCGACGTAGATAGCGCCAAGCTTTGGCTCGTCGCGCTTGCGCAGTTCCAACCGTTCTGGCGTTAGCACCAGCGCCATCGTCGCATCTTCGTCGCTGGTTAGCTGCCAACGATCGGCCAAAATAGACAAGGCGCCGGGGTCGGCGCCTGCTTCACACAATAAAAACACGCTCACTTGGCGGGTTACCCTTTAATACCGTAATGGCGCAGCATAGCATCCAGCTTCGGTTCACGGCCACGGAAGCGTTTGAACAATTCCATCGGCTCTTCGGACCCCCCGCGTGACAGGATGTTATCGAGGAAGGATTGACCGGTTTCAGCGTTGAAAATCCCTTCGTCTTCAAAGCGCGAGTAGGCATCTGCCGACAACACTTCCGCCCACAGGTAGCTGTAGTAACCCGCCGCATAGCCACCAGCAAAGATATGGCTGAATGCGTGTGGGAAACGGCCCCAGCTTGGTGAAGGCACCACCGCCACCATTTTCTTCACTTCGGCCAGGGTTGGCAGGATCTGCGCCCCTTTTTCCGGGCTGTATTCGGCGTGCATACGGAAATCGAACAGGCCAAACTCCAGCTGACGCAGGATAAACAGCGCTGCCTGATAGTTTTTCGCTTCCAGCATTTTGTCCAGCAGGGCTTTCGGCAGTGGTTCGCCAGTCTGGAAGTGACCAGAGATAAATGCCAACGCCTCCGGCTCCCAGCACCAGTTTTCCATAAACTGGCTTGGCAGCTCTACCGCATCCCAAGGCACACCGTTGATACCAGAAACCCCGGCGGTATCGATCTGCGTCAGCATATGGTGCAGACCGTGGCCAAACTCATGGAACAGCGTGGTGACTTCGTTATGAGTAAACAGCGCCGGCTGGTCGCCCAGCGGGCGGTTAAAGTTACAGGTCAGATAAGCCACCGGCTTTTGCAATTCGCCATTGGCTTTGCGCAGGCTGCCGACGCAGTCATCCATCCATGCACCACCGCGCTTGTTCTCGCGGGCATACAAGTCCAGATAGAAGCTGCCACGCAGTTCACCTTTGGCATCGAACAGATCGAAGAAACGCACCTCCGGATGCCAGGTATCGACACCCTGACGCTCTTTGGCGGTGATGCCGTAAATACGGTTAACCACTTCGAACAGCCCTTCCAGCACGCGCTGTTCCGGGAAGTATGGGCGCAGTTGCTCATCACTGATGGAGAACAGATGTTGCTTCTGTTTTTCTCCGTAATAACTGATATCCCAAGCCTCTAGCTCATCCACACCATAGTGCTGCTTGGCAAAGGCACGTAGCTGTGCCAGTTCCTGTTCTGCCTGAGGACGAGCGCGCTTGGCCAGATCGCTCAGGAAACCGAGCACCTGCTCCGGGCTTTCTGCCATCTTGGTCGCCAGTGATTTATCCGCATAGCTGGCAAAACCCAGCAGCTGTGCCAGTTCGTGGCGCAGAGCTAGCGTTTCCGCCATCACTTCGCTGTTATCCCACTTACCGGCATTTGGCCCCTGATCGGAGGCGCGGGTGGTGAAGGCACGATACATCTCTTCACGCAGCGCCTGGTTATCGGCATAGGTCATCACCGGCAAATAGCTCGGCATGTCCAGCGTCAGCAACCAGCCTTCCTGCTCCTTAGCCTGTGCCATCGCCTGGGCTTGGGCCAGTGCGCTTTCCGGCAGGCCGCTCAGCTCATTCACATCGGTGATCAATTTGCTCCAACCCATGGTGGCATCGAGCACATTGTTGCTGTAGGTCGAACCCAGTTCGGACAGACGCGCCACGATCTCGCCGTAACGCTTTTGTTTTTCCTTTGGCAGGCCAATGCCCGACAGCTCAAAATCACGCAGCGCGTTTTCTACCGACTTGCGCTGTGGCGCAGTCAGTTTGGTAAAACCTTCGCCCTCTTTCAGATTACGATAGGCCTGGTACAGCCCTTCATGCTGACCCACCCAAGTACCGTATTCGGAAAGCAGCGGCAGCGCCTGTTCGTAAGCTTCGCGCAGTTCCGGGCTGTTTTTTACCGAGTTTAGGTGACCAATAGGTGACCAGATGCGTGACAGGCGATCGTCAGATTCGGCCAGCGGCTGACATAGATTTTCCCAGGTAAACGGCCCCGGTTGTGCCACGACGCGCTCAACCGCAGCACGGCAGTCGGCCAGTGCGGATGTCACCGCGGGGACGATATCTTCAGGGCGAATGGCAGAAAACGGCGGTAAGGCAAACGGTGTCAGCAACGCATTGGTCATAGAGGAAGTCCTGATTAGGGTGGTGGACCCGATGCGCACATCAGGCCAGACAAAGATAAACTTCTATCTAACATGGTGCCAACTGACGGGAAAATCAATGGTCAAGCGTGTGATTGCATCCGTTTCTTCACTAACGCGGATCGTTTAGTGAAGAAGATAAGCCACGATTGCATTAAGTAGGAAGGCGACCCCGCTAAGGACATATAAAACACTCTCATTTTCATTAATACCCATTTCGAGACACGTGCATATGCATACAATGCACTTGATAAATCATTTTTATTTATTGATAAAGCTTATATTCTGAGTTAAAAAAATCAAGTCTATGCGCTAAAAACCATGTTAATTAAGCTTAATTTGATACAGAATGGTTTGGCGTTCTTTTTAACCGATCTCAGTCAATTACATTACAAGGAGTTTATGATGGCAAATAATATTTACGTGGCGATTAACGGAAAACAGCAAGGGTTGATATCGGCAGGGTGTTCTACAGCGGATTCAATCGGCAACAAGCACCAGTTAGGCCACGAAAACCAGATACTGGTTCTTAAGCTCGCGCATAACATCAGCCGGGGCGAAAATGTGATGCATAACCCAGTGATTTTTGTTAAGCCTCAGGATAAATCATCCCCTTTGTTTTTGCTGGCTATTTCTAATAACGAGTTGCTTAACCTTAAGTTTGATTTTTACCGCACATCGCAAAATGGTGCTCAAGAGTTGTACTACACGATCGAACTCAGAGAGGCGACCATCGTAGATTTCAACATAAACTATCCCCACTGCTTAACGCATTCTAGTGCACAACCCGAAGAAATTATCTCTGTACGTTATAAAGATATTATTTGCCAGCACCATATCGCTGGCACATCAGGTTATAGCGTATGGGACGACAGAGTTTATTAACGTCTAGTTGGGTCTCTATTACCAAGAGACCCTAACGTCTATAAACTGCTCAGGGTCTTTTAAGCACTTGGGTTCCTCTTTTTTTACATTCGCTGACATCTTTGATATAGAGTGTCTCCCCATATATACTTTTTTTCCAACAGATACCATAACCATGTTGATCCAATGCGGTGGTAAAATGCCAATTAAATAGAGTCGCAACAATCATACCAAGCATGGTGATTCGACAAGACCATATCGTTATCATTTTAAATCTAATGAAATCCTTATCACCAGTAAAAAAAGAATACCCTCCTATAATGATAAGCAAGACACTGACTGGCCACGCAGAGATAATATAAGTGCCGAGTCTATTGAACGACACGACTGAGGGAAAACTAAAGCTAACCATGTAGTTACCTACCAGCGGGAAAATCAATAGAATACCCATAACACCGATGAACAAAACTAATAATGCACTTAGTCTTTCTTGCATTGTGGCCTTTATCGTATTTTTCCTTTGTGATTTTTTCATATTTTATTATAAATCAATTGATTATTGATTGCTTACTCACCACATTTATTACATCACCCACTATATTCGCAGTAGACAAAAGAGACAAAAAATCTATTTTATTCCTATGATCAAGACCCTACTACCACCTGCACAATTTGCATATTTTTTAGTAAGCTGATCTTGGTTTTCTAAGTACCTCTGACCCTCTTTTTTTACATTCCTCGGCATCTTTAATATAGACCGTCTCCGAATACAAGCTTCTTTTCCAACAGGTGCCATAGCCATGCTGATCCAACACTGTGGTAAAATGCCAATTAAAAATAAAGGCGACAACAAGCAAAAAAGCGGTAAGGCGCAAAGAGTATATAAGTATAGGCTTGAATTTAGCTAGATAATTTTTGCCGGTAATAGACAAATGGAAGAACATAAGGAAATATACGGCACTTGCAGGAATGATTGCTAAAATGAAAGTTTCTAACCTGTTAAATGAAATAACATCAGGATAGGTAAAGCTGATGATATAGTTGCTAATAATACTTGGTGCAAAAATGCAACCTAAAGAAAAAATCCCGGCGACAAGCAAAGAACTTAAACGCTCTTTTATTGTAACTGTCTCGCCCACGTTGGCTATTAATTTATTCTTCATGGTTTATTGTATAAAATTTGGCTATTTGTTCCTAACACACTTGAAACTCTTGGTGTCTGCGCTTCCATTTCCTTTATTTTTTCTATAATTTTATTAGTGATTCCATATTCCCGATCTAAATACTCTAGACCCATCGTAATAAAAAATGCCACAATGGCGACACCAATAATAGCACCACCTAAGGAAACAGCCGCTCCTATTAACAACGCGGACGATGTTGCTCTCATGATAACAGTAACGACAACCGCTTTGACAATATCACTAGTTACATTTCCTAAAAAACTAGCCGCAGTGCTTTCATCCTTTAGTATAAACTCCAGGCTACGGTAGGCCAAAGAGACATATATACTCCATTTCATACCCTGTATAGCAGTATGATTAAGCCCTTTTACCCCGACCCCAATCTGCACAATTTGCATATTATTTAACGAATAACGCGTTCCATTTAAGATCCGTCTAATACCTGGGTAGCCGGTGATCTTGATTAGCTTCTCACCGTTTCTTCCGACATAAATGATAGCGGCTATCCCAAAGCCCCCCAACTTCCTGACCAGATCCGCCGCAGAATAAAAATCCTTCGCGTTACCGCTATAGGTGGCAGCATATCCCAGATAGTCCAGGCCTTCATCACGGTTGATATTGAGAAAGCCCTCATCAAGCTGCCGATCGCCTCGGCCAAACTCTCCAAAGCACTCCAGAACATCATAGGCTTCTTCTTTGGTAAGCAGCATGATGTGACGCTGTTCGGCATTCATGCAAGCCTGGAATTTTTCTTCCGCAATTCGTCGGGCATAGGCACCATGATCGGGTGGTGTGGGGAAAAGAGTGGAATTATTTCCCGTGAGATAGTTGGGGTATATTCTATCTTTCATCGCGGCCTCCGGTTGCCTTATAAGAAAGTATCTCCATTTACTCATCCACTAATATAATTGAAATTCAGCATTGTATAAAGAACAATCAAAATAATTCCCTTATAGCTATCGCCCATTTTTGCCTATACCGGCGTAGATCCCTCCAGGCTGCAACGCTTTTCGCTTTTTACCAGCAAGGCGGTTTATACTTGGTAGCTTAAATTCGTTGATCTACGAGTTTGCAGTAAACACGCAGAACTCTTTTGCATTTAATGAGTTGATTTTATTGAAAATAACTCGAAAATCAGGAAGCACAAAACGCCATGTTAAGTTACCGCCACAGTTTTCACGCCGGCAACCACGCCGACGTGCTCAAGCACACCGTTCAGAGCCTGATCATTGAGGCGCTGAAAGAAAAAGATAAGCCGCTGCTGTACCTGGATACCCACTCCGGTGCCGGGCGCTATCAGCTGAGCGGTGAGCATGCCGAGCGTACCGGGGAATACCTGGAAGGCATCGGCCTACTGTGGCAACGTGACGATCTGCCAGAAGAGCTGGCGGCCTACATGAGCGTGGTGCACAACTTCAACCGTTCTGGCACCCTGCGTTACTACCCTGGCTCTCCGTTGATCGCCCGTCAGTTACTGCGCCCGCAGGATAAAATCCATCTGACAGAGCTGCACCCAAGCGATTTCCCGCTGCTGCGTAACGAATTCCAGAAAGACGAGCGCGCCAAAGTGCAACGTGCCGATGGTTACCAGCAGTTAAAATCCCAGTTACCGCCTCCGTCACGCCGTGGCCTGATCCTGATGGACCCGCCGTATGAGATGAAAACCGATTATCAAGACGTGGTGAAAGGCATTCAGGAAGGCTACAAGCGTTTTGCCACCGGCACCTATGCCCTGTGGTATCCCGTAGTGATGCGCCAGCAGATCAAACGCATGCTCAAAGAGCTGGAAGCGACCGGCATCCGCCGTATCCTGCAAATCGAGCTGGCGGTGAAGCCCGACAGCGATCAACGCGGGATGACGGCTTCAGGCATGATCGTGATTAACCCACCTTGGAAGCTGGAACAGCAAATGAACAACGTGCTGCCGTGGCTACACAAGGTACTGGTGCCGTCCGGTATCGGTCACCACCTGGTGAACTGGGTCGTACCAGAATAAGTTCGATGATGGTCGCCTGCCTGGGCGGCCATCCGCTTTTCCCTTCGCTATCCCACCCTGCTTGCTCCTTATTTTGCCTCGATCTTTTGCCGATCCTCATCACAACCGCAAAATAACTGTTTGCTTATTTTAACTTTCGATTAGATGATGATAACCGAAAGATAACGTAACAAAAAAACAGGAGGCAGGCGGTGTACATCATTTCGACCAACAATATGCTGCAGAAGGCACAACAACAGGGCTATGCCGTACCAGCCTTCAACATTCATAACCTGGAAACCATGCAGGTGGTGGCTGAAACCGCCGCGCACATGCGCTCACCGGTGATCCTGGCCGGTACGCTCGGCACCTATCTCTATGCGGGAACGGCTAACGTAGTCGCCATTGTCAAACAGTTGGCCACCGAATACCGCATCCCGCTGGCGGTGCATCTGGATCACCATGAGGCCCTGCAAGATATTCAAACCAAAGTACATGCAGGGATCCGCTCGGCCATGATTGATGGCTCGCACCTGCCCTTTGCGGAAAATATCGCGCTGGTGCGGCAGGTGACCGAGTTTTGCCATCGTTATGATGTCAGCGTTGAGGCAGAGCTGGGGCGGCTTGGGGGCGTTGAGGATGGCATCAGCGTCGATGCCAAGGATGCCCGCTATACCTCGCCGCAGCAGGCCGAGGAGTTTGTGCGTTCCACCGGCATCGATTCACTGGCGGTGGCGATTGGTACGGCACATGGGCTTTATCAGGGCAAGCCAGAGCTGGATTTCATCCGCCTGGGGCAGATCCGCGACAGGGTCAGCGTGCCATTGGTGCTGCATGGTGCGTCGGGTTTGCCAGACGCTGATATTCAGCAGGCGATTCGGCTGGGGGTCTGCAAGGTGAACGTGGCGACGGAGCTTAAAATCGCCTTTTCCGATGCGCTGAAACAGCATCTGGCGGAGCATCCGCAGGCCAACGACCCGCGCCACTATATGCAGCCCGCCAAGCTGGCCATGCAGCAGGTGGTGCAAAAGGTGATTCAGGTTTGTGGCTGTGAAGGCAAGCTGTGACCTGCGCCAACACAGTGATTGCCCCCCCCTCTCCCACAGGGTGAGGGGACCGATCGAGAGTGTCTGAAAACTCAGTGACGCACCTTGAATAAGGGGACGATCGCGTTAATGAGATGACCTCTTTACTTCCAAAAGAGCAGGGGCTAACAGCTCCCTCTCACTAAAGGAGAGGGTTGGGGTGAAGGGCATCCTCTCGTCACAATAACCGCTTTCACTTTATTGCGCATGCCGACTCCTCCTTTCACCATTATTCTGTAATAAACTGATTTTAAATAACTAAATCTACCCTACCCGTTAACTGACCCCCTCACACTGAAAGCACCGGCACGGAAAAATAGCGGTAAAGTTTTCGATCTTGATCACGAATAATAGAAAAGTGCATTGCTAACCTTTCGAAACATTACGATTATATTCGTAAGAAAACGGAGGGTAGAATGAAAAATATAATCGCACGACATAAAGCAGGGGAGCCGATCGGGATCTGCTCTGTCTGTTCGGCACACCCATTAGTCATTGAAGCCGCATTACGCCTGGATCTGCACAGCGATCGCCAGGTGCTGATCGAGGCCACATCCAACCAGGTTAATCAGTTTGGCGGTTACACCGGCATGAAACCGGCGGATTTCCGGCAGTTTGTCTGCGATATTGCGGCAACCGTCGGCTTTCCGCTCTCCCGGCTGCTGTTAGGGGGCGACCATCTAGGCCCGAACTGTTGGCAAAATGAACCCGCCGCCAGCGCAATGGCGAAAGCGGAAGTGTTGATCGCCGACTACGTCATCGCCGGATTCAGCAAGATCCATCTGGATGCGTCCATGTCCTGCGCCGACGATCCGACCCCGTTAGATCCCCACGTGGTGGCAGAACGCGCCGCCCGCCTGTGCCAGGTCGCCGAACGGGTCGCTACCCCAGAGCAAAAACAGCAGCTGACCTATGTGATTGGGACCGAGGTGCCAGTTCCTGGAGGAGAATCTTCCGCCATTGGCAGCGTACATATCACTCACGCGACGGATGCCGCCGCCACGCTGGACACTCACTATCAGGCGTTCCGCCAGGCCGGGTTGGCAGCGGCGCTCCCGAGGATCATCGCCGTAGTAGTGCAGCCAGGAGTGGAGTTCGACCATTCACAGGTGATCGCTTACCAACCACAGCTAGCCCGCAAGCTCTCCCAGTTTATTACCACCACGCCGCTGGTCTATGAGGCGCACTCTACCGATTACCAAACGCGTGAAGCCTATCAGCAGCTGGTGCGCGATCACTTCGCCATTCTCAAAGTTGGCCCGGCCCTGACGTTCGCCCTGCGCGAAGCGGTGTTTGCTCTGGCCAATATCGAACAGGCCCTGATTGCCCCGGAAAAACGTAGCCAGATCCTGGCGGTGATTGACGCCGTCATGCTCGACGAACCGGATTACTGGAAAAAGTATTATCACCCGACGTTCAGCCGCTCGCTGATCGACCTGCATTTCAGCCTGTCGGACCGTATCCGCTACTACTGGCCCCACCCGCGTATCGCCCAAAGTATGACGACGCTGCTCAATAACCTCGACCAGCAAGAGATCCCCGCTGGCCTGCTGAGCCAATACTTCCCGCTGCAGTATCAGCGCGTGATGGAACGCAAGCTGGCGAAACAGCCCCACGCACTGATGATCGACAAAATTCAGGATGTGCTGCGCGCTTATCGCTTCGGCTGTTCCCCCGCAGAGCAAGCCAAAAACGCCGAGGAGATGGCCCATGCATAACAGCCAACTGTTCGTTCGCACTGGCATCAGCTTTGCCGACGCGCAGCAGGCGCTGGAGCACATTGGCGTCACCATGCTCAACGCCGGGGTCGTTCACAACAGCTACCCGCAGGCATTGCTGGTGCGTGAGAGCGCTTATCCCACCGGCATCGCCCTTGAGCAGCACGCGGTCGCCATCCCCCATTGTGAAGCGGAGCATGCACGTGCCCCGGCTATTTATCTGATCCGCCCTGACCAGGCCGTGCCCTTCGCTCAGGCGGATGATGACGGCACGATCGACGTTGCCCTGATTATCGCGCTGATCGTCACCGACCCGGCGGCGCAGTTGGTTTTACTGCGCACGCTGTTTGGCCAGTTGCAGCACCCCGAGTTTATCGCTGCACTTCTGACCGCCCCCGAGGACCAATTGGGCGAAATTTTTGCCCAGCGGGTTTTCACTTCGCCCTCCCGACCACAACAAAAAACAGAATATGAAGGAGCCACACTGTGAAACGTAAAATTATCGTTGCCTGCGGCGGTGCCGTTGCCACCTCGACCATGGCCGCAGAAGAGATCAAAGAGCTGTGCGCGGAGCACAACATCGAGCTGGACTTGGTGCAGTGCCGCGTGACCGAGATTGAAACCTATATGGACGATGCCGACCTGATCTGCACCACCGCCCGCGTCGACCGGCAGTTTGGCGATATACCGTTGGTGCACGGCATGCCGTTTATTTCCGGTGTCGGCATCGAGGCGCTGAAACAAAAAATACTGACCATTCTGACGGAGTAGCCCATGTTTACCGACATCATGCGTTATATCCTCGATCTCGGCCCTACAGTGATGCTGCCTATCGTGATCATCATCTTCTCGCTGATTTTAGGGATGAAATTAGGGGATTCATTTAAATCCGGCATTCATATCGGCATCGGCTTTGTCGGTATCGGGCTGGTTATCGGCCTGATGCTGGACTCGATCGGCCCGGCGGCAAAATCGATGGCCGAGCAGTTCCAGATCAACCTACACGTGGTGGATATCGGTTGGCCAGGCTCATCACCGATGACCTGGGCCTCGCAGATTGCCCTGATCGCCATCCCGGTAGCGATTGCGGTCAACATCGTGATGTTGCTGACGCGTATGACCCGAGTGGTTAACGTGGATATCTGGAACATCTGGCACATGACCTTTACCGGTGCCATGGTGCATCTGGCTACCGGTTCATACTGGCTGGGTATGCTGAGCGTGGTGGTGCATGCCGCTTTTGTCTACAAGCTGGGGGACTGGTTCGCCAAAGACACCCGCGACTTCTTCGGGCTGGAAGGGATTGCCATTCCGCACGGCACCTCCGCCTATATGGGGCCGATCGCCGTACTGGTGGACACCATTATCGAGAAGATCCCCGGCCTGAACCGTATTCACTTCAGCGCAGACGACGTACAGAAACGCTTTGGCCCATTCGGCGAGCCGGTGACCGTCGGCTTTGTGATGGGGCTGATTATCGGTGCTCTGGCCGGTTATGACCTGAAGGGCATTCTGCAACTGGCGGTGAAAACCGCTGCCGTGATGCTGCTGATGCCACGGGTGATCAAACCGATCATGGATGGCCTGACGCCCATCGCCAAGCATGCCCGTAAACGCCTGCAAGCACGCTTTGGTGGCCAGGAGTTCCTTATCGGCCTCGACCCGGCGCTGCTGCTGGGCCATACCGCCGTGGTCTCCGCCAGCCTGATCTTTATCCCGCTGACCATTCTGATCGCCGTGATCGTCCCAGGTAACCAGGTGCTGCCGTTTGGCGATCTGGCAACCATCGGCTTCTTTGTGGCCCTCGCCGTGGCGGTGCATCAGGGCAACCTGTTCCGCACGCTGATCTCGGGTTTTATCATCATGAGCATCACGCTGTGGATCGCCACCCAAACCATCGGGCTGCATACCCAACTGGCTGCCAATGCTGGTGCGCTGAAAGCGGGCGGCGTGGTGGCCTCGATGGACCAAGGCGGCTCACCGATCACCTACCTGCTGATCCAACTGCTCACCTGGCAAAACGTGGTGGGCCTGGTCGTTATCGGCGTCATTTACGCCATTGGAGTGTTCCTCACCTGGCGCCGTGCCCGTCAATTTGCCCAGGCTGAAGCCACCGCCAAGCAACAGGCCAGCCAAAGCCTCAACGCCATGTCCTAATCCTTCGGGGGAGCCCGCCTCCCCCAATCTATTCTCTACGGAGTTCAAGCTATGCAATCAGTCGTGATCCACACGGAGGGAGAAGTGCGCGTTGAAGAACGCCCTACTCCTGCTATTGAGGCCGCCGATGAGGTGTTGGTTCGGGTGGCGTATTCCGGGCTATGCGGTTCGGATATCCCCCGCATCTTTGCCAAAGGCGCGCATTTCTACCCGATTACCCTGGGGCATGAGTTCAGTGGCCGGGTCGTGGCCTGTGGCGAGCGGGTTACCGATCTGCAACAGCATGATGCCGTGGCCTGCGTCCCTTTGTTACCGTGCTTTAACTGCCCGGAATGCCAGCGCCATTACTATTCTCTGTGCAAGCATTACCAGTTCGTCGGTTCACGCAGCCACGGTGGCAACGCCGAGTTTATCGTGGTCAAACGCGCCAATCTGGTGAAATTACCTGCCAACGTCAGCTTATTGCAGGGGGCGTTTATTGAGCCCATCACCGTCGGCCTGCATGCCATTCAGTTGGCTGGGGGCTGCCAAGGCAAAGAGGTGATCATCATTGGTGCCGGCACCATCGGCCAACTGGCGATCCAATGTGCCCGCGCAATGGGCGCACGCAGCGTCACGGCGATCGATATCAATGACGACCGGCTCAAGCTGGCACGGCAGATCGGTGCAGAAAGCGCGTTTAACAGCGCGGAACTTAGCCCCTCCGAGATAGCCGAACGCTTGCAGGAAAAGCGCTTTGATCAGTTGATTCTGGAAACCGCTGGCACGCCACAAACGGTCGGACTGGCGCTAGATATCGCCGGACCACGGGCACAAATCGCGCTAGTGGGGACGCTCCATAAGGACCTCCATCTGTCTTACAGCACTTTCAGCCAGATCCTGCGCAAGGAGCTGACGCTGCTGGGCAGTTGGATGAACTATTCGGCCCCGTGGCCAGGGGAAGAATGGCAACAGGCCATGAAGCTGTTCCAATCGGCGGATCTGGCTCTGGAGCCGTTGATTGCCAGCATCGATCGCCCGCAGCAATACGCCGCCAGCGTTGCAGCCCTGGCCGGTAAGCCGATGCAGGGAAAAATCATGCTCAAGCTTGGCGAAGGGTGATATTTAGCCAATGGCTGCACGGGTGCAGCCATTATTTTGCCTCAAATCCCATCTCCTTGATCTTTATGCTCCCCTTTCATATCCCTTTCGCATAAAATAAAAGCAAAACATTTCGATAGGTCAGGATGATGAACTCTTTTGAAAGACGAAATAAAATTGTCGACCTGGTTCAGCAGAACGGCAGCATCTTGGTTAGCGATCTTTCGAATTCCTTCGGAATTTCTGAGGTTACCATCCGCGCTGACCTGCGCCTGCTGGAAGAAAAAGGTCTGCTGATCCGCTTCCACGGCGGTGCAGCCAGGCCGGGCAGCCAGTTGGAGCAGGAGGCCGAGGTGCCGAAAACCACCGGTGAGGTCATCCTGGAGGAACGCTACCAGCTGGCTAAAGACCCGAAAAAGCGCATTGCCTTAAAGGCAGCAGCCATGGTCAATCCCGGTGATACGGTGATCCTCGACAGCGGCAGCACCACCATGCTGATCGCCGAAGAACTGGTGAAGATGGGCAATATCACGGTGATCACCAATAACCTGCCCGCTGCCTTTGCGCTTTCCGACAATAAAGACATCACGCTGGTGCTGTGTGGCGGCACGCTGCGCCATAAGACGCGCTCCATGCACGGCTCCATCGCGGAGCTCTCCCTACAGGGCATTGCCGGTGACGTGATGTTCGTCGGGGCCGACGGATTGGACGCCACCAACGGCATCACCACCTTTAATGAAGGCTACTCGATCAGCGGCGTGATGGCTCAGGCAGCCAAGCGCGTGGTCGCGGTGGTCGATTCCACCAAGTTCGGCCGCAGGGGGTTCAACCTGGTGCTGTCGATGAGCCAGATTGACATGATCATTACCGATACCGGCATCAGCAGTGCCGATCGCCAAGCGCTCGATCGGGCAAAACCCGAACTGGTTATCGTGTAAAATCAACCGGGCAGAGGATCAAGCCTCTGCCTATTACAGCCATCGACGCAATCTTTGCGACAACCCCCAGTCAGGCGTTAAACTCTTACCCTTCTCGAATCACACAACTCATGGAAAACCCAGATGACGAAACATTACGATTATCTAGCAATTGGCGGCGGCAGCGGCGGTATCGCATCGATCAACCGGGCAGCCATGTATGGTCAGAAATGCGCACTGATTGAAGCCAAAGAACTTGGCGGCACCTGCGTTAACGTGGGTTGTGTCCCGAAAAAAGTCATGTGGCATGCGGCGCAGATCGCCGAGGCCATCCACCAGTACGGCCCGGATTACGGCTTCGATACCACCGTCAACGCCTTTGACTGGAAACGCCTGATCGCCAACCGTACTGCCTACATCGATCGTATTCATACTTCCTACGACAACGTGCTGGGCAAAAACAAGGTCGACGTGATCAAAGGTTTTGCCCGTTTTATTGACGCGCATACCGTAGAAGTTAACGGCGAGAAAATCACCGCCGACCATATTCTGATCGCTACCGGTGGCCGCCCGAGCCATCCGTCGATCCCTGGTGCCGAATACGGCATCGACTCCGACGGCTTCTTTGAGCTGGATGCCATGCCAAAACGCGTGGCAGTGGTAGGTGCTGGCTACATCGCGGTAGAAATTGCCGGTGTGATGAACGCGCTGGGAGCGGAAACGCATCTGTTCGTGCGTAAACACGCCCCGCTGCGTACCTTCGATCCGATGATTGTAGAAACCCTGGTTGAGGTGATGAACACCGAAGGGCCAACCCTGCACACCGAATCCATTCCAAAATCCATCGTCAAAAACGCCGACGGCAGCCTGACGCTGGCGTTGGAAAACGGCAAAGAGTTCACCGTGGACAGCCTGGTCTGGGCCATCGGCCGCGAACCAGCGACCGATAATCTGAACCTGGCAGTGACCGGCGTGAAAACCAATGCCAAAGGTTACATCGAAGTCGACAAATTCCAGAACACCAACGTGAAAGGCATCTACGCGGTAGGTGACAACACCGGTGCGGTTGAGCTGACCCCGGTTGCCGTTGCCGCTGGCCGCCGCCTGTCCGAGCGCCTGTTCAACAACAAGCCGGACGAACATCTGGACTACAGCAACATCGCCACCGTGGTGTTCAGCCACCCGCCAATTGGCACCATTGGCCTGACCGAACCGCAGGCGAAAGAGCAGTTTGGCGAGGATAAGGTGAAGGTTTATAAATCCTCCTTCACCGCCATGTACAGCGCCGTGACTCAGCATCGCCAGCCGTGCCGCATGAAGCTGGTATGTGTGGGTGAAGAAGAGAAGATTGTTGGCCTGCACGGGATTGGCTTTGGTATGGATGAAATCCTGCAGGGCTTCGCCGTGGCAATCAAGATGGGCGCGACCAAGAAAGACTTCGACAACACCGTGGCGATCCACCCAACCGCCGCAGAAGAGTTCGTTACCATGCGGTAATGGTGCATTCCTAACTGTAAAACCGACTGTAAAAGGTCGGTTTTTGCTTTTATTCAGCTTATAAATGCTGATTTAGGCAAATGAATATCCCCGCCATAGTGTTTATATCACTGCAAAATTAACGTTCATTAAGATAAATCGTTCGTTTAAATATAACTTCTTAAATATCACCTCAACGAGTTGCCGATTTTCGAGCACTATCGCTCCCAGCACGCCTATAATCACCGCGTAGTTATATGCAGTATCTCGTTTGGCGAGGCTCCTATACAAACACAGGTTACTGATCTGACGACATCGAGAGATGCCCAAGGTTAAGACAGGCTTTATCGGATTAAGGTTCAGCCCAAGGTAACTTCTGAAATTTTTCAGATACGTTGTATAGTGCTAAAACCTGGACGCGGAGATAGGCTTTCTGCACTCCCCCTCTTTGGTTTACTCCCCTATGCGATGCACTGTTGAAGTTTAAACAGCAATAGGGTCAATGACTTCCAGACTCCTCAGCGATGACCGCTACCGCGCCAGCAGCACAGGCGGGCCAGCCATTGCTAACTCTTTGAACGCTGACTTTTTCACCGCCGCAGATACCCTGACGGTGAATGAAGCCAGAGACTACGTTGCACACTTACTTTTAACCACAGAGGTCGTTATCGATTACAGTTAACCGAGGATAAAATTATGGGAAATATGATGTTTTTTATGGGATTTTTGTTTTTCATCAGCTCAATGGGGCTGATCGCAGCCTATCTGAGCACCAAATGGGATGACTAATGAACGAAAAAGATCCGCCTAGCATCATCCTCCCCGTAGCCTCATCAATCATTGCGGGGAGGATGAATAACCGCAATAAACTGACGGTATTTACCGCGCGTGATAATGATGATGATTTTTATTCTTGGGTTGCTGTACGCTATTTTTATGATCTCGGCAGGTATTAATGAGATTTATTTACATTCCACCGGTCAAACTGCATTTCTTTCCTGTTTATTGCTGACAGCTACCGCAAGCTTCCTGCTCGTTGCTTTTGTCTGGCAATGTTCCGTAAAAACCAAACGCTGATTTTTTTAATTCAACTATGAGCTGTGCTATGCAAAATCAAAAACAGGCCGTCGCCCGAAACTCGATGATTATCAGCGGATTGTTGGCGTTAGGTAAATTTATCGCAGGTATATTTACCGGCAGTATTGGCCTGATATCCGAAGGTATCCATTCATTTACCGATTTTATTGCCACCAGCATCACCTGGTGGGCGGTGAGCGTCAGCGATAAGCCTGCTGATGATGACCATCACTTCGGCCATGGTAAGGTTGAGAATCTGGCAGCACTGTTTGAGGTACTCCTCCTGTTGGCGGCAGGCGGCTGGATCGTCTTTGAAGCAGTAAGCAGCCTGATAGGTGAGGCAAACCAGATTGTGGCTGCACCGGTAGTGATTGCGGTACTACTGGTGTCCATTGTGGTTGACTTCTTCCGCGTCCGGGCCTTGAACCGCGTGGCCAAGGCCACCAACAGCGCGGCTCTGGAAGCCGATGCTCTGCATTTCTTCTCCGATATGTTGTCTTCTGGCGTGGTGCTGTTGGGCATGGTTTTTGTGCTATTTGGTTTTGCCCGTGCAGATGCGCTGGCAGCCCTGATCGTCGCCTGCTTTATCCTGACTGCCGCCTTGAAGCTAGGGAAACGCTCCTTTGATTCCCTGATTGATACTGCACCGGCTGGCACGCGGGAAGATATCGCTACCCTGCTTAACGATTTCCCAGCGGTGTTGTCTACGGAGAATATTCGCCTGCGCAGTGGCGGAGCCACGCTGTTTATCGAGGTAAGCGTCGGGGTATGCCGGACGCTACCGCTTGAGCGGATCAAGGAGTTGAAGCAGACCGTTACCGCCAAACTTGAACAGCAATACGCCAACTCGGAAGTGAGGGTGATTGCCATCCCTCAAGCCAGAAGTGATGAAGATCTGGCAACCCGTATTCGCATGCTGGCCGCCAACCATGGGGCCGTGGTGCAGAGCCTTTCGCTACAACAATTGGCAGACCGAGTGGCGATCGGTATGGATCTGTTGGTTCCGGCCAATGCCAGCGTAGAGCAGGCGCATGATATTGCCAGCGAGGTGGAGGAGGCTCTACGCCAGACGTTGGGCGAAAATACGGAGATCGAAACCCACCTGGAGCCCCAGATGCTGGATTGGCTGGCTAGCCAGGATGTGGAACACGGCGAACTGGCGAAGATTGAACAAGCATTGACGGTTTCAGCGCAAAACAGCGGATTGGTGCAAGACATCCATGATATCCGGGCGCGAGAAACGCCACAGGGCGTGATTGTGAATTTTCACTGTCGGGCCCTTCCGGCCTTGTCGATTTCTGCGGTGCACGATGCGGTGGACCATATTGAACGGCAATTGAGAATGCAATTCCCGATGGTATCGCGGGTGGTTGGGCATGTTGAACCGCTGTGATCCCTCACAGCGGAATGATTTGTCAAAACGCGGAAAGGGCTAATTCAATTAACCCTTTCTTTGCCTTATAAGAAAACTCACTTCGCCACCAGCTGGTTTTTTACTATCTGGCCGCCTTTCATAATGACAGTCAGGTTTTTGCCAGGATCGGCCAGCAGGCCGATATCAGCTATCGGATCGCCGTTGACCAGTAATAAGTCGGCTAAAGCGCCGACTTCGATAACGCCCAGTTTTCCTGGATAGGGGTTGCGTCGATCTGATAGTGCCAACAATTTTGCATTATCAGCCGTCGCCATTTGGAGCACTTCGGCTGGGGTGTACCACCGCGTCATGGTAGAAAGCTGAGAGCCTTGCCTGGCTGCCAAATTGGCATCAAATAACACGTCCGTGCCAAATGCGACTTTCACACCGTATTTTTTTGCCAAGCGATAGGCATTATCCGTTCCGGCAAACACTTGTGCTGCCCTGGCTTGTCCGGCTGCATCGGGCAGTTGATTGGCGTTTTCATCAGCCAAAAAAGGTTGCAGACTCCACCATGTTCCCGTATCTGCCATCAGCTTTGCCGTTGCATCATCGGCTAGTTGACCATGTTCAATCACTTTTGCACCAGCCTGAATGGCATTACGAATGGCTTCCGGGGTATATGCATGGACTGTCACATAGGTCCCCCAATTCGCCGCTGCCTCAACTGCGGCGTGAATTTCATCGACGCTAAGCTGTACCGTATCTATCGGGCCATAGGGAGAAGATACGCCCCCGCCCCCGGTCAGCTTGATCTGGCTGGCTCCTTGCAATAATTGCTCTCTGGTACGCTTGCGAACCTCATCGGGTGAATCCGCTATCGCTGATATGCCAACTCGCTCTGGATAGCTCAATTGATCAGGGGTAGACGGTATCTCTGAAAGCATACGAAAATCACCATGCCCCCCCGTTTGTGAAATCATTGCCCCCGATGGCCAGATGCGTGGCCCTTTGATGACGCCATTATCAATAGCGAGTTTTAAGCCAAACGCTGGACCACCCAAATCGCGAACGCTGGTAAATCCACGCATAAGTGTTGACTCTGCTTCAGCACCGGCCAGCAAAGTAATAAAAGTTAACGGAGCCATTGATGCCTGTGCCATGGTAGGGCGCACCATAAAGGTATGCCAGTGAGCATCGATAAGGCCAGGCATCAATGTTTGACCATTACCAGCGATATGCACTGCATCAGTGGGTGAACTAATCGCTTGGGAAGAAATTTGAGTAATTTTATTGCCTTCAACGGCCACATTCATCTTGGCAGTTAAACTTGTGCCGTCAAAGATCCGCACATCCTCGAAGATGGTCATTGTCGATTGAGCAACGGATAATGAGGGTTGGAGCAGGAGGCCGGTCAGACATGTGGCCAAGAATGTTCTTTTGATTGGATCTAACATCAGTAATGCCCTCTCGGATCCCTGTACCAGATAGTGTTTATTATTCATAACCGATAGATTCTTCCTCTGAGATCCAAAGAGAGCACGGGAAGACTTTAGTCTCGATAGAGTTTAGAACTTTTTTATCTGGTGAGTGAAAAACCCCCCATTAAAATGCAATGTATTAATTCTTTTCAGACAAAACTAATCGCTTTCTCGGGAGAGGAAAATAGCTGGCAGCGATAGAATACTGGAAGTGATAATCAGAGCCGAGGAGGTTGTTGCAACCGCTCCACCCAGCTCACAGACAACACTCACCATTTTCTATACTCTCAGCTATCCGACTCCAGACCAGACGTTGAGATGCCTTGGTGAACAGTTTTGACCTGTCATTGTTGAAATATATTCAGGAACACAGCCCGGTGTTAATCGAGGATGTCACCTCCAGGTTTGGCAAAACCACGTCGACGCTGAAGCGCTCCATGAAGGAGATCAACGAGTTCCTGGAACCAGATTGCCACCTGCATATCGATGGGCTGTGGATCGTCACAGCGATCGGCTACCGGGAATACATCGCCTTTCTGGAGCAGATCCCGTTTAACCGCTACATCACCACCGCCGATGAACGCATTAAAGATCTCAGCGTGGCGCTCTGCCTGCAGGACGTGGTAAACAAAAGCGAGTATTACCGCAAGTTTAACGTCAGCCCAACCACGCTCAAAAACGATAACCAGGCGCTGTCGGCATTTTTACAGGCCAATCATCTCACCGTTACCGCCATTCCCAAACAGGGCTCGCGGCTGGATGGCGACGAGATCCTGCTGCGCATCGCCATTTGCCTGACGATCCTGAAAACCATCGAGATCGGCGAAGATCACCTGCTGGTGCCGCACAAAGCCAACGAGCCGATTAACCGCTCCATTGCCACGCAGTTCTTAAAGGTGTGCCAACAAGAAATCAGCGCCGCCGCAGAGCTGTACCAACAGCGGCTGAGCCAGCGGATCACGCTGGGCTATAACAGCAAAAAATACTTCCTGGTGTATATGAGCATTGCGCTACACCGCATGCGGCGCGGGCATTTCATCACCCACAGCGATAACCTGAGCTTTATTCAATCCTCTGACTTTGGGCTGCTGGATGGCGAGCACGAAAATCGCTTCCTCGACCTGCTGATTTCATCGCTGACCTACACCTGGCGGCCGTTCGATATCTACGATCCCACGCTGATTACACTCGTTGGCCGCCTTTGTGAAACCCTGACCCCGTTGCTGCGGGCAGAAATCCACAACCGTTCGCCCTTCTTCGCCGAGATCTACCAGTTCGTCTATTCGACCATCGTACAAAACAAGTTCAATCTCTACTTTGACGATAAAAAGCTGCATCAGGTGCAGACCCGGCACGCGCTGCTCTATCAGGGCGTCACCCAGGCTACCGCGCCGATCGCGCAGCACTATCAAACCACCTTTTCGCCGGTGCATCTGTCCACGCTGGTGTTGATCCTGAAGAAATACGAGCTGCAAAACCGAGTCCACAGCGAGGAGAAAAAACGCGTCATTATCGTGACCAACTCTTCGGAAAGTAAGGTGGGCTATTTCAAGGAGGTGTTGAAGTCGCACTTCCATATTGAGATTGTTGGCTACGTGAATATCAATGAGATACACACGCTCAAGCAGATCCCCTTTGATTTGCTGATCACCTTCACCAATAAAATCTCGAGCTATCTGAAGTATTATCAGTGGGATTACATCAATGTGAATTTCTATCTCAGCCGCGATGATATCTCGCTGCTCAGCCAGCACGGGCTTTCCCGGGCGAAGAAGAAGATCCCGGCAGAGGGGTTTATTCAGGAGATTGAAGGATTGGATCGGCAGCAGCTGCGCGCCGTGCTAGAACAGAGATATCCTGACTTTTTCATTTGATCGGGAACAACCACCAGCCTTGGCCAGTGGTTGTTTTATCGCGTTATAACTCTAGAAATCGATTTTTAACTTGGCGTAAAAGCCGTTTGAAGTGATATCGCTATTATAGGCACCGGTGTATGACAGACCGAAGGTGGTTGCTTTACCGAGCTTGGTTTCAATACCTAACCCCACGCCAACCAGGTTAGATAATTTGCCACCCTGGATCCTGGCTACTCCGCTATCTGCAAGAGACATTGTCGCTTCTGGAGTGGTGTCACCGAAGAAGTGGGTACCATACAGATCGCCTTTCACTGCCATATCCAGGTTAGCCAAGGTAAATGGCACCGCGGTACGCACGCCAAGGGTGGTGACCTGCAGATCCTGGTTATCAACGTTGGTGGTAAACACCATATTGTTAACCGTTTCCACATAGCCGTCGGATTTGATATGCATCCAGCTGATACCGAAATAAGGCTCAACGGAATAGCTATCGGTATTGAATCCTGAATAGGCCGCTTCTGCAAACAGCTGGGTAATATCCACATTTGGGGAAACAGAATTTGTGCCAACCTGATCGAGGACACCCAAAGTACGATTAGCATCACGATCCTGCTTGGTGTACATCGCACCATAATTCAGCGAAGCCGCATCAGCGATTTTGGATACGCCGTAAACCCCGAAGTGCAGGTCGTCACTGTCGATTTTACCGCTGCTTCCCCCTTTGAAATCGGTGCTACCCGCCCCGAAGTACAGCCCGAGTTTAGTGCTGCTGCTCACATCGATTTCACTGCCGATTAAGGCCGCGAAGAAATCGACGTCCATGCTGGATTGGCCGTAATCCACATTAGACCAGCTACCTATAGGTGCCATCCAGAAGCGGCCCGAACCATCGGCCGTTTCGACATAACGCCCTCCACCTATGCCAACCGCCTGATCCTTGATAACACGGGACATAGTCATTGAATTAACGATGCTGGCATTTTGCGTATTGAGGTACATATCATTGCCGAGTGAGTTGTAGGTATTACTAACCTCCTCGCCAGATGCCATAAGCAGGGAGTTGAAAAGTATCCCCCTACCCGTGCCCTCAATCGTATTGGCAATAGAGCGGCCATTGTGGTTTGAAGCGTAAGAGGCAAACGTCACATCATCATTGCGGCCAAAACTGGCGGTGAGGGCATTACCAGAAACCTCGACCTGGGTGTTGAAGAACGCGTACTGAGGTGTGGCAATGGCCTTATCAACACCGGTTAAGGCATCAGCGGTGACCGTGCCAACAGCGACGGTGCCATTATTAAACACGTCTGCGTACACGTCCCTGTCGTTGGAGCCCACAGTAATCATCGAACCATCGTTAAAGGTCAACTGACCCACATTGACATGTTCATCCGTGCTGACGACGTAAGTGCCCCCGGCATTGACGTCAATATTAGCCTTATGGCTTGCTGTCGATGTCAGTGGCCCCTTCAGCGTAAACGTATCGTTATAGTGGCCAATGACCCCGAACTTACCGCCATTCACCGCCACGGTGCCGCTACCAAAGGATTCAGTGAAGCCATACAGGGCGCCGTTCTCCACGGTGGTATTCCCCTGATAGCTGTTATCACCGGTCATGATCAACGTACCCGTACCGAGTTTAACCAGGGAACCGGTATAGAGATCGGCGTCAATTTTGGCCTCAATAGCAGCAGCACGCGCAGCGTAATAATCCTGCCGCCATTTCTCTGCATCCTCCTGGCTAACGATATGATCCGTCGGATCGCTGTTACCGTCATTGACTACGAAGCTATTACCCAGCTCATAGGCTCCACCTGCCGCAATACCCTGATCTTTATAGTTCTGTATCCAGGCCAAATCTTCTTGTTTACGCGCATCCAGCGCTTGCTGGCTGATGTTATTACTCCAGACATCAAGCGGTGTTGTGGCCATGTTGTATTCAACCTTGCCAAGGAACTGACCGGGCCCATACATACCTTTATCAAGATCGGGCACTCCCCAGCCGTAGCGAACATCGGGAACGCCGTCAGCCGCAGTCCAGTTGGCCAACGTACTACCGTCTGGGTTCTGGTGGCTGGCGGTGGTGAACATCACATCACGAACCTGAAGAGCGCTCATATCCTGATAGCGTGAAAGCAGTACGCCCATGGCACCAGCCACATGGGGAGCCGACATGGAGGTACCTGATGAGTTCCCCCAGCCCGGAGCCCCGGTTGTCGCATTCACCGTGGTTGAGTAGATGCCATTTCCCGGCGCAGCCACGGTCCACCATTTGGCCTCACCAGCCTCATTCCAGGTATAAGAGAGAGAGTATTTATCGGTACCGGTTACCCGTTGCAACCCGGCAACAGCAATCCAGTGCTGCTCGGCTTCAGGGTGATAATAAGGGTAAAGTGCACGATAGAATGGATTGGCAAAATCGCGGTTGCCCGTGGTAAATATCTGCACCACCGTAGTGTCTTTCACGGCATCATAGGCAGCATCAACAAAGGACGGATTATCTTCGTAGACTTTATTGAAATAAAAGTACTCATATTCTGACTGGGTCATGTTATTGGCCGGTATATGCACACCGGTATTGCCACCGTCACTGCCGGTTGACCCGTTGTCGACAATACGAATGTTGGTGCCCCAGCTGTTGTTAATCACCTCTGCACCGGAATCAACCAGCGCTTTCCAACCGGTATAGAAGTACTGATAATCCTGGAACGGGCCATAGTTATTGCTATCTGTGCCACCGGTATTAGCGACATAAATATTGGCGCCCCAGGCAACACCGTGCATGCCTTCACCATCACGATTAGCCCCAACGGTGCCGGTTACGTGGGTTCCATGGCCATCGTTAACACCGGCTACCCATTGGCCGCTGATATCAAATGCTTCACCCTCGATATATTCGCCCTGTAACCCCGGAGCCGATTGTGGGTAACGCAAACCGGACGAACCGTAGATGCCATTAGCCTGGACGGCATGGAAGCGATCGCCGTTAAGATCTTGATGAATAAATAACAAAGCACCAGAATCCATTACGCCAACGTTAACCCCTTGCCCAGAGTACCCCAGCGCATAGGCGCTGGATGCTTTCATCGCAGTTATGCCCCAATCCTTGCTGTATTCCTCTGTTTCCCAACTGGCTTTATCGCCAATTTGCCCTGTTTCCACATAAGCTGCGGTGGCCACACCGGCCATCGGCGAGATTGCGGCGGAAATAGTCAAGGCAATGAGTGACTTGTTAAGCGTTACTTTTTTCCCCTGTTTTTGATTTATTTTGTTGGGTTGTTGACAAGCCTTGTGAAAAAATACCTTTGAAATCAAATTCATGTTGATATTCCTTTCAATAATGCTCACAGAGATATTTCTTTGTGCCAAGTTGGCCACACCTTTTTTATTGATTTGTATACCATTTCAAACGAGCACCCGCAGTTTGCTCACTTTTTGAACTGACACATATTGATAAATATCAACATATTTTTTTACAGTCCCTCAAATAATTAGATTATGTGACGGCCTTCATCAATAAAATCGCCGAAATTTTTTGAGGTTGTACCGCTGGGAGTTTTGGCTAGGAGGGATTGGAGGGCACAACGGCCAACCAACGTTGGCCGTGCATTAGGTAAGGTTACAGTGTCTGACGAACGCCCCGGCAGTAGACCTCCACCAGATCCAACCCTTCATTCAGCACCAGAATATCGGCATCTTTCCCCGGGCAAAGTGACCCTTTCCGGCTCTGCGCGCCCGCCAGAAACGCCGGGTTTTCGCAAGCGATACTGGCGACGGACATCAGACCATTATCCAGACGATCGACGATGTTCTTCACTGAATCGAGAAAGTTCATCTCCAGTTGCTGGACCGCACCGTAGTCACAGGGGCAAACGTGGCGCGTATCGCCACCGTCTGAGGTAATCTCTAACTGCCCCTGTTTAATACGGAAGGTCTCTTTGCGCAGGTAATGGTGAAACTCATAGCCTTCCGGGAAATCAACATAGCCCATACAGTCACTCATCAGCACCATGCGCCGATCGCGTTTCAGGCGATAAAGCAGATCAAATGCCTCCGGTTTGATGGTGATACCGCTCTGTTTCGCAACTTCCGCATAGGTATCCTGATAGTACATCAGCGCACCAACCACCCCGAGCTCACGGTGATGGAAGCCACGCATCCCGCTATAAGCGTGGGTGAAGTGATTTAATCCCGCCTCTATCGCTGCCGTAACCTCAGCAAAGGTGGCATCGGTATGCCCTGCCGACGCGGTGATCCCCTGCGCCCGCAGATGGCGAATCAAATCCAACGCCCCTTCCAGCTCTGGCGCTAGCGTCATCAGGCGGATGTTACGGCCCGCCAGATGGTTAAAACGCTCGAATCCCTCAACGCTTGGCCGTTGCAGGCAGTCGGCTCGCTGCATACCGAGATGTTTTTCACTGATGTAAGGGCCTTCCATATGGATACCGATGGCTTCGGCTCCGTTCGCTGGCGTTGCCGTGGCAATATAGTCGGCTGCCTCCATTAACGACGTCTCAAGGAAATCATTTGGCATCGTGCCGGAGGTGGGCAGGTAAGAAGTGACACCAGCCTTGATCAAATCGTGGCTCATCCACTTCAGCGACGCCTTATTGCCCTTGTAGCCGAACGAACCCCGCCCCCAACCGTGCACATGGATATCGACAAAGCCGGGCATGATGATCCGCTCGCTATGGTCGATGCAGCTACCGGAAAAGTGGCTTACAAACCCGCTGATTTGCCCTTGCTGCACCAATAGATAACCGGCCTTGATACCGTCGGGGAACACGATCCGGTTGGATTTGATAACTCCGGAGCGCTGGTCATCCATGGCTTCTCTCCAAGACCCGGTCTGCCAGTTCATCGGCCAAGACGGCGCAAAGGCCAGTATAAGCACCGGGATCCAGCAGCTCCGCAATCTCCTGCGCCGTGAAGTTTTCGGCCATGACCGGATCCTGGCTTAGTATTTCACCGTATTCGAGGTGTTCATGGGTACTGCGCATCGCCATGGTGTAAACCAGCTCATGGGCCGGATCCTTACCCAGCTTATCCACCAGCTTCATCATGATTTTCTCGCTGTTGATCAGCCCGTGCGTCAGCATCACGTTTTCATGCATCCGCTCAGGGTTAATCACCAGCGTGCGCGTCAGCTCCTCCGCACGCAGGATAATCTCGGCCATCAGCTCAATGCTTTCCTGTAGGCTGGCATCAAAGATAAAATAAGCCGAGCTGTCTGCCTCAAACGGCCTTGGACAGACGTAGAGCACCGCCGTCATCACCGAATACAGCTTCTGGGCGTTGGCAATGATGCCCTTTGCCAGCTTGGGATTGACCTTCTGCGGCATGGTGCTGCTACCCACGGTGCCTTTGGTGAACGCCTCGGAGACTTCGCCAAACTCCTCGCTGGAAGTCTGATAAACCTCTTCGGCAATTTTATGCAGGGTGGTTGCCAGCAAACACAGGTTGCTGATGTACTCGGCGCGGAACACTCTGGCGTTACGTGAAGGCACCAGCATCGAATGCATCCCGAGCTGTTCGGCGACCAGATCCTGCACCGTCCTGCCCGCTTCCCCCGTGGCGTGAAAGGCCCCCACGGCACCGCCCATCATCACGGTGAAGACGCGCTTTTCTGCCTCTTGCATACGCTCCACCGCCGCCAGCAACTCATAAATCCACACGGAAACCTTATAACCATAGGTGATGGGCAAGGCATGTTTGCCATGGGTCCGCCCCGCCATCAGGGTATTTTTATGTGCCTTTGCCAGGCGGGCCAGATTGACCAGCGTGTCATCGACAAACTTCATAAGATGACGGTGGAATTTCTGCACGATCAGCAGATGGGCCGTCTGTTGGATGTTTTGGGTCGTCACGCCGTAGTGCACGTACTTGCCGCTTTCTGCATCACAAGCCTTGACCAACACCTTGATCACCGGCACAAACCCGTGGCCAATCTGGCGCATCAAACGGTCGATCTCCGCCAGATCGATCCGCTCCAACTGGCAGTTGGCGGCGATATTTTCTGCCGCAGCAACAGGGATCATACCGACCTTAGCCTGCGCCATCGCCAGAGCGCCTTCCACATCAAGCCATGATTGTACTCTGGCTTCATGAGTAAACAGGTCTTTCATACCCTGATGGTCGATGGTTTTACTTTTGGAATCATAAAGTGCGCGCATGCTGTGTTCCTCTTAACGTTGCTGGATGCCAGCAAGATTGTCATCTACCGCGTTACGGACAAACTCGACGTGTGGCCCGAAGACAACGTGAATATGGTTGCTGGAGGGAATAAAGGTCCCCAATGAGCCCGCCTCTTTCAGCAACTCCATGTTCATCAGCTTCTGGTCGCCAAGGTCGATACGCAGCCGCGACACGCAGTTTTCTACCCGCTTGATGTTCTGCCTGCCGCCCAGTCCTTCTACGACCAGCTCCGCCACCTTGTCGTACTCTTTGTTATTGAGCAGTGCACTGTCCGCCATCTCTTTCTCGCGGCCTGGCGTTTTGATATCAAACTTGCCAATGGCGTAGCGGAACACGCCATAGAACACCACAAAGTTAATCGCGCCCAGCAGCAGCAGGTTCGGCCAATGGGTGTTTTCGTACATCAGCCCAAAGATGCCGAAGTCAAAGATGGTGCCGCGAATATAGCCAATCGAGACGTCCAACATTTGCAGAGGAATGGTTAACAGGCCGCACAAGATCGCATAGATAACAAAGAGCTGCGGCGCAATAAACAGGAAGGAGAATTCAAGCGGCTCGGTGATATTGCCGAGGAATGCCGTCAGCACTACGGTCAGGATCATCCCTTTGGCGAATTTCTTGTTTTTGAAATAGGCCATGTGGTACATCGCCAGCCCGATAGCCGGGACGCGGAACAACGTGGTCAGCATCTGCGACGAAGCCAGGTAGCTGGACAGCGTTGGCATGAACTCATTCCATGCCGGATGGTTAGGCCCCAGTTCAAACAGGATCTTGTTCATGGCGGGAAGAATGCCAACGTAGGTTTGCCCATCAATCAGGTAGGTGCCACCCGCTTCGGTAAAGCGCACCGTCGAACTCAGGACATGGTGCAAGCCAAACGGGATCAGCAAACGGTTCAGGGTCATGTAGATCCCGGCACCGATGTTCGGCGCCATCATCACGGTCGAGATACTCCGCATCCCATAGGTAAACACATCCCACACGAATGGGATCAGCAGGCCGACCGGAATGGTGAAGGCAATCGATAGAATGGCGACCGATTTCTTCCCGCTAAAGAAGGCAAAGGCCAACGGCAGTTGCAGCCGATAGAACCGGTCTGTCACCTTGGCGGCAAGCAAACCGGCAATGATCCCTCCCAGCGCCTCTATTTTCAGCGTGTGGATGCCGAGCACCATGCCCTGCCCGACCAACGCCATATTCTCCGTCACCAATTGGTCCATCACTTTCAGATGCACGTGCATGGAGATCAGTAAGGTTAGATAGGCGATGACCGAAGCGAAGACCGCAATGCCCTTTTCCTTCTTCGACATGCCATAAGCGACCCCCATGGCGAACAGCAATGGAATATTCTGGAACACCACGCTGCTGATTAATCCCACCGAAGAGAGGATCGCCTTGCAGTAGGCATTGCCCAAAAACGGCAGTTTATCGATCATATACGCCTGGCCCAGCGCGCTACAGATCCCCATTAGCATCCCCACCGGGGCTAACACGGCGATAGGCAATAATAGGGAACGCCCAAACGTCTGTATTTCGTTTTTAAAGTTGGATTTCATTATCTGGCCCCTGGTTTACTTTACCGCTCTATCAAACAATGCCGACGCTCCCGCCATCAAGGCCAAATACTGGCCGATTCAAGGCTCATTTTTTGCCCGTCAAAAAACAGGGCGAAGGCCGAAAACAGGAGCTCACCTGACCACCATACTGCATATGTATGGCTACCAGCCTTCTGGCCTAGCCCTTATCCCCTGTTTTTTGCACAGTCTTCTGCATCTGGCATCGTTGATTTCTGGGTACCGGTGCTATGATCGGCATAACTCAACCCGACAATGAGAGTTGGCTCTTGATCAGATCGCTCAAACCGGATTGAGTTCCTCAATTGAGCTACTATTGTGAAAAGCTATTGAGAGAAAATGAGCCTGGCATATAAGAAGAATTTAGGGGTGATGATATGGATAGCGAGTTTGTTTCTAATAATATAGCCAGCGTTAGCGTATTGGCAGTTTGTATTGTTGCTATTATTGGATTGACTATCTATGACCGTGAAAGAGAAAAGGGGAAATTTGGCGTTATCGTTCACGCTGCTCAATTTATTATTTGGGTATGTATTATTACCATACTCGGTGGCTACGCAGAAATTGCCGTTGCTGCGTATAAAATCTCATTTATTTCATCCCGTACCATCAATTTTTTCTGCACCACTCTCATTTCTTTGATTTTGCTTAGAAAACTGTTTTTAATGATCAATCGTCTGGAAAAGAATCAAATCCAAAAAGGGCGAGACATCACGACTACGCACATTATTTCCCGCATATTAAAAGCCACGATTGTCGTTATCATGATACTGCTGTATGGCGAGCATTTTGGCATGAGCGTGTCGGGGTTGGTGACGTTCGGCGGGATTGGCGGCATTGCCATCGGTATGGCCGGAAAGGACATCCTAAGTAACTTTTTCTCTGGCATCATGCTGTACTTTGATCGTCCCTTTTCAATTGGTGACTGGATACGCTCACCGGATAGAAACATCGAGGGTACGGTTGTCGAGGTGGGTTGGCGAATGACCAAGATAACCACCTTCGATCAGCGGCCATTATATGTTCCAAACTCTGTGTTTTCATCGATCAGCGTTGAAAACCCGAGCAGAATGACCAATCGCCGTATCGAAGCCTCTATCGGCCTGCGCTATGAAGATGCGGACAAGATAGCAGGCATTACCCAGGATATATTGGCTATGCTAAAATCGGACGGTAATATCGATCAGAGCAAAACCCTGTTGGTTAATTTTAATTTATTTGGTGATTCATCATTAAATATCATGATTTACTGCTTTACCAAGACAACCGCTTGGGGTGAGTGGCTGACGGTACAACAGGCGGTTTACCTAAAGATCATTGATATCGTCCATCAGCATGGCGCTGACTTTGCTTTCCCAAGCAGCACGCTTTACTTCGACAACCAGAAGAACGAGATACCCGCAGGTAAGGAAGAAGCGAACGACAAATCGCCACCCCGGTCGCTTTCGGACATGCGGTGATTTGTCATTTATTACAGGTGGCCTTCAAGTAGGCAACTTACGGATTTGAGACAGCGGGTACCGGGATCTCCAATCCATAAAGGCGCAGCATGGCTGGCGTATCTTCAACGCCGGCAAAAACATAACGCGCCCGGATTGCCGCATTTTCCGGGATGGTAATATCCGCGTCTCCTGGCACCAATGCGGTTTTTAGCGGTGAAACAAAACCTTCCTTGTCTAACAGCATCAATGATTTACTTTCGTTCAGATTACTCAGGCGTACGATTTTGTCGGTTTTATTGCGTAGGGAAAGAGTCACTTTATATTCTTGAGCCGCAACTTTCTCAATGGAGGAAACCGAGGCGGTGACATTTTTAACCAGATTGTCTTTGTCGGTCACAATGATGGCTCCATCAACGCTGCTACCTGACTGACGGCCATCATCCACGCCATCTTTCAGGCCGCTGAGCGCATCTTTACCTGAAGCAATAACGCCAGAGACCACGCTTTTCACGCTGTCTTTCACCACGGCGGTTTCTTCGGCCCTAACGCCAGGGGTAGTAATCATCACCAAAACCAATGCCAGTACGCTCTTTTTCATCTCATTATCCTGCTTATCATTATCCATTGAAGACAATCTAGCGGAAAAAAACATGGTTGGCATCTTATCTATTGATTTGAGAGGCTTTCTTGCTGTTATTCGGATAAAGTTCACACTCCAGTCTTTTTAATGCTATTTAGCTTATTCTGACCTGCAAAGTGCGGCATTTTCTGCCATTCTTTTGCCTATTCCTCCAAGCCTTAGCCGCGCCTTCGTAGACAGGACAAATAATGGAAGTGTTAACAAAGGATGAAGTGTTATATCACCGGGGAAGTTTGCTGACAGCAGACGGCGTCATGGTCGCCTCATGGGATCTTGAGCAGCAGGAGAGTTTTTCCGGTGATTATTTTAGCCTGGCTGGCTACCGCGGTATCCGCAACGCCGCTGCGGCTCCTTTCAGCGTGGATTATTGTAATGAATCTGTCGTGCACATCATTAATGGCATGGGCGTAACGCTGGGCGATTCCATTATTGGCCTGACCGCGCTTGAGGCGCTGCGCGAGTTTAATTCCAACCTGCACACTATTATCTACCGGCCAGGGCGCGCGCCCCACTATGTCGATCAGCTTTATCATCTGGCGGCAGGCGTGGTGGCGGATCTCCGTTGGCTGCCGTGGAAGGCAGAGCATATTCCAGAGCAAGAACTGTGTATCGATGCCGGTAATCAGCTGTTCTGGCCAGCCTTCACCACGTTGCCGATGATTGATTTCTTCCTGCAGGCGCTGGGCGTTGAACCTGCCGCTATTCCTGCCGCGGCGAAAGCCAACCGCTGGATGCAAAAACTGTGTCTGCCGCCATTACCTGAGCGCTGGCAGAATAAGCCCTACGTGCTGTTTTGCCCCACCGCCAGTACGCCGTTACGCAGCATCCCGGCCAGTGCCCATGTGCCATTGGTGAACACCCTGTGGGAGAAATTTGCCTGCCCGGTGCTGGGGTTCGGCGCGGTGGATCATCCGCATTATGTGGATATTCAACCGCTTTCCACCGCTACTGCTGATTTCCTGGCCTGGGTGAAGCATGCCCGCTATGTTCTGACATCGGATACCGCTGCGGTGCATATTGCCGCTGGCTACGATGTCCCAACCACCGCCTTCTTTACCTCAATCGCTCCCGAATTGCGGGTGCGAGACTATCCTTTATGTCAGCCTGTCTATTTTGCCATCCCCGAGCTGAACAACGTGCAGGCCAGCGCCAGAAAGCATGACCTGGAGCAGGTCGAACTAGCCTTTACTACCCTGATGCTAAACGAATTGCCGTGGGCCTGATCCCCGGTCTGGAGAACTACCGATGCTGTTGACCGCAATAAGAAATACCGCGTTTGCCCTGCTGGCTTTGGTCATTACCCAAACCAGCGCTCTCAGTTTCACCCTGGAAGTCGGCGGCAAGATTAAAAACACCACCGACGCCGAGAATAAAACCTATGTCTTTACCGATAAAGAGCTGTTTGCCATGCCGGTCCACAGCATCACGACCACCACTTCGTGGACGCCCAGAGTAAAATTCGATGGCGTATTGCTGGCTGATATTTTGGCTAAAGTGGGTGCCGAAGGCACCATGATGACGCTCTACGCGCTGAACGATTATTATATTGATGTGCCCATCTCGGACGTGGCTAAATACAATATGATCCTGGCCTATAAAATGGGCGGGGAAATGTTAAAGGTGCGCGATTTCGGGCCGCTGTTTCTGATCTATCCTCGCGATGCCGGGGGTGCGGAGCTCAACTCTCCGCTGTATAACTCGCGCTTTATCTGGCAGATCAACAGGATCGTCATTAAATGAAGTTAGTCAGGTTCAAAGACAGTGGCAGATTGGCTATTCCGGCCATTTTTGCCGCCTTATTCCTGCTCGCCTCGACGGTGACGCTGTATTACTACAGTGCCACCTTGTCCAAAAAAGGGCTGTATGCCGTTGCCGGTACGCAGGAAAACTACTCTTGGTCGATCGCCAAGTTCGCCATCAAGCTGGCGGAATTTGAAACCCTGGTGGAACAGCAAAAAAGCACCAATCAGGTGGATATCGATAACCTGAGGCTAAGGTTCGATATTCTCTATTCTCGCTATTCGGTGCTCGCCCGCCCGTCAGAATCGACCCTGCCGCTGTACCACGAACCTGGATATCCCGAGCTCGTTGAACGGATGCGCGAAGAAATAACTCAGCTGGATCAGTTGGTCAACAGCCCTCAGGTAGATCTGGGGCTGATTTCGCAGGCCATGCAACAGATCAAACCCTCCGCGATTATGATGGCCAACCTGGCGGACCACGCTGAAGTGAAGCAGCGTACCGGGGCTTACGAAGATTTTATCGAGAAAAGGCACATCATCTTTTATGGCCTGGTGATCATCATGTTCTCGGTGATCGCGCTGATTGCCATCACGCTGATCGTCATCCGCCAGCAGCGTCAAACCATCAGCCAACAGTCGAAGGCCATTCGCGCAGAGCAAAAGGCTATCCGCACCAAAAACGCCTTCCTCGGGGCCATCGGGCATGAACTTCGCACCTCGCTGCAAAGCATTATGTCCGCCATTGATGTGCTGACCAATACCCGCGTATCCCATGAGCACAAGGATACCTTCCACCGGTTGGAAACTGCCGCCGAGCAGATAGAAAGCCAGATGAAGGATCTCACCGATTATGCACGCCTGGACAGCGGCATGATGGAGCTGCGCATTGTTCCCTTTAATGCCCAACAGGTGATCGACGAAACGACGGATGAAATCGCCATGCTGACCCATAAACCAGGGGTCAAACTGGTACGTGAAGTGGAGTTTACCCATGCGCAGGTCTATTCCGACCCGCAGCGGCTAAGGCAAATCGTGGTTAACCTGCTGACCAACGCCTTTAAATATACCGAAAGCGGTACCATCACGCTGCACAGCTGCCTGCGTAGCCAACCTGCGGGGAGTTCGTTAATCATTGAAGTTACGGATACTGGCATCGGTATCGACAATGCCCTGCTACCGCAGATTTTTGAGCCCTTTACCCAACTCGATCAGTCAAATACTCGCCAATACAGCGGGGTTGGCATGGGGTTGGCGATCGTCCACGGCCTGGTTGAATTGCTCGATGGCACGATCACGGTGTACAGCGAAGTAGGAGAAGGCAGCACCTTTATCGTCAGCATCCCTGTTGAGATCAGTGAAGAACAGTTGCCAGAGCAAAGCCCACGCCCGGTAGCGACGCTGTTGAAAAAAGAGCAGCACATCCTGGTGGTGGACGACAATCCTGCCGCAGGCATGGCCTTTATCGCCCTGCTCGACAAATTGGGCTATCAATATGAGCTGTGTGACTCGTCGGAACGTGCGCTGCAAAAGCTGTTGCGGCGGCCTTACGATGCCTTGCTGCTCGATCTGCAAATGCCCGGCATCGATGGTGTGGCAGTGGCACAACAGCTGCGTGACCAGCGTGGCCCGAACCGTAATATCCCGATTATCGGTATCAGCGCCTATACGCCTGAGCTGCTGCCTAGCGAGCAACGCGCCATGTTTGACGATTATCTGATGAAACCGGTACGCATGGAGGCGCTATCCACCTCACTCACGTCGCTGTTTGTCGCTACAGATTAAAGCACCGTTGCAGTGCGGCTTCGATCACATGGAGCCGCACCGGCTTTTCATACGGGCCTAGCACGTCATAATCGCGCATCGCTCTGGCAATCTCTGACTCACGCAAATCGGTGCCCAACTGGCCGGTCAGCACCAGGATCGGCGCATCTGCATGATCGGAAGTGCGAATGGTTTCAATGCATCTCTGCGCCGTCTCATGGCCTATCAACCAATCCACCACGTAGCCATCAAACGGGTTTTTGGCCAGCGCCTGGCAGAAACTGCTGACGTCATAGAAAGCCACGGCGTTGAATCCTTGACTATTGAGATACTTGGTTAGCTCATCAGCGGCCTGATGTGCATCATCCAATACCGCAATGCTCAGGCGATCGTCTTCGATATGGCCGGGACGGATCTCGATCAGTTCGACAACAAAACGCTTGCCCTGTGGAGCCTCGCTGGCTCGATAAACGATCCACTGCCCATCCTGCTGCAAGCCAACAAATTCGGCCTGCTTGCTGCCCAATAGCTCGCTGCTAATGTGCGCCACACAAGGTAACGCCACCCCGGCCACAGAAAAGATGGCACCCTGTGCCACAGTGGACCCAACAGGCTCGCTTTCGGGGAGAATGTCGACGATGGACGCCGGCGTTTCTCCCAAGGCCAGTGCCACGCTGTTGATTTGTTCCAGCGTCCATGGGCTCTGGCCTTTCAGCTTGCGGTGAGCATGGGAAAAACTCAGATCCAAAATGCGGCTGAGCTCCTTGGCATGTTGTCGCTTGCCGATCCCATGCTGCAAAAAGAGTTCCCTGACCTTGCCTGCAATCGACTGCGAATCGAATTTTTGATGATTGTTAAACATTTTATCCTTCGATATATCTCGCTGATTTTTCAGTCGCTTTGACACCCATACGTACAAAAACGTTATCGAAATCTCGCATACTATACAATCTTAGCCTAATAGCTTGCTTGACATACCATCTTTTATGGTCAAACATGGTATCAGAAGTGATGTATTATAAAAACGATAGTAGAACGATAAGTCAGTAATAACCATACCGACACCAGGGAAATTATAAGCCGGCCACAACACCTGATTAAAGTATCGACAGGGAGTTGCAAGCTGAGCAAGTTTAACCGCAGAGTTAATTGCTTCACCCCTCGTTAAGCCGGGGCCCGCAAGGGTTCCGGTTTTTTATTTGCCCAAAACCCAATGAAAAGGCCGGAGAACACTCCCCGGCCCGTCAGCATGGCCAACCTCGATCGGCAGATTACCCTCCAGCGTTGGCATCTTCCTCAGCCTGGCGAATGATGGCTTTGGCCATCCACTGGGTCACATCTTGAATATCATCGAGCTCTAAACCCCAAATGTCCTTCAGCACCAGGAACACCTCGGAACCATAAATCAGCGAAAAGGCGTGGATCACGCGTTGCAGGGCTTCAGCAGGGAGTTTGTTCTGCAAGGGCTCCACCGCCAGCTTCAACAGCCGCTTGCGATTGCCACGCACAAACTTTTCGCCGGGCGTCGCGTTAGCCCATTGCTGGAGCGATAGTTGTAACGCCGCACGTAGCGCGCCTTCATGCTGCTCCATCTGTGGATAGGCAAACGCCAACAGTTGATGAATGCGCTTGAGCGCATCGTTATCCTGCGGTTGCCATTCAAGGATCGGCCCCAGGCTTTTCGCCACAACGGCGGAGATCAGGGCGCTTTGGGTGGGAAAATAGCGATAAGCGGTGGCACGGGAGACCTGCGCATGCGCCGCTAGCTCTGTAATCGAAGGGAAGACACCACCATCGTAGAGCTCCATCGCACAGGCCAGCAGCAAGCTGCGGGTTTTGGCACGAGTATGTGTCAAAGATTCATCCCGCGGAGCGGGAAATGCGGATATTGGCACGTTTTCCTCGAACTTCCTCGTATCTTCCAGCCTTGGAGTCAATACGATAGACAGCCTCACCGACAGATCCTGGCCCATCGGCAGCGTAAAAAATCATAGCTAAGATAGCCAAAAACGGGACACAAGTCTCACTTTAAACAAATTAATGCTTGCAAAAATGATACGGCAGTCTCATTATGACCAACAAATAAACGATAGTACCTTATTGTCCGACACCAGGGTTCACAACCTACAATAAAAAATAGCATTAAAATCAATTTGTTCAGACTTTTGTCTGAACCTTTTTCAGGAAAAGATGATGAGCAGCACCCCAGGTTTTGTCTATATTGCTACCACAGCAGATACTAAAGGACAAGAACTGGAATATGTCCGTCATCTGATCGCCAATCTCGATTTACCCGTCATCACCCTCGATCTCTCCACTTCCGGTAAGCCTTCTCTGTATCACGCGGACGTTTCTGCACATGAGATCGCGGGTTACCATCCGGAAGGTGAACAAGCCGTTTTTTGTGCTAATCGCGGGCAGGCGATTGCGGCCATGGCTATCGCTTTTGAGCGCTTCATGCTCTCACGCCGTGATATTGCTGCACTACTCGGTTTGGGCGGGTCTGGTGGCACCGCAATCATCACGCCCGCCATGCAACAGTTGCCCATCGGCCTGCCAAAGCTGATGGTATCGAGTATGGCTGCGGGTGATGTCGCCGGCTATGTCGGCTCCAGCGATATTGCCATGCTGTATTCCGTCACCGATATCGCCGGGCTAAATCGCATTTCACGCAAGGTATTGTGCAATGCCGCCAACCAGATAGCCGGGGCCATCCGCTTTCATATCGATGATGATGCCGACAGCAAACCCGCCACCGGCCTGACCATGTTTGGCGTCACTACGCCTTGTATCAAGGCCGTGACCAGCGCCATTGAGCACGACTGGGATTGCCTGGTGTTTCACGCTACCGGCAGTGGTGGCCAGGCTATGGAAAAGCTGATCGACAGCCGCTTGCTCAACGCCGTATTGGATCTGACCACCACCGAGGTGTGCGACTATCTGTTTGATGGCGTGTTGGCCTGCAACGAAGATCGCTTTGGGGCCATTGCCCGCACTGAGATCCCTGGTGTGATGTCATGCGGAGGGCTGGATATGATCAACTTCGGTCACCCGAAAACCATTCCGGCCCGCTACGCCAATCGTCAATTTTATTGCCACAACAGCCAGGTAACGCTGATGCGCACCACGGCGCAGGAGAATACCCAGTTGGGGCGATGGATTGGCAGCAAGCTGAACGCCTGTGCCGGGGAGGTATGCTTTGTAGTACCGCTGGGGGGCTTTTCAACCTTGGATGCGCCAGGGCAGCCCTTCTGGGATCCACAGGCGCTGGGCGCTTTCGTTCACTCGCTGGAACGGACGCTGGTACAGACCGCAAAACGCCGGTTGCTCAAAGTGCCGTACCATATCAACGATCCCCTGTTCGCCGCGGTTATTATCGAACAATTTAATGCCATTGCTGCTACGTCTAAATAATCCTGTCAGAAAATAAAATAAAAAAAGCCGGGCAAATAACCCGGCATTTTTATTTTGACAGCAATGTTAATTATTCAGCAGCAGGGACATGATCGCGCATTTTTTTCATATGCTCCATCATCTTCTGCTCACGTTTCTGATAATTCTCATTGTATTGTTTTTTCTGCTCTGGCGTTAGCAGGTTATACATTTTGTTTTCCGCTTTGGCGCGTTCCAGCATGTGCTCAGATTGCGCTTTACCGATCGCATCGATCTGGGCTTTTGCCTTGGCTTCGTCGAAGCTTTCCGAAGCGATCATGCTGTGCAGTGCCTGGCGCTCGTCTTTAGCACCCGGGCCGCGTTTTTGATGCGACTCTTTCATGATATCGCGCATCTGCTGGCGCTGCTCTTTGGTCAGGTTCAAGCCAGCAAAAGGACTGTCTCTTTTTGCGTCTTTATAGTGCATCATTTTCACCGGGGCGGCGGTTGTGGCCGATGCGGTTGCCGGGGCGGTAGTTGTGTCGGCTGCGAAGGCGGCAGAAGCAGAACCCAGAGCTAACGTTGAAGCGACAAATAAAGCAGTCAGTTTACGCATAATTATTTCCTTAAAAGTTATTCTTCATCAGGAGCGCTGTACGTTAACAGGCTCACTATCTCGTCGTCGGAAATAATAGTATGCGCATGAATATATAGTAATGCGATGGAGTGTAAATTTTTTAAAATCAAAAATGGTAATATTCGTCAATTATGAATAAATTATGGAGAAGGCGTCTGTTATTTGGAAGATTACATTGCCCAAGCGTAATTATTAGTGTGGCTTTTGTCCACCTCCAGCCAGGGATTAATTTAGCATCCCTAGCCACAACCCTGGCTCAACGAAGCCAAAAACTGATTTTCGCACACTGCGCGGTTCTCTTTTACACTCTATACAGACGTCGTTCACGCGATCCCCATCGTCTTTCAGGTTGCAGCGTAGGGTCCGGCTGTCCCTTTTTGAGGAATGAACATGTTCGCAGACCAAGGCCCGATACTCCTAAACACCCATTTTGGCACCAGCAGCCCTTACTGGCATCTGGCGTTTGACAGTAATGCCCTGCAGTTGACGGCAATCAAAGGCAAAACACACCTTGCCGTGGCCCTCGACGAAATGCAGGCAGCGAAAATCCGCCGTCTGAGCGGGGTCACCGCCAGCCTGGATCTAACCATTCTGCTCAGCGGCCAACCCATCCACCTGCATTTGGTCGGCCGCCGGGTCAATAAATTAGAGTGGGCGGGTACCGCCTCTGCCTATACCGATACCGAGGCCGTGGCACGTGATTTGGTGCACGGCCTATCGTTTGCCGAACAGGTGGTGTCAGAGGCTAATTCCGTCATTGTCATCGTTGACCAACACGGCCGCGTCCAGCGCTTTAACCGCCTGAGCGAAGAGTATACCGGCCTGCAGGAACAGGATGTGATCGGCAAAAACGTCTTCAAGATGTTTATGAGCCCCGAAGAGGCCGCTGCATCCCGGCGCAATATTGCCACCTTCTTTCGCAACGGGGCCTCCTATGAGGTGGAGCGCTGGATCAAAACGGTCAAAGGCGAGCGGTTATTCCTGTTCCGCAACAAGTTCGTCCACAGCGGCAGCGGCAAAAAAGAGGTGTTCCTGATCTGTTCCGGCACGGATATCACCGAAGAACGCCGCGCCCAGGAACGCCTGCGGCTATTGGCCAATACCGATACCATCACCGGCCTGCCAAACCGCAACGCCATTCAGGATGATATTAACCGGGCGATTAGCGAACGCGGTGACAGCCACATTGGGCTGGTCTATCTCGATCTGGATAACTTCAAAAAAGTGAACGACGCCTATGGGCATATGTTTGGCGATCGCTTGTTGATCGAGGTGTCCCACGCCATTCTCAGTTGCCTGGATCATGGAGAAAAACTTGCCCGTCTGGGAGGCGATGAATTTCTGGTGCTGGTTACCCAGGCCGACCGGATCATGCTGCAAGAGCTGGCACAGCGCATTATCGATCGCTTGCAAATGCCCTTCCGCATCGGCCTGATCGAGGTCTACACCGGCTGTTCGATTGGCATTGCCCTGTGCCCGCAACATGGCCACGATCTGGACAGCCTGATCCGCAGCGCCGATACCGCCATGTACGTTGCCAAGGAACACGGCAAACGCACCTTTATCGTCTTCTCGCCGGAAATGAACCGCCGCGTTGCCGAATACATGTGGCTGGATACCAACCTGCGTAAGGGGCTGGAACAGGAGCAACTGGTGGTGTATTACCAACCCAAGATCACAACGCTCAACGGCGCCGTGCACAGCGTAGAGGCGCTGGTCCGCTGGGATTCGCCGGAGCGCGGGCTGATCCCACCATTACAGTTTATCTCCTACGCCGAAGAGTCCGGGCTGATTGCCCCACTTGGCCGCTGGGTGCTGCAAACCGCCGCTAAACAGGCAGCCATTTGGCAACAGCAAGGGCTGAATCTGCGCATCGCGGTTAACCTTTCCGCCAGGCAGTTAGTGGATGACAGCGTGGTAAACGATCTGGTTGAGGTACTGCGAGAAAATCAACTTTCTCACTGCACGCTGGATTTTGAACTGACCGAAAGCAGCCTGATAGAAGATGAAAACCGGGCGCGTGAGGTGATCGCCCGACTACGGGCCTTGGGTGCACAGGTACATCTGGATGATTTTGGCACCGGCTACTCCTCTCTGGCCCAGTTGGCACGTATCCCGCTGGACGCCATCAAGCTGGATCAAAGCTTTGTTCGCGGCGTCAATCTGGCCCCGGTATCACAATCACTGATACGCGCCATCGTCGCGGTCGCCGCAGCGCTACAGTTCAAGGTGATTGCCGAAGGGGTTGAGACAGACAGTGAAAATCGCTTCCTGGACTGCGTAGGAGTCGATGAAAAACAAGGATTCCTGTTCGCCCGGCCGATGCTGCCCGAGCAATTGGAACAGTGGCTGAAAACCTATAGCCCGCAATCACCAAAGTGATGCGGGCGGGAATTAACGCTTAGCCAGCGTGACGCTGATTAAGCGTGTGCCGATCCTGCAAGATCACCAACCGCTCAATGTACAGGCGATCCTTCTCCTCGATGGTAAAGGCCGAATGCACCCAATCCTCGGTAATATCCATCAGCTCGGAGCGGGTTAACTGCAATACCCGCTGACGAGCGCGCAACATGGCACGCATACCGTTCAGCTTGGGCCTGATGGTGTCGATAAAGGTACGAGTCGCCATATAGGCATCCCCCGGTTGAAACAGCTTATCCACCAGCCCATAGCTTTCGAACCATTCGGCAGTATGAGATTCCCCGCTCCAGATCAGTTCTTCTGCCAAGCGCATGCCTGCCTTGCGGGCTACCAGTGAATAACCCCCCATACCGGGAAACAGATTGAAGGCGATTTCTGGGAATCCCATCCGCACATTGTTCTGCGCCAAAACAAAATGGTGCGCCAATGCCGCCTCAAAACCGCCCCCTAGCGCGCTGCCCTCCACCATGGCAATGCTGATGGCTCCGGTATCAAAGCCTCGTGCTGCGGCATGCACACAGTCGATACAGGCCCGGGCATACGCCATCATCGCCTCACGCTTGCGGTTTTTGATCGCTTCGGCAAAAAAGCTCAGATCCCCGCCGACGTTAAACATGTTTTGCACCAGCGAGCCGGTGACCCAAAAGTCGAACTGCAACGTCGACTCTTTCGCCGCCTGCGCCAGCGTCATGATGTCTTCGATCAGTGCCTGATTGAAGCAAGGGCGAGGCTCTGCACGCATTAGCATCCACATAATGTGGCGATCTTCCTCGTAATAAGCGGAAAGTTGCGACAGGTTGCCCGCTTCGGTAAATGGGCGACAGGTGGGATGATTGAATAATTTCATAAGACCTTCCATTTTATCTATTGATTCAGGAGATAACCGTTCCAGCCCCTACGGCTGCAGTAGGCGCAAACCGGGTAAAAAAGCGCGCGCCATAAGATGAGTAAAAGCCTTCCTGGCGCTGAGATAGATAAAATTGCAGGGATCCGGCAGAAAAACAGACGTGTGGTGAAGAGGACAAAATCGAACGTTCTTGCTCGCAGCGGTTGGTAGGAGCCATCATCAGAATTAACCCAATCTCGTCCATTAGCGACCAAATCGAGGGCATATTTGGCTATAATCAAGCACATGCCCATTGATTTACCTGAAGGATACCGTGACGTAATGCAGAATAAAGCCGCTCCAGAGCAGCCTGAGGCCATTGAGAAACCGACGATCGCCATCAAAACCGGCAACCAAAAACTGGATAAAGGCCTTTCGGGGTTCGCTCGCCTGATAGAGCGCGTTAAAGCCTGGCCCACCATCGCTCACCTGCTGCGAGCCACCGAACGCTTCAACGACCGTCTTGGCAGCCAGTTTGGCGCCGCCATTACTTACTTCTCGTTTCTCTCTCTGATCCCGATCCTGATGGTGTCGTTTGCCGCCGTGGGCTTTGTGCTGGCATCTAACCCGGATTTGCTGGCCGAATTGATCAACAAGATCGTCAATAGCATCAGCGATCCCACGTTGGCCAGTACCTTGAAGAACACGGTGAACACCGCCATTCAGCAACGTACCACCGTCGGCCTGACCGGCCTGGCGCTGGCGCTGTACTCCGGCATCAGTTGGATGGGTAACCTGCGTGAGGCGATCCGCGCCCAGTCCCGTGACGTTTGGGAACGTAATCCGCAGGATCAGGAGAAAATCTATTTTCGCTACACCCGCGATTTTATTTCATTAACCGGACTGGTGGTGGCACTGATCGTCACGCTGTCGTTAACCTCGATTGCGGGTTCTGCCCAGGCGGCCATCGTGCATGCGTTGGGGCTGGATGGCATTGAATGGCTACGGCCGGCGATGACGCTGATCGCGCTGTCGATCTCCATCTTTGCCAACTACCTGCTGTTTCTGTGGATCTTCTGGATGCTGCCGCGCCATAAGCCGAAGAAAAAAGCGCTGCTGCGCGGTACGCTAATCGCCGCAATTGGCTTTGAGGCGATCAAGTTTGTGATGACCATGACGCTGCCGCAGGTCGCCAAATCGCCTTCCGGTGCCGCCTTTGGCTCGGTGATCGGGCTGATGGCGTTCTTCTACTTTTTTGCCCGCCTGACGCTGTTTTGCGCCGCCTGGATCGCCACGGCACAGTATAAAGAGGACAAAACCCTGCCGCAGGGCAAGTGAATATCCGCCATCAGCATTGCATTCATGCCAGTCGCAAGGTTGCGACTGGTTTTTTATTTCGATAATCAAACCAAAAAGCAGTCAATAGCTCTAAAACCAGACTAACCAACCGGCCAAAACCAGCATAACAAACTACCCTATAACTTTTCTTTGCACCTTTTCCAGTCATTCTCTCTGCTTATAGCTCACTTCACCACGTTAACGACCATAGAACATCAACTCGTTAAAACATTAGTCTTTTTAACAGTTTATTTGCCAGATAGTACAAAATCTCCCCGTTGAAAAGCCATTTTGCTATGACTAAGATGAATTTTTCCCTAGTCAAAATATAAGAAATAACTATGCAAGCCACCATCGCAACCCCCTTGGACGCCGATGCCGCGTCCACACCGGTTAACTCCCGGGGAAAAGTCATCGTCGCCTCTCTGGTCGGTACCGCCATCGAGTTCTTTGATTTCTATATTTATGCCACCGCTGCGGTGATCGTGTTCCCGCATATCTTCTTCCCACAGGGTGACCCGGCTGCTGCAACGCTACAATCGCTGGCCACCTTCGCCATCGCCTTTGTGGCGCGGCCAATCGGTTCTGCCCTGTTCGGCCACTTCGGCGATCGCGTCGGGCGGAAGGTAACTTTGGTGGCTTCACTGCTGACCATGGGGATTTCCACCGTGCTGATCGGCCTGCTGCCAAGCTATGCAACCATTGGCATCTTTGCACCGATCCTGCTGGCGCTGGCACGCTTTGGCCAAGGCCTGGGTTTGGGTGGCGAATGGGGTGGTGCCGCGTTGCTGGCCACCGAGAATGCGCCTGCCAATAAGCGGGCGCTGTACGGCTCGTTCCCACAGTTAGGGGCACCGATAGGCTTCTTCTTCGCCAACGGCACCTTCCTGCTGCTCTCCTGGTTGCTGACCGATGAACAGTTCATGACCTGGGGCTGGCGCGTACCGTTTATCCTCTCTGCCGCGCTGGTGCTGGTGGGTCTGTATGTGCGTATTTCGCTGCACGAGACTCCGGTTTTTGCCAAGGTGGCCAAAGCGGGCAAACAGGTGAAGGTCCCGCTCGGGACGCTGCTGAGCAAGCACAAAAAGGCCACCATCCTGGGTACCTTCATCATGCTGGCTACCTATACGCTGTTCTACCTGATGACCGTTTACTCCATGACCTACGGCACGGCCGCAGAGCCGCTGGGGCTGGGCTATTCGCGTAACAGCTTCCTGTGGATGCTGATGGTGGCAGTGATTGGTTTTGGCGTGATGGTGCCGATCGCCGGTTTGCTGGCCGATGCCTTTGGCCGCCGCAAGACCATGATTGTCATCACCCTGTTGATGATCGGCTTTGCCTTCCTGTTCCCGAGCATGCTGGGTTCCGGCAACCAGCTGTTGGTGATGGCTTTCCTGCTGCTTGGGCTGAGCATTATGGGCCTGACCTTTGGCCCGATGGGCGCACTGCTGCCTGAACTGTTCCCAACCGAAGTGCGCTACACCGGGGCCTCGTTCTCGTATAACGTGGCCTCGATCCTGGGGGCTTCGGTAGCGCCTTATATTGCGACCTGGTTAGCTAACAACTACGGGCTGTTCTACGTTGGTATGTACCTGGCGGCCATGGCCAGCCTGACGCTGATCGCGCTGTTGCTGATGAAAGAAACCCGCCACACGTCGCTGTAATCCTCTCCCGGCCCCCTACCTATGGGGGCCTGTTTGTCTGTTGTCACAAATCCCGGCTATGCTATCCCCCCATTTGCTGAGGAAACCCGCCCATGTCGTTGCGCCGTTGGCTCTGTTTGTCTGTTACGTTGCTGATTATTATCGCCATTGCCGCCTATTTCTGGCTGAAATCGGCCCACCCGGATGCACTGTGGCATATCGTCAACCAGCAATGCCTGCCAAATCAGCAACAAAACCATAATCCGGCCCCCTGCGCACAGGTAGATGAGCAGGCCGGGTTCGTAGTGCTGAAAGACCGCAATGGGCCCTTGCAATACCTGTTGATGCCAACGGCCAAAATCACCGGCATTGAAAGCCCGCAGGTATTACAGCCCGACACCGCCAACTTCTTCGCCTTAGCCTGGCAGGCCCGGCATTTTATGGCAGATAAACTCGGTAAACCGATCGACGATGCCGTCATCTCACTGGCGATCAACTCTGAATACGGCCGTACGCAAAATCAGCTGCATATTCATATTTCCTGCCTGCAACCGGCGGTAAAAACCCGGCTGGCGCAGCTGCAAGGGGATTTCAGCGAAAGCTGGCAGCCGCTACCCGGTGGATTGCTGGGGCATGATTATTTGACTCGCCGCGCCAGCGCTGCTGAACTCAAGCAGCTTGGGGCATTCCGTTTGCTGGCTCAGGGCGTTGAGGGCGCACGTGAAAGCATGGGGAGCTACGGCATGGCGATGACGGCCTTGCCGGGAGGGGATTTCCTGCTGTTGGCTGTGAAACGTAACCTGTGGCAGCTGAATCTGGCCTCCGCCGAAGAGATCCAGGATCACAGCTGCCAGGTACTACAGTAATCTTGGATCACTTCTTGTTCTTCATCTGCTGCAGGATCTTGCCACACTGGTTTTCTTCGCCACCGTCACTCGGTGAAACCAGGGCCAGCAATGCCGCTGCCGGAGCAACGACAACGCCTAACGCCACAGCAGCCACCCCGCGGGCAATCAACGGCCCGGCCTTCACGCCCGCGTCCGGTTTTTTGAATGTCCCTTTAACATACAGCGGCGAACGCAGGGTCAGCACCCGCATCCCTTTGCTCTCCGGGTCGATGGACAGATCCAGCCGCTCGGTGGCGAAATTGATGTTGCCGGTGATGTTGATAATGGCGTTTTCCGTATCAAACACGAACAGCCGCGGCGTCGCCAACCCGCTGCGAATGCCGACATCCGCCGCCGCACAGTTGATCCCCACCTCGTCATCGCCAAACAGTTGAGCTACCAGGTAGTTGCCTACGTTCAGGCCCAGAATTTCCATCAGGCTGCGGCTGATCACGCCGTCATTGATCAGCAGGCGCAGGTCGCCGCTGCTGGTTGCCAGCAAGTCGGCTACCGAGTTGCCGCTGCCTGTCAATTTGGCATCGCCGTTCAATTCTCCCAGGCTACGCTTCATCGACTCCACGTTCGGCAGCAGCTGTTTCAGCTGGAACTTACGCGCATGCATATCCACCCGGCCCTGCATCGGGCTCTTGCTACCATCAAGACGGACGGTGGCATTCAGGTTCCCCCCGGCCACGCCGAAGCGCAGCGGGTCCATCAGGATCACCGCGTTATCCAGCTTAAGGTGGGTATTCAGATCGCTCAGCGGCAGCGAACTGCCATGCTCAATACGTTTGGCGGTAAATTTGACGTCGGCATCCATTACCCCCCAGCTTTTGGTTTCGAACTTCTCAACCGGCAGCACTTTGTCGCTCGGCTGGCGGGTCTTCTCGCCGCGATTGGCTTTCTGCTGATTGGAGTCCGCACCGATCAATGGCGCAAGATCGGCAAAACGCAGCTGTTTGGAAAGCACTTCACCACTCAACTTGGGCCGAGGGTGGCTCGCAACGTACTTCAAATCCCCATGGATATCGCTGTCACCGATCTTGCCGTCAAAGCCCTGATACTGGAATACCGCGCCGCCCGGTTGATGCAGCTGGGCGATCAGATGACCATCGGTAGAATAAGGAGGGGTATTAGGTAACAACACGCCGGTCAGCGCATACAGGTTTCCCAGGCTGTCACCGGAGAATTTCAGCCGTAGATCCAGACCGCCAAGGTTCAGCGGATCGGATAACGTCCCCGCGACCTGCACTCTGGTATTGCCGGAACGGACATCGGCCTGCAGTGGGAACGGTATATCAGCGCTTTGCAGTGACAGCATGCCACCCATCTTGCCGCTGCCTGACAGCGCTTCACCGTGGTATTTTCCTTTAACCTTCCAGCCGAAAACATAATCCGGCGTCGTCACTTTATCCCCCGGCTGTTTACCCGCAACTTCACTAAAGGGCAGAGGCTTGCCAAGCGGGTCGATCAACGCCTGGAAATCGGCCTTGAGCGTGGCGTCTTTAAAATCAATCTGGCCGCGATCGAACACGATATCGTGAATGCTGACCGACCAGTCTGACTGTGGTTGGTTGGGGTCTTTATCGGCGCTGTTGGCCAGGTTGAAGGTCCAGTTATTGTCACCGTTCGCCAGGCGCTGTAGCGAGGCATTTGGCTGCTTCAACCAGATACGCGGGATCAGTACCTCTTTGCCCAGCAGCGCCAATGGCGCGATCGAGGCATCGACACGTTGCAGTGTGACCATCTCGTCGCCCGGTATTTTGGCCGGGTTGCCCAGCATAATATCTGCGGCGTGGATATGAGGCCACGGTACCCAGGCACGCCAGCCCCCCTCATCCTGGTGACGTTCCCAGTTAACGCCCAGATCGCCACGAATAGCAAACGGGCGCTGCAGCTCGGCAGAGACTTTGCTATTGATGGTGGGTTTGAGACGGTTCCAATCGAAGGTGGCAATGAACACCACCAAAACCACGACGATCAGCAGCACGATGCCGCCAATCCAGCTAAACGTTTTGCCTGTTCTTGTCATAACGGTTCCCTCGAGGCGATAGCAGACTGCTCAAATTGATAAGCAGCCTTACTGAAAGCCTAGTAGAGGATAGGCTAGAGTTCACGCTTTGGGAACTAATGGATCAGGGAGTAGGGGCAATAAACCGCATAGGCAGGGTTTTAAGCTGGTCAAAATGTGCAGGGCGGCTAAGGTAATACCCTTGGGCGGCAAACGCGCCAGAGCGCTGTACCAGTCGCCATTCCTGCTCTGTTTCTACCCCTTCGACAATCACCCCGTCGCTGTGCTGGCTCATCAGGCGCACCAGAGTAAAAAACAGCTGGATGCCCTCATCGCTCTGCTTGAGCAACATAAACAGCTCGCGCGCCACCTTGATATACTGATAACGCCAACTGCTGACCGCGGAGAAATTCGCCAGCCCGCTACCGAAATCATCCAGCCACAGGCGCTCCGCCCCAGGGATATGCTGCAGCGGCCCATTCAACGCCCTGTCTGCCTGCTCCACCAGCTCAAAACGCAGGTAAGGCATGACGCTGATTTGCCGCTGCATCGCCGGGTGCAGTTGCAGTGCCTGCAATGCCTTACCGTCGATATTGATGGAGACCATTAGCGCATGACGGGTAAACAGGGGCTGCCATTGCTGCAGTAAATCGAGCTGTTCCTGAATAACCGCCAGGCGCTGGCGTAGCCCCAGCGCAGCAAAGTAATGTTCTGGGGATACCGGCTTGCCCGGTGACGCCGGATGATGTACCGCCGTGAGCAACTCCACCGCCAGCAGTTTGCCGCAGGTGCGGTAAATAGGTTGAAAAGTATACAAACGCCGACACTGCCGCCAGTAATGGAAGACCTTGGCACGCTGCCAGGCGGCAAACAATGGCGTCAGTAAACCAGAGATCATGTTGGTTATCATCGGTACTATCGCCATTAGGGAATGGGAACGATAACGTTGCCGGAAATTTGTCGATCTTGTTATCGGCAACGCACAATAAAACTTTAAGCTTGGGTAAAAGGTCCCTACATTAAGCCATTACCTACATGCAACGTTTCTATAACAAGAGGAAATTTTAATGCCCTACGTAAATATCAAAATTACCCGCGAGGGTGCAACCGCGGAGCAGAAAAAACAGCTAATCGCAGGCGTAACCCAACTGTTGGTCGATACGCTCGGCAAAAACCCCGCCACTACCGTGGTGGTGATCGATGAAGTGGAGACCGATAACTGGGGGATTGGTGGTCAATGCGTCACCGATCTGCGCGCGGCAGCCAAGTAGTTTTTCTTCCTCAACGGCGGGAAACTTCGCGTTTCCCGATCGCGATCATAAACTAATTAAAACGCTGTTTTATTCCTATTGACTCATTTCGCCCTTGCGTTGAGACTGGACGTATTCGCAGCAACCAGACTCATTATCAAGCCAGGGATTATCATGAACAGCAAAAACCTCGCCGTGATCGGCGAATGCATGATCGAACTGTCGCAGAAAGGCGCCGATCTCAGCCGTGGATTCGGTGGCGACACTCTCAACACTGCCGTCTATATCGCCCGCCAAGTGCCGCAACAGGCTCTGAACGTGCATTATGTCACCGCGCTGGGCACCGACAGCTTCAGCCGGGAAATGCTGCAAACCTGGCAGCAGGAGCAGGTGAAAACCGATCTGATCCAGCAATTGGACAACAAGCTGCCGGGGCTGTACGTGATCGAAACCGACGATACCGGCGAGCGCACCTTCTATTATTGGCGTAACGATGCTGCCGCCCGCTACTGGCTGGATGGCCCACAGGCAGAGAGCCTGTGCGCGCAGCTGGCGCAGTTTGATTACCTGTATCTGAGCGGTATCAGCGTAGCGATCCTCAACCCTGCCAGCCGGGCCAAATTGCTGACCCTGCTGCGCCAATGCCGGGCCAACGGCGGCAAAGTGATCTTCGATAACAACTATCGGCCACGGCTGTGGCAAAGCCAGCAAGAGACTCAGCAGGCCTATCGCGAGATCCTGGCCTGTACCGACATCGCCTTCCTGACGCTGGATGATGAAGATTTACTGTGGGGCAAGCAGCCGGTTGAGCAGGTGGTGAGCCGTACCCGCGACTTTGGCGTAAGTGAGATTGTGATTAAGCGTGGTGCAGATTCCTGCCTGGTCTTCTGTGCCGATGGGGAAACCCACGACGTACCAGCAGTCAAACTGCCAAAAGAGAAAGTGATTGATACCACCGCCGCTGGGGACTCCTTCAGCGCGGGCTATCTGGCAGTGCGCCTGACCGGCGGTGATGCCGTTAGCGCGGCCAAACGTGGCCACCTGACCGCCAGCACGGTGATCCAGTATCGCGGGGCCATTATCCCACGCGAGGCGATGCCGCAGTAATTTCCGTCGTCTAGATAGGCGAAAGGCCAGCAACGATGCTGGCCTTTTTAGTTGGCCCGATAAATCGGGCCGCTACAATCTTGGTGCTTAACCAGCTACTGCGATACGTTTCATATCGGTCATGTAGCCACGCAGTTTACGGCCTACGGATTCGATTGGGTGGTTGCGCACCGCTTCGTTCACGTCACGCAGCTGCGCGTTGTCAACGGTGGTACCAGCAACAGATTTACCCAGATCGCCCGCCTGCAGAGTGGTCATGAAGTCTTTCAGCAACGGTACCGCCGCATAAGAGAACAGGTAGTTACCGTATTCTGCAGTATCGGAGATCACCACGTTCATTTCATACAGACGCTTACGCGCGATGGTGTTGGCGATCAACGGCAACTCGTGCAGTGATTCGTAGTAAGCAGACTCTTCGATGATGCCTGAATCCACCATGGTTTCGAAGGCCAGCTCAACGCCCGCTTTTACCATTGCTACCATCAGTACGCCGTTGTCGAAGTATTCCTGCTCGCTGATTTTGCCTTCAAACTGCGGCGCGGTTTCGAAAGCGGTTTTGCCGGTCTCTTCACGCCAGGTCAGCAGTTTCACATCGTCTGCGGCCCAGTCTGCCATCATACCGCTGGAGAACTCACCAGAGATGATGTCGTCCATGTGCTTCTGGAACAGCGGAGCCATGATGCCTTTCAGTTGCTCAGACAGCGCATAGGCACGCAGTTTCGCCGGGTTGGACAGGCGATCCATCATCAGGGTGATACCGCCCTGCTTCAGCGCTTCGGTGATGGTTTCCCAGCCGAACTGGATCAGTTTTTCTGCGTACGCCGGGTCGGTACCTTCAGACACCAGCTTGTCGAAGCACAGCAGAGAACCCGCTTGCAGCATACCGCACAGGATGGTCTGCTCGCCCATCAGGTCAGATTTCACTTCTGCCACGAAGGAGGATTCCAGCACGCCTGCACGGTGGCCGCCGGTGGCTGCCGCCCATGCCTTGGCAATCGCCATGCCTTCGCCTTTTGGATCGTTTTCCGGGTGAACCGCGATCAGCGTTGGTACACCGAAACCACGTTTGTATTCTTCACGTACTTCGGTACCTGGGCACTTAGGCGCAACCATCACTACGGTGATGTCTTTACGAACCTGCTCGCCCACTTCAACGATGTTGAAGCCGTGGGAGTAGCCCAGCGCAGCACCGTCTTTCATCAGCGGCTGTACGGCACGAACTACTGAGGTGTGCTGCTTGTCTGGCGTCAGGTTAACTACCAGATCGGCCTGCGGGATCAGATCTTCGTAGGTGCCAACCTTGAAGCCGTTCTCGGTGGCTTTGCGCCATGAGGCACGCTTCTCGGCAATCGCTTCTTTACGCAGCGCATAAGCCACGTCCAGGCCGGAATCACGCATGTTCAGCCCCTGGTTCAGACCCTGAGCACCACAGCCGACAATCACCACTTTTTTCCCTTTCAGGTAGCCAGCTTCATCCGCAAATTCGTCACGCGCCATGAAACGGCACTTACCCAATTGCGCCAACTGCTGACGCAGGTTCAATGTGTTGAAATAGTTAGCCATGGTGATGCTCCAGTTAGATGTTGTGTCGTGCAATATTATTCTCATCCCCACCCTGTCGGTACGGGATCCGTTGAAACCAATGTATAACAGGAATTGCGTTGCTTAAATTGATATATTACGAACGTGACGTTGCAATTTCTGCAACACCCCGCTGCGAGCGTACTGATTATGGACTTACGTGATCTCAAGCTGTTCCTGCACCTGGCGGAAAGCCATCACTTTGGCCGTACCGCCAAGGCGATGCACGTCAGCCCCTCCACGCTTTCCCGCCAGATCCAACGGCTGGAAGAAACGCTTGGACAACCGCTGTTTCTGCGTGATAACCGCACCGTAGAGCTGACCGATGCGGGTGAACAGCTGAAAGTGTTCGCACAACAAACGCTGCTGCAGTATCAGCAGTTGAAACATTCGCTTGGCCAGCACGGCCCATCGCTGAGCGGCGAACTGCGCTTGTTCTGCTCGGTCACCGCCGCTTACAGCCATCTGCCGCCGATCCTCGATCGCTTCCGTGCTCAGCATCCCCTGGTTGAAATCAAATTGACCACCGGTGATGCCGCCGATGCGGTGGACAAAGTGCAGTCCAACGAGGCCGACCTTGGTATCGCCGGGCGGCCTGAAACCCTCCCCACCAGCGTCGCTTTCACCCAAATCGGTGAGATCCCGCTGGTGCTGATTGCTCCCGCTCTGCCGTGCGCGGTTCGAACGCAGGCTTTTGCCGAGCAGCCGGACTGGGCCAATATGCCGTTTATCCTACCGGAGCATGGCCCGTCACGAAAACGCATCGAGCTGTGGTTCCGCCGCCAGCACATCACCAATCCGCTGATTTACGCCACCGTCGGTGGGCATGAGGCGATTGTTTCGATGGTGGCATTAGGCTGCGGTATCGCGCTGATCCCCAGCGTGGTGGTAGACAATAGCCCAGAGCCAGTTCGCAACCGCATTTCTCAGTTGGAGAATATCTCGATGGTCGAACCGTTCGAACTGGGGGTCTGCGTGCCGAAAAAACGCCTCAACGAACCGCTGATTGAGGCGTTCTGGCAACTTTTGTGAATAGCAGTGCGATCCCCACTCAAAACTCAATGAGGTTGTTTATCACAACTTAATAATACCCTATGGATTTCAAATCACAGCTAGGCGGCCAGCTCGCTCATCCCCAGGAGCTTACTTTTGGGTAAGTGACTGGGGTGAGTGCAGCCAACAACGCTGTGGCTTGAAAGACGACGGGTATTCATAGGTCTTGGGGATCGACCTGCTTCATCGCTTCTACCTGCATCAGCCACTGGTACAGCGGCTCCAACTGCTGGAAACTCTGGGTCAAGGTTGCGACCAGATCGGCGCTGAACAGCTTTTCCACCTGATTATCTGTGGCCATCACCGCAAAGGACTTACGGTTGTACCAGGTGGCAATCTCCGGTGCCTGCTCCAACACTCGCGGGCGCTTATAGCTTTCCCCCACCAGCTCGAACGGCGCGCGGCAGCACTCGGCCACCTCCAAAAACGCCTGTGGCCTGCGCAGCAAGGTATGGCGAAACAGATCCATGGTGGCTTTGTCGGCGCTGTAATAGCCCAGGCCATAACGCAGCATGTCCGGCCCCAGCTCAAAGAAATACACCGGTGCCAGCTTCCAGTCTTTGCTTGGCCGCTTGAAGGTCAGCCACATACGGCTACGATAGCGGGATTTATCATGGGAAAAACGCGTGTCGCGATGAATGCGCGACAGCGTTTTGCCAATGGCCGGACGGGTTTCAAACTGCGGGTCAATCATCAGCATCGCAGGACTCAGCGCATCCACCAGCGAACGAAACGGCGTTAACAGCTCACGGTCATACACGCCCCGATTGGCATCAAACCACTCCTTGTCGTTCTCGATCCGCACCTGTTGCAGGAAGTCCAGCCCTTGTTGGCTGAACCCGGTGAACTCATTACTCATACGCTATCCTTGTCGCCGATGTTAGCCTTGCAGGAAGAACCGGAAGGCCGGGTTGTCGGTCTCATCATGGCAGTCGTAACCCAACGCCTGCAGGTGCTGCTCAAACTCTGGCTCGGTCTGCGAAAGCTCAAACCCTGCCAACACGCGACCAAAATCGGTGCCGTGGCTGCGGTAGTGGAACAGCGAAATATTCCAGTGCGTGCCCAGCGTTTGCAAGAACTTGAGCAGAGCACCCGGTGACTCTGGGAACTCAAAGCTGTACAGACGCTCACGCAGCGGTTTCGAAGGCCGCCCGCCAACCATGTAACGCACGTGCAGTTTCGCCATCTCATCGTCGGACAGGTCCACTACCTGATAGCCATCACGGTTGAGCTCATCGATGATTTCCAGCCGCTCGGTATGGCCTCGGGTCAGGCGGACACCGACAAAGATGCAGGCGTTGTCGGCATCGGCATAGCGGTAGTTGAACTCGGTAACCGCACGGCCGCCCAACAGTTGGCAGAACTTCAGGAAGCTGCCCTTCTGTTCTGGAATGGTCACCGCCAGCAGCGCTTCGCGTTGTTCGCCCAGTTCGCAGCGTTCGGAAACGTAGCGCAGGCCGTGGAAATTCACATTGGCACCGGAAAGCACGTGGGCCAGCCGCTCACCCTGAATATTGTGCTGCTGCACGTATTTTTTCAGCCCTGCCAACGCCAGCGCGCCGGAAGGTTCAGCGATGGCCCGCACGTCTTCGAACAGGTCTTTCACCGCTGCGCAGATCGCATCGCTATCAACGGTGATCACGTCATCAAGGTATTCACGGCACAAACGGAAGGTTTCATCACCGATGCGCTTTACCGCCACGCCTTCGGCAAACAGCCCAACGCGCGCCAGATCGACCGGCTGCCCGGCATCCAGCGCCGCACGCAGGCAGGCCGAATCCTCGGCTTCCACGCCAATCACTTTGATTTGTGGCATCAACTGCTTGATCAGCACCGCCACACCGGCCGCCAGGCCACCACCGCCAACCGGGACAAACACCCGGTCCAGGTGCGCGTCCTGCTGCAACAGCTCCATCGCCAAAGTGCCCTGCCCGGCAATCACTGCCGGGTGATCGAACGGTGGCACGAAGGTCATGCCCTGCTGCTGCGAGAGCTCAATCGCCTTGACCTTGGCTTCGTCGAAGTTGGCACCGTGCAGTAACACTTCACCGCCGAAACCGCGCACCGCATCAACCTTGATATCCGCCGTCGACACCGGCATCACGATCAGGGTTTTGATCCCCAAACGGTTGCCGGAAAAGGCGACGCCCTGCGCATGGTTGCCCGCAGAGGCCGTGACCACGCCACGTGCCCTCTGCTCTTCATCCAGGCTGGCAATCATCGCGTAAGCCCCGCGTAGCTTAAAGCTGTGCACCGGCTGGCGATCTTCGCGCTTCACCAGAATGGTATTGCCGAGGCGCGCAGAGATCTTGCCCATTGTCTGTAACGGGGTGACCTGAGCCACCTCGTAAACTGGCGAGCGGAGTACCGCTCGCAAATATTCGGCGCCGCAGGGGGCGTCGGGTAGGGGTTGTGATACCGCCATGGTGGTTAGCCTCCCAGCTTGCTCTTGTCCCGCACTGCGCCTTTGTCTGCACTGGTAGCCAGCGTAGCGTAAGCACGTAACGCATAAGATACCTGGCGCTCACGCGCTTTCGGTGTCCAGGCCGCATCACCGCGTGCCAGTTCCGCCTCACGGCGTGCAGCCAGTACGCTCTCCGGCACATCCAGCACCATGCTGCGTTTCGGGATATCGATATCGATCATGTCCCCTTCTTCCACCAGCGCAATCAGGCCACCGCTGGCCGCTTCCGGCGAAACGTGACCAATGGATAAACCGGAAGTGCCGCCAGAGAAGCGGCCATCGGTGATCAGCGCACAGGCCTTGCCCAGCCCCATCGATTTCAGATAGGTAGTTGGGTAAAGCATTTCCTGCATGCCAGGACCGCCTTTTGGCCCTTCATAGCGGATAACAACCACGTCGCCCGCGACCACTTTACCGCCCAGGATCGCCTCAACGGCCGTATCCTGGCTCTCATAAACTTTGGCTGGCCCACGGAAGGTCAGGTTGTCTTTATCCACGCCGGCGGTTTTAACGATGCTGCCGTCTTCGGCCATGTTGCCATACAGCACCGCCAGCCCCCCCTCCAGGCTGAAGGCGTTTTCCAAGGAGCGGATACAGCCATCGGCACGATCGTTGTCCAGGGTGTCCCAACGGCAGTCTTGAGAGAATGCCTGGGTGGTACGGATACCTGCCGGGCCTGCGCGGAACATTTTCTTCACGGCCTCATCCTGAGTCAGCATGATGTCGTACTTTTCCAGGGTCTCTGGCAGCTTCATCCCCAGGATGTTATCCACATCGCGGTTCATCAGCCCGGCGCGATCCAGCTCGCCAAGAATGGCCAGCACGCCACCGGCACGGTGTACGTCTTCCATATGGTATTTCTGAGTGCTTGGCGCCACCTTGCAAAGGTGTGGCACTTTGCGGGATAGACGATCGATATCCGCCATGGCGAAGTCGATCTCGCCTTCCTGCGCTGCCGCCAACAGGTGCAGCACGGTATTGGTGGAGCCACCCATCGCAATGTCCAGCGTCATGGCGTTTTCGAACGCGGCCTTGTTGGCGATGCTGCGTGGCAGTGCGCTCTCATCGTCCTGCTCGTAGTAACGCTTGGTCAGTTCAACGATGCGCTTACCGGCGTTCAGGAACAGGTCTTTACGATCGGCGTGGGTCGCCAACAGCGAGCCGTTGCCTGGCTGGGATAGGCCCAACGCTTCGGTGAGGCAGTTCATGGAGTTGGCGGTAAACATCCCGGAGCACGAACCGCAGGTTGGGCAAGCGGAACGTTCGATTTGTGCGCTGTCGGCGTCGCTGACGTTCGGGTTAGCCCCCTGGATCATCGCATCGATCAGGTCCAGCTTGATGATTTTGTCGGAAAGCTTGGTTTTACCGGCTTCCATCGGGCCGCCGGAAACGAAGATCACCGGAATATTCAGGCGCAGTGACGCCATCAGCATCCCTGGGGTGATCTTGTCGCAGTTTGAGATACACACCATCGCATCGGCGCAGTGGGCATTCACCATATACTCCACCGAGTCGGCGATCAGTTCGCGCGACGGCAGAGAATAGAGCATGCCGCCGTGGCCCATGGCGATCCCATCATCCACCGCAATGGTGTTGAACTCTTTGGCAACGCCGCCAGAGGCTTCGATCTGTTCTGCAACCAACTTGCCCAAGTCGCGCAGATGCACATGGCCCGGCACAAACTGGGTGAAGGAGTTGACCACCGCAATAATCGGTTTGCCGAAATCGTCGTCGGTCATCCCGGTCGCGCGCCATAATGCGCGGGCACCCGCCATGTTGCGGCCGTGGGTGGTGGTGGCGGAACGGTACTTAGGCATGCTCTTCACTCCAAAAAATAGTCATTTTACGGATGGCGAACGAACCATCCGTTTAGTGTTGTCTGTCGTTATTGGTTTACCGGATCCAACCAGCCGTACTTGTCTTCGGTTTTGCCGCTGAACAGGCCAAAGAATGCCTGCTGGATCTGCTTGGTAATTGGGCCGCACTTGCCGATCCCCACCTGAATGCCATCCACGCTGCGCACCGGCGTGATTTCCGCCGCGGTGCCGGACATAAACACTTCGTCCGCCAGATACAGAGACTCACGGGAAAGCACTTGCTCACGCACTTCGAAGCCCATGTCTTTTGCCAGCTTGATGATCGCGTCACGCGTGATACCCGGCAGAGCGGAGGAGGTGAACGGTGGAGTAAACAGCACGCCGTCTTTCACTTCAAACAGGTTCTCGCCTGCGCCTTCAGAGATATAGCCGTGAACATCCAGCGCGATACCTTCCTGATAGCCGTGGCGGCGTGCTTCGCTGCCCACCAGCAGTGAGGAAAGGTAGTTGCCCCCGGCTTTCGCCGCGGTAGGAATGGTGTTTGGTGCCACACGGTGCCAGGAAGAGACCATCGCATCGATACCTTGATCCAGCGCTTCTTCACCCAGATACGCGCCCCAAGGAAACGCCGCGATAATCACGTCGGTTTTATAGCCAGCCGGTGGGTTAACGCCCATGCCAACATCACCAACAAACACCAAAGGACGAATATAAGCGCTGACCAAATTGTTTTTACGCAGCGTAGCACGGCAGGCTTCCATCAGCTCATCGACGCTTTGCGTTACCGGCATGCGGTAAATTTTGGCCGAGTCATGCAGACGCTGCATATGTTCACGGTGGCGGAATACCACTGGGCCTTTATGGGAGTCGTAGCAGCGGACCCCTTCAAATACCGACGTCCCGTAGTGTAACGCATGTGACATTACGTGAACCTTGGCATCGGCCCAGGGAACCATCTCACCATTGAACCAGATATAATCAGCTTTCTTCGTCATTGTTCTGTTCCTTTTGCGCAATCAGGCGCGTATTTGTTGTGATGATTGTTGCTGGATCTCAACGCTGGAGACATCCATCAGTTTGCTTAACTGAGATGACAGTAAATCCACAGGGCGCTGGCTGGCAACGGTCAATTCAATATTTATATCGTCGCTATTGCTGCCCGAAGCCATATTCATAGCACAGACCTGGAAGCCACGGTGACGGACAACGCGCAATACGCGCTCTAACATTTCAGGGCGGAAGCGGGCCTGGATCGAGAGTTGATGCTGCATCATGATACTTTCTCCAACATGGTTTCGTTGCCTGCGCCCGGCGGCACCAGCGGCCAGACGTTCTCGAGTTCATCAATGGAAACCTGCAGCAGATAAGGCCCTTCGCTGTTAAGCAAGGTATCGAGCGCGTCTGCGACCTGGTCTTTGCGGGTAATACGTTGGCCGGGGATGCCGAAGGCGCTGGCCAATATCAGGAAATCGGGGTTATCGGAGAGGTTGGTTTCGCTGTAACGACCATCAAAGAACAGTTGCTGCCACTGGCGAACCATCCCTAAACGCTGGTTATCCAGTAACACGATTTTCAGCGGTAACTGTTTGCGTTTGATGGTGCCCAACTCCTGCACGTTCATCATGAAGGAACCATCCCCGGACACGCAGATCACCATGTCCTCCGGGCGTGCCATCTGCGCACCTACCGCAGCGGGGATACCGAAGCCCATCGTCCCCAGCCCGCTGGAGGTAATGAAGTTCTCTGGGCGTTCAAAGCTCATGTGCTGAGCTGTCCACATCTGGTGCTGGCCCACGTCGGTGGTCACTACGGTATTGGCCGGTTTGCGTTCAGACAGTTGCTTGAGCAGCAACGGAGCATAAATCGGTTGGCCCGGGTGGTCGTAACGCCAAGGGTGGGTTTCTTTCAGTTCGGCCACTCTTTGCAGCCAGGGAGCGATCTGCATCGGCTGTTGCAGCGCTGGCAGCAGGGTTCTCAGATCCCCTTGCAGGGCCACATGCGCTTGACGCAGCTTGCTCATTTCCGCCGGGTCGATATCCATGTGGATCACCTTGGCCTGCGGCGCAAAGGCGTTCAGCTTGCCGGTCACCCGGTCGTCAAAACGCGCCCCCACGGCTATCAATAAATCACACTCTTGCACGGCAAAGTTGGCAGCTTTGGTGCCATGCATACCCAACATGCCGAGATAATACGGATGGTTGGCATCCGGTGCGCCCAGGCCTTTCAAGGTCGCCACGGTTGGGATCTGCGTCAGCTCGACAAATTCCCGTAATGCCGGGACGGCCTGCGCCATCCCCACGCCACCGCCCACATACAGCATCGGCTTCTTCGCCTGTGCCAGCAGTTGCGTGGCCATGGCCAACTCTGCTGCGGGATGTTCGAACGGATCTTCTACCGGCATCAGATGGGGAGGCAAATCACCCTGCGCCAGTTGGATGTCTTTCGGGATGTCGATCAGTACCGGGCCTGGGCGGCCGCTGGTGGCAATGGCAAACGCCTCTGCCATGATCCCCGGCAGCGCTTCCAGCGACTCCACCAGGAAACTGTGTTTGGTACAGGCCAGAGACAGGCCCAGAACATCGATCTCCTGAAAAGCATCGGTACCGATAAGCGCAGAACCGACCTGACCGGTGATCGCAACCACTGGCACCGAGTCCAGCAGCGCATCCGCCAACCCGGTGATCAGGTTGGTCGCGCCGGGGCCAGAGGTGGCGATACAGACGCCAACTTTACCGCTGGAACGGGCATAGCCAATAGCCGCAATCGCCGCACCTTGCTCATGACGACACAGCAGATGTTCAACCCCGCCGTCATACAACGCATCGTAGACCGGCATGATCGCACCACCGGGATAGCCGAATACCTTGTCTACCCCCTGCGCACGCAACGCTTGAACTACCCACTGAGCACCATTCATGGTTATTTCCCCGCCTTGTTGCGGGAAGTGCAGGATTTTATTCTGTTGGTCATTCTCTGCTCCTTGTTCACATTTTCTTGGCATAAAAAAACCCCCGGACCTTTTGGGTGCGGGGGTTATCTTGCGATTCCGGCTTGTTTTCTAAGCCTTTCTTCGTCCAAGTGCAGCCCCGCACGGTGGGATAATAATCACCACCACGCTAATCACGACTAGGCTAATCACTTGGGCTAGGGCTTTCATAATCGGTTTGTTCACTATGCTTGTTTCGAACTAATGCCTACAGAGTTACCATAGCAGGCGGTAACCTGACAACACTTTTTTTGCGTTATTATTCGGCTCTGCCGGGTCAAAACTGCAACAAAACGCATGAAATTCAAACGCTAACACCAGCACTAGGCGCTTTACTTTCCACCGCAATCGCTTTGCCGCGCGTATCCTTGCCAAAATACACCAGCACCGCGATCACAATCGCCACCGTCCCGGCGATTATCGCCATCGCCAGGCCGTAGTTTTGCCCATGATGTTCCGCAATCGCGGCCTGCAAGGTTGCATTCACCGAAGCAATCAGGTTACCCAGTTGGTAAACAAACCCTGGCAATACCGCGCGAGTATTCGCTGGCACCAGTTCGTTGAGGTAGGTTGGGATCACCCCCCATGCCCCCTGAACCATGAATTGCATCATGAACGCCCCCAACCCCAGCATCAGCGAACCACTCGCGAAGGCCCACAGCGGGATGACCGGTAACGCCAGCAGGGCAGCAATAATTATGGCTTTCTTGCGGCCAATTTTTTCCGACAGAGTACCAAAGAAAATACCGCCGATAATGGACGCGATATTGTAGCTAATGGCGATGATACTGACGGTTTTAGGATCGAAACCGTGCTGAATTTTCAGGAAGGCCGGATACATGTCCTGCGTGCCGTGGGAGAAGAAATTAAACGCCGCCATCAGCAGCACCAGATAGAGACACAGCTTCCAATGACTCTTGAGAACTGGCAGCAAAGCGGTGCTTTCTTTACGTGCCCGTGCCGCCAGCCACACCGGCGACTCTTCCACGCAGAAGTAGATAAACGGCAGCAACAGGATCGGCGCGGCCCCGATCACGAACATGCCACGCCAGCCGACCACTTCAAACAGCAGGCCATAGGCCACCGCCGCCAACAGATAGCCAAACGGATACCCCGCCTGGAAGATACCGGACATCAGGCCACGCGAACGGTCAGGGATGCTTTCCATCGCCAGCGAAGAGGCCACGCCCCAGATGCCGCCCATCGCCACGCCGTAAAGCACTCGCAGCAACAGGAAGACGGTCAAAGAAGGAGCGGCCGCCGACAACAGCTCAAATACCGAGAAAAACACGATATTCAACATCAGGATCGGTTTACGACCGTACTTTTCCGCCGCACGGCCAAAAATAAGCGCGCCAATCGGGCGTACCGCCAACGTCAGCAGGATCGCCAGGGTGACTTCTTCCATCCCGACCTGAAAAGCCTGAGCTATATCGCTGAGCAGGAAGACCAGCACAAAGAAATCGAAAGCATCGAGCGTCCAGCTTGAAAAGCTGGCAATTGCCGCATTGCGCTGCAGCGGAGTCCAACCAAACATAGTGTTATCCCTACCGTAGAGTACTAGGTCATCAGATTTAGCGGCGGCCGCAGCGGGTGCGGTAGCGGTCGGGGCTTTGTTAAAGAAGTGATTTTTATTTTAACCAATTGTTAAATACACCCATTAACCCTGCTGTTGCAACTTGGTTAGCTTGCTAATTTGTTGCAGCTTTCCCGTAATTGTTAATGGGTATTACAACGAAATGCGTAGCAGCTTGAAAAAAATCACTAACGTGATGAAATAAATTACTTTTAATTTTGTAGCACTACGCAAATTGACGATGAGTAGCGCGCGGCTTTCGGGCTGTTCCCGCATCATGTTGCCTTCAGCGAGGAGAGCAATATGTCACTGGCGGTAATCTATACCCGTGCCACGATCGGCGTGCAGGCGCCTTCGGTCATGGTTGAAGTCCATATCAGCAACGGATTACCCGGCCTTACACTGGTCGGCCTGCCGGAAACCACGGTGAAAGAAGCCCGTGACCGGGTGCGCAGCGCACTGATCAACAACGGCTTCACCTTTCCGGCCAAACGCATCACCGTCAATCTGGCACCGGCCGATTTGCCTAAGGAAGGGGGGCGCTATGATTTACCCATTGCGCTGGCCATTCTGGCGGCCTCAGAGCAGCTGCCAGCAGATAAGTTGGCGCACTATGAGTTCCTGGGTGAATTAGCGCTTTCTGGCGCATTGAGGGCGGTGCACGGCGCCATTCCGGCGGCAATAGCGGCAGCCGAGGCCAAGCGGGAGTTGATCCTGGCTGCGGCCAACGGCAAAGAGGCGGGGTTGCTTCCCAACAGCACGACCCGAGTCGCAGAACATTTACTGGAGGTTTGCGCTTTTTTGCAGGGTAAGGGGGATCTGCCGATCGCCGTAGCGCCTCCTGCGGCTGCCACGTCAACGGAAACTGCCGACTTGCAGGAAGTCATTGGCCAGGAACAGGCAAAGCGAGCGTTGGAAATTGCCGCGGCCGGGGGCCACAACCTGTTGCTGCTTGGCCCTCCGGGCACCGGCAAAACCATGCTGGCCAGCCGCCTCAATGGCTTGCTGCCGCCGTTAAGCGATCGGGAGGCGCTGGAAAGCGTCGCCGTTGCCAGCCTACTGCATCATCCAGATGAAACCCTGCCATGGCGCCAGCGGCCGTTTCGCGCCCCACACCACAGCGCTTCGATGGCTGCCCTGGTTGGGGGAGGTTCCTTGCCACGGCCAGGGGAAATCTCCATGGCGCACAACGGCGTACTGTTTCTGGATGAGTTACCCGAATTTGAACGGCGAGTATTAGATGCGCTGCGTGAGCCACTGGAATCCGGTGAAATCGTCATCTCACGCGCCAGCGCCAAGGTACGCTTCCCTGCCCGAGTGCAGCTGATTGCGGCGATGAACCCCAGCCCAACCGGGCACTATCAGGGCATACACAACCGCACGCCACCGCAGCAGATTTTGCGCTACCTCGGCAGGCTCTCTGGCCCCTTCCTCGATCGATTTGATTTGTCGATTGAGGTGCCGCTGCTGCCACCGGGCGTACTGGCCAAGCAGCACCATGCTGGGGAAAGCAGCCAACAGGTACGTCAACGGGTGCTGGTGGCGCGCGAACAGCAGCTGGCACGGGCAGGTAAAGTGAATGCGCTGTTGAGTAACCGCGAGGTGGATCGGGATTGCCATTTGCCTGCAACTGAAGCGGAGTTTTTAGAGAAAACGCTGAGCCAACTGGGATTATCGGTTCGAGCCTGGCATCGCATCCTGAAAGTGGCACGCACGCTGGCCGATTTGGCAGGGGAACAACAGATTGATAAACGCCATCTCAGCGAAGCGCTCAGCTATCGCAGTATGGATCGCCTGCTGCTGCAGCTACACCGCAGCCTGGAATAAAAAATGGGGCCGAATGGCCCCATGATGATCAATCGTCGCTTTCAGTGTAGTCTTCTACCGCATCAGCCTGCGGCTTGCCACCTGACAGCGTATGGAATTTTTTCGGGCGGCGGGTGCGCGCCAGATATTTAGACCATACTTTTTCTTGCTCGGTTACCGGTTCACGCTCACCGCGACACACTGCAACGAACAACTGTTCTTCTTCAGTGGCTGGCTGGCGTTTGCCGGCATCCAACTCGTTGAACGCATACCCGAAACGCTCTAGCAATTGCGCTTCTTTAATGGTGAAATCGCCGTGACGGGAGAACCCGCGAGGATAGTTTTTATTATCAAAAAAACGACTGTTGGTGGTGAAGCTATCCGCCATCTGACACGCTCCTAATTCTCTCATGGCCGTGCTGTTTATGGCGCGGAGTATTAGATAGGCTTGACATCGTGTAAAACAAAACATTTAAATCTTAACGATAAAAAACTTTGGAGATTGGTGTGGACACCGAATTACTGAAAACCTTTTTGGAGGTCAGTAGAACGCGACACTTTGGCCGCGCAGCGGAATCCCTGTACTTAACGCAGTCTGCGGTGAGTTTCCGTATCCGTCAGCTTGAAACTCAATTAGGGGCGAATTTATTCACTCGCCACCGCAACAACATCCGCCTGACACCTGCAGGAGAGCGGCTGTTGCCCTATGCCGAGAGCCTGATGAACACGTGGCAGTTGGCAAAGAAAGAGGTGGTGCGATCGCTACAGCACAGCGAACTTTCGATCGGTGCCACCGCGTCGCTATGGGAAGCTTACCTCACGCCCTGGCTGCAATCGCTCTACCAGCAGCGGGAGGCCTTGCAGCTCGAAGCCAGGGTAGCCCTGCGCCATTCGTTGGTGAAGCAGTTACATGAAAGACAGCTCGATTTGCTAATCACCACCGAACCGCCAAAGATGGATGAGCTGGCCAGCCAGCTATTGGGTAACTTCTCGCTTCGCCTGTTTTCCTCGTCGCTACGCGATAACCCCGCCCCCATGCCTTACATCAAACTGGAATGGGGTGCCGATTTTCACCAACAGGAAGCCCGCATGCTTGAGGGCGACAGCATGCCCGTGCTGACCACTACTTCGGCGCATCTGACGCGCCAATTGCTGGAGACAACCGGTGGCTGTGCATTTCTCCCCAGCCAGTGGGAAAAAGACTACCCTCAACTGGTCGCTGTTGCTGACGCCCAGCCGATCGTTCGTCCGCTTTATGCCGTCTGGCTGCAAAACAGCGACCAACAGCCGTTAATCCGCCAACTGCTGAAAATACCTTTAAATACCGCAACCTGAGCGGCTATGACGGCTTCAGGCGGGGATGGCGGGGTTTTTGCCCGTCTGGTCTGCCAAAAGGCGCTCATCGCCTTCTGGAGGCCGATAAAGCAGAACAGCAGGATGCCGATGACGATTTTGGTCCACCAGGAGCTGAGGGAGCCATCAAAAGTGATGTAACTCTGGATCAAGCCTTGGATCAGCACGCCAAACAAGGTGCCCAAAATGGTACCGACGCCGCCAGTCAGCAATGTTCCCCCAATCACGACCGCCGCAATGGCATCCAGTTCAACACCACTGGCAGCCAGCGCATAACCGGCAGAAGTGTACAGCGAGAAAATTATGCCGGAGAGGGCCGCCAGCGTACTGGAGAGCATGTAAATCTGGATGGTGGTACGCCGTACCGGCACCCCCATCAGCGCAGCGGAGACCGGATTACCCCCGATGGCATAGACGTTATGGCCAAAACGGGTGCGATGCGCCAGGATCATGCCAATCGCCACGACCAGCAGCATCACCAGCGCCAATAAGGTAAATCGGCCACCACCGGGGACTTTCCAGGCATAGTTTGCCAGCGTGGCATAAAGCGGGTGATCGATCGGCAAAGACTCTTCTGACACGATAAAACTCATGCCGCGCACGAAGAACATCCCCGCAAGCGTGATGATAAAAGCAGGTAATTTCAGCACGTCAATGATCCACCCCATCAGCGCCCCAAATGAGGCCCCCATCAGCAAGGCAATGACAAATGCATAACCTGGAGCAATACCATAAGTGCCAATCAGCTTGGCCAGCAGTACGCCGGTAAAGGCGATCACCGAGCCCACCGAAAGATCTATGCCCCCTGAAAGGATCACAAAGGTCATGCCTACGGCCACAATGCCGAGAAAAGCGTTGTCGGTCAGCAAATCGCACCAGACGCGGGTGGAAGCGAAGCTGGGGAATTGACTGAGGCAAAAGGCGTAACCCAGCAGGAAAACCGCGATCGTGATCAATAGGGGAAGGTTACGCTTCATCATGATTTACGTCTCCGCCACAACCGCTGTAATGACACACTTGGGGATTGCACCAGCAACACGGCTAATACCACCACCGCTTTCAACACCAGGTTAAACTCCGGTTTATAACCCGAAAGCAGAATTCCAGTATTCATGCCCTGAATGATTAATGCCCCCACCACCGAGAGCAGCAGATTAAAACGTCCGCCCAGCAATGACCCACCACCAATCACCACGGCCAGGATCGCATCCAGTTCGAGCCACAGGCCCGCATTGTTGGCATCCGCACCGCGGATATCCGCCGTGACGATAATCCCTGCCACCGCTGCGCACAGGCCGCAAATGATATATACCGCAATAATCACCCAGCGAGTACTGACGCCAGCATTACGTGCTGAGCGCAGATTGATACCGACCGCTTCAATAAACAGCCCCAAAGCGGTTTTGCGTATCAGTAACCAAATCAGCAGCAGCATGATGGTAGCAATGATCACTGGCATCGGCAGATACATCAGCGAACCACTGCCAAGCTTGGCTAACCCTTGACTCTCAAAGGTGACGATTTGTCCTTCGGTAATCAACTGCGCGATACCGCGCCCGGCCACCATCAACATCAAGGTAGCGACGATCGGCTGGATTTGCAGCACCGCAACCAAGAAGCCGTTCCACAGGCCACACAGTGCCCCAACCGCTAATGCGGCCCCCAGGATGTAAGCTAATGGGTAGCCAGCGCTAGTCATGGTGGCCGCTGTCGCCCCGGCAATCGCCATTACCGCACCGACGGAGAGATCGATCCCACCGGTGGCGATCACTAGCGTCATACCCAAAGCAAGCAGCGCGACAGGGGCGCCACGGTTAAAAATATCAATCACGCTGCCGAACAGGCGGCCATCCTGGATATGAATTGAAAAGAAATGGGGAGCGACCAGGCTATCGATAAGTAAAATCACCGCCAGCGCCCCCAGCTGCGTCGCTCCGGCGGGCATTACCCACCTTACTTTGCGCGGTCCACCGGTCATGGGAAAACTCCTGTGGTTCATGCTGCCCCCTGTTGCACGGCAATGGCCTGCATAATGGCGGGAACCGTAATGGCATCATGCTCAAGCTGCGCCACATGTTTTCTATCGCGTAATACCACGATGCGATCGGCATAGCCTGCTAGCTCCTCCAGTTCGGAGGAAATAACCAGCAGTGCCAACCCTTCATCACAGAGCCGTTCAATCAGGCGGATAATTTCCGCATGGGCCCCCACGTCAATGCCACGCGTTGGCTCATCCAGGATCAGGAAACGGGGTTTGGTCGCCAGCCAGCGGGAAAGCAGTACCTTCTGCTGGTTACCGCCGGAAAGGTACTGGATTTGCTGCTCCGGCCCCGGCGTGCGGATCCCCAGCAGTTTAATGAAATCTTCCGCAATTCGGGTTTGCTCACGCAGCGGGATAGGCCGTAACCAGCCACGCTGCGCCTGCAATGCCAGAATGATGTTTTCCCTTACCGTGGCCGCGCCGACAATACCGTCGGTCTTACGATCTTCTGGGCAATAGCCAAATCCCAGGCTGGCCGCTTTACGGGGCGTAGGGATCGCCACCGTTTTGCCCTCAACCTTCGCAATACCTTTATCCCGAGCCTTAATGCCGAAGATCAGTTGTGCCGTCTCAGTACGCCCCGATCCCAGTAAACCAGCCAGGCCGACGATTTCCCCAGGCCGTAGAGCCAGATCAAAGGGCTCAACCATGCCGCGTCGGCCATAACCGCTAAACTCCACTAACGGCGGAGCCTGCACGGCCTGATGTTCGCTGCGTTTGAGCAGCGTCTCATCAAAACTATGGCCAAGCATCATCTGCACCAACTCGAGCCGTGGCAGCTCGGCGGTGACACGAGTCCCGACCAGCTTGCCGTTACGCAACACCGTAATACGATCGCTGATGCGGTAAACCTGTTCGAGAAAATGGGTGACGAAGATCATCCCCATTCCCTGAGATCGCAGTTGGCTAAGAATATCCAGCAGCAGGGTGACTTCCTTGGCATCCAGGCTGGCGGTGGGTTCATCCAGGATCAGTACCTTGGCGGAGAGATCGACGGCGCGAGCAATCGCGACAATTTGCTGAATGGCGATCGAGTAGTTGCCCAGCGGCTGGCTGACATCCAGCGGTAATCCATAGCCTTCCAGCAGCTGACGGGCATTACGCAACATGGTTTTTTGATCGATCAGGCCAAAACGGGTAGGTTCGCGGCCGATAAACAGATTGGCGGCCACCGAGATATTAGGCAGCAGGTTAACTTCCTGATAGACGGTGCCAATCCCCAACGATTGCGCCTGGGCCGTATTCTGTGGCGCAATCGCGGTGCCTTCTAGCCAGATCTCACCGGCGGAGCGTTGGTAAACACCGGTCAATGCCTTAATCAGCGTGGACTTGCCCGCGCCGTTTTCCCCAAGAAGCGCCACCACCTCACCGCGTTGTAGTGTGAAATCAACCTGCTCCAGCGCTTTTACACCTGGAAACTCCACGGATAATCCGCTTATTGCCAATAATGCTGCCTGAGGTGTAGCCATTATCTGCTCCGCCTGTTAACGATCAATATCCCATGCTTTTCTTCATATCGTATTCCTGTCTGGCAGTTTCAGGCTGCAGCAGTTTCGACTCGGTCTGGATAAATTTCTGTGGCTGTGTGCCGTCTTTTTTCAATGCAATCAAGGCATCAAACGCAGGGCCTGCCATATTTGGCGTCAGTTCAACCGTGGCGTTGGCTTCCCCTTCCATCATCGCTTTGAAGATATCCGGCACGCCGTCGATGGAAACAACCTTGATCTGTGAGCCCGGTTTGAGGCCGGCTTCTTTGATCGCCTGGATGGCACCAATGGCCATATCGTCGTTATGTGCATAGACGGCGCAGATATTTTTGCCGTTCTGTTCAGCCTTGATAAAGCTTTCCATCACCTCTTTACCCTTGCTGCGAGTAAAGTCGCCGGACTGCGAACGGATGATTTTGACGTTGTCGGCAGAGGCAATACCGTCCGCAAAGCCTTTCTTGCGGTTAATGGCCACGCTGGACCCAACGGTACCTTGCAGTTCCACCACGTTACAGGGCTTGCCCGCAACGGCTTTCACTAGCCATTCGCCTGCAACTTTCCCTTCATGGACGCTGTCAGAAGCGACGGCAGCGGTATACAGCGAGGGATCGTTCACTTCGATCATGCGATCCAACAGGAAGACCGGAATTTTGGCCTCTTTCGCTTCCTGCAATACCGGGGTCCAACCAGTGGCCACTACCGGCGCAATGAAGATGGCGTCAACGCCTTGAGCAATAAAGGATCTCACCGCCTTGATCTGGTTTTCCTGCTTTTGCTGTGCATCGGCGATTTTCAGCGTAATACCCCGTTTTTCCGCCTCCTGTTTCGCCACTTTGGTTTCTGCCGAACGCCATCCTGATTCAGAACCAATCTGAGAAAAGCCGACAACCAAGGGGGCAGCCTGCACCGCTCCCATCAACACACCGCTTATGGCGGCCGCTAACAGTAAACGCTTAACCATGTTTTTCTCCTCGCTCTACCTGACTCGGTCAGACAGAGATGGTTGTAGGTGTATTCGCTTTCATCGAGTGTGCCCAAAAAACTCGTGGGGCTTATAAGGTGTAGTTGAAATACAGGGAGGAATGATGAGCGATATCACAGCGCGGGATTACAACCATTTTGTGCATAGATACAGCTAGAAATGTCTAAATTGGGAACGATTTCGGCGGGAATTTTGTACGCGTTAGCGGGAGGACTGGCAATTCTAGGCGAGTAGAAAGCAAAAAAAACCCTTCGCTTTCGCAAAGGGTTTCTAATATGGCAGGGGCGGAGAGACTCGAACTCGCGACACCCGGTTTTGGAGACCGGTGCTCTACCAACTGAGCTACGCCCCTAAATTACGCTTAACATTATGCCTGCTAACAGTAGCAGGCATAATTTAAATAAGTGGCGGAACGGACGGGGCTCGAACCCGCGACCCCCTGCGTGACAGGCAGGTATTCTAACCAACTGAACTACCGCTCCACCGATTCTTTTACGTCGCATCTTTCGATGCTGGCAAAACCACCTTGGTGATTTCGCGCATTATCAGGTGTCATACTGATAACGTTTAATTGATGCCTGGCAGTGTCCTACTCTCGCATGGGGAGACCCCACACTACCATCGGCGCTACGGCGTTTCACTTCTGAGTTCGGCATGGGGTCAGGTGGGA